>CAJOMP010000036.1:7143-24895 GCA_905235785.1 uncultured Clostridia bacterium | reverse complement strand
GCCCGCGCTTTACAGGGTAATAGGCATTGTAGACCGTTCGCTTTTTAGGGAAAAGAATAACGGTGATAACGCGGAGCAAATCGAAGATATCGATAATAAGGACAAACAATAATGCTGCTTGTTATAGACGTTGGAAATACTAATATCAAATACGGCGTGTGGAAAGACGACGTTATGCTCGCGTCTTTCAGGGTGTCGTCAAGGCTGTCGAGAACGGCGGACGAATACGGTTCGGTGCTTGTAAACCTTCTCTTTAATTCCGGCATCAAAAAGACGGATATAAAGGGTATTATAGTGTCTTCCGTAATCCCGCCTTTAAATTACACCGTTTGCCATATGTGCGAATATTTCTTCGGCATTTCTCCGCTTATGGTAGGTCCCGGCATAAAAACGGGTATGAATATCAAGGCGGAAAACCCCAAAGAAGTGGGCGCGGACAGAATAGTTAACAACGTTGCCGCATATAAAAAATACGGCGGCCCTGTGATTGTGATTGACTTCGGTACGGCGACGACTTTCAACGTGGTTGACGCTGACGGCGCGTTTATCGGCGGAGTTATCGCTCCCGGCATAAAAACTTCGCTCGAAGGGCTTGTTTCGAGTACGGCGCAACTGCCTATGATAGAACTCGTGTCCCCCGGCAAGGTGATAGCGAAAAGCACCGAAACGAATATGCAGGCGGGTATTATATTCGGATTTAGCGGGCTTGTGGACAACATAGTCGGCAAAATCAAAAGGGAACTCGGCGACGATAACGTTAAAGTGGTGGCTACCGGCGGCTTGGGCGAGATAATCGCGAAAGAAACCAAGTGCATAGACGTTGTGGACAGAACTTTAACGCTGTTCGGGCTTAAAACGATTTACGATTTAAATAAATAATCCGCGTGAGTTTCGCGGCAGAAGGAAGGATAATTTATGAAAAAGATTGGCGTTGCCATTTTGGGTCTCGGCGTCGTAGGCGGCGGTGTGTATGACATTTTGACCGAAAAAAAGGAATATTTCAAGACCACGCAGGATCTCGATATTACCGTAGAAACGGTGCTTGAAAAGAACGTGGAACGGGCGTTATCCCGCGGCGTGGACAAGGCGAATATCGCGGCTAATATCGAAGAAGTCGTTTCTAACCCTAACGTAGACATCGTCGTCGAAGTTATGGGCGGAACAGAACCCGCGAGAACGTTCGTGTTAAAAGCGCTTATGAGCGGAAAAGCGGTGGTAACGTCGAATAAAGAATTGTTCGCTAAACACTGGTCGGAACTCGAAGAAGAAGCGAAGAAAATGAACGTCGCTTTGATGTTTGAAGCGAGTTGCGTCGGCGGCGTGCCTATTATAAGGGTGTTGCAGGACGGTATGCAGGCTAACCGTATCCGGTCGATAATGGGAATTATCAACGGTACTACAAACTATATTCTGACTAAAATGGCGGAGTGCGGAGAAGATTACGATACCGCGCTTAAAGAAGCGCAAAAACTCGGTTACGCCGAATTCAATCCGACGGCTGACGTAGAAGGATTTGACGCAACTTATAAAATATCGATTTTGTCGAGTCTTGCTTTCAACAGCAAAGTTTGCATAGAAAACGTATACAGAGAAGGTATTTCAGGTATAAACAAAGAAGATATCGCTTACGGCAAGTCTATGGGCTATACTCTTAAATTGCTCGGTATAGGCAAACAGTCGCAAGACGGTATCGACGTAAGGGTACACCCGACTTTCGTTAAAAACGACAACCCGCTCGCGAGCGTAAACGATTCGTTCAACGCCGTGCATTTAGTCGGCGACGCTGTGGGAGAAATAATGTTGTACGGCAGGGGCGCGGGCGCGCTTCCGACGGGCAGCGCTATCGTTTCGGACGTGATTTTTGCCGCAAAACACAGCGAGTGTTATTACGCGCCGTTTAAAAACAACGAAAAGGGAAACAAAGAAACAAAATTCGTTTCCGATTTTATAACGAAATACTATATCCGTATGTTCGTAAAAGACGACGCGGGCGTTCTCGCGAAAATTTCGGGAGTGTTTGCAAAGGGCAATATAAGCATCAAAGAAGTCAAACAAATGACTTCGGAAGAAGGCTTGGCGGAAATTATCGTAATTACTCATCCCGCTTTCGAGAGCAATATGAAAAAGACGTTAGATAAATTAAACGCGCAGGACGAAGTGGTAAGCGTTAAAGGCTTTATCAGAATAGAAGAGTAATTTTTTGAAAAATTAAAAACGCCCGAACGGAAAATTTCCGTTCGGGCGTTTTACGCTATCGTGTTTATTCGGGTTTTTTATCGAAACAGTCGCAACGGTGAGTGCCGACGTAGCCCGTATCGTTGCATTTAGTACAGGTATATTTCGGCGACAGGTCGGAAAAGTCCAGCCCGATTTGTTCAAGTATTTTACCCGCCTTTGCGTAAAGTTCGGTTTTTTCCCGATTTAACGTTTCCGCGGCGCTCGCGTCTTCCGCTATTTCCGCAAACGCGATATCTTTTTCTATGCTGAAAATGCGCTCGTAAATTTTGGAAAACCCGTCGAGTTCCATTGCGCGCTCTAAATTTTTCTGCGCTCTCGACACCGCGACGGTTCTTCTTCGCGCATACTCTCTGTTGTAATCTTCCGTAGTTAAAGCGGCGGGATTTTCCTGCGCCGTTTCTATGCTGAATACGCCTTTGTTCTTCCAGTTTGACAGCACGCTGTTCATATAGGGCAGGGGCGAATTTTTACCCGCCGAAAGCCGCGCCGCTTCTAAAATCATATCTTCGGAAAAATTCCAACTTTTCCAGATTAAAAGATTTTCTTTATCCCAAGCGTTGGGGCGGCGGTTAGCCCCGCAAGTCATAAGCATTTTGGTCAGGAATTCTTCGGTCTTTTTGTCGTCTTCAAAGTAATCGTTCACGCTCGAAAGGTCTATAACACCACGCCCGCGCAACTGTTCTATAAGGTCGTCGGCGGCGGCGAGTGTGTTTTTGCCTTCGCGGAAAAGTCTGTTCGCTATAAATAAAAGCGCGTCTTCCGAATATCCGTAAGACAGCCACTTGTTGATGTAACCGTCTATTTCGGGTTCTAATACGTCCACGTAAATGGAAAGCGCGCGGTTGAATTTTACCGCAAGGTCAAATACCGCTTGTTTGTTCGCGCAATAATGCGCTATTTCTTCTTTACCGAAACACTTTGCCGAATACAGGTCAAGGAGCAATCGGTCGAGTTTTGCCATATTGCCTTTTTTTATCGTCTTTGCCGCAAAAATTACGTTTTCGGGCTCGAAAGCGAGTTCCTGCGTCCATTTTTTGAAATAATTAAGGTCTTCGATATCCGGCGCGCGACTAACCGACAACGCTTTTAATATCTTGGTTATCTCGCTCGTACGCAAAATATACGCCGAAAGTTCTTTTTCGACTTTTTCAACTGTGGTTATGCCGCGGTTGCCGAAATCCTTTGCCACCTTCGAAACGTATTTGTAACTGATATCCGCGCCCTTTCTGTCGGCGCAATACTTGGCTATCATAAGCATCGCTTCGGGGGTGATGGAATACGTTTCCATAATAGTAAAATATTCCGAATATTCGCCGGTAGAGATCATACGGTCGGGCAAAAGCGCTTGCAAGCCTTTGGAAAATTCGGTGTATTTTTCCGCCTTGAATTTGCGCGGCTTAGAGTATACCGCGCTTTGCGGCAGATATTTTACGGTGAACGGGTCTTTTTCTATTACGGAACAAAGCCCGAATTCTTCCCAGTAATTAAAGCAGTCCGCAACCCTTTCTTCCGAAAGCCCCGTCGCCGCGGCAAATTCCTTTAACCCGTCGCAAGCGGCGGGATTAGCGCAAAGATAAAGCCCGTAAAGGTAAACCTTTACGGCGTCGCCGGGGGCTTCTTTCAAATATTCGCGTATGAAAGAATTTTCTACGCCCGTGTAGGCGTTTTGCGAAAATTCTTTTGAAAAGGAACAGAGCATTTACAGGCTTCCTTTAAGTTTCGGTAAAAAAACCGCCGCGTAAGGTTGCAAAAGTGAGTTTAAAGTATTATAATAGTATAATAATATTAAAATAGAATAGTCTGCGATTTTTATCGGGGTAAAGGTTATAATACCACAAAAATCCGCAAAAATCAACAGATTTGTCTTTAAATTTTTTAGACCTTTTCGCGCTTTCGGGCAAATTCTACGGAAAATTATCGCAAAAGGTCGGCTTTGGAGAATTATGTCGGGAAATTTTTTAACTCCTACCGCTATCTGGAAAGACTTTACGACGGGCGGCGAAGTGAAAGCGGAAATTATCCGCGAATCGGGCAATAAAGGCGTAAGCGTTACCCATCTTCGCATATCGGGCAGAAAAACCGCGGACGGCGAAGTCGGTATATACGCCGTTCTTACCCGCAAAGCGCAGTTGACCCTTGCGCCCGCCATCGTTATCGTTCAGGATTTTGACGACGGAGCGGATATAACGCTCGCAAAAAAATTCGCGGAACAGGGTTATTCGGTTTTAACCGTTGACATTGCCGGCGAAACGGAAAAAAATCTCGCCCGCAAAATCGACGGCGTGGATAAACCTTATACCATCTATCCCGAAAGCCTTAAATATGCCGTTTACGACGCGGACGCCGAAAACAGAGTGGAGATAGACGGCGACGCCCGCGCCACTTGTTGGTACGAGTGGGGGCGTGTCATACGTTACGCTGTCGAATATATAAAGACCAGCCCCGTCGTTACGAAAGTCGGCGTTCTCGGAATAGGTAAAGCGGCAACCCCGCTTTGGCACGTTCTTTCCGCCGATTGCGGCGTATCCTGCGCGGTTATAGTCGGAAACGCCGGTTGGAAGGGATATCGCGGTATATGTAAATTCGACGGTACGCCCGAGCCGCAATTTTCCGACGACGCGCTTAAATACCTTGCCGGCGTTGAGCCGCAGGCTTACGCCGCGCACGTAAAATGTCCGCTGATGCTGCTATCTCCGACAAACAGTCCCGATTTCGATATAGACAGGGCTTACGATACGGTGTCGCGTATTTCTGAAAATATTTATACGGCGGTGGACTATTCCGTCGGCGGCAGAAAGGCGGTAACTGCCGAGTGCTTTAACGGCGCGAACGTGTTTTTCGACGCGTTTTTGGTAAAAAACTTGTCGGCGCTTGCGGGAGAAGTTTCGGTTAAGTCCGCTATGGAAAACGGGGAGGTAAGAGTGGAAGTTACCCCCGATTCCGCGGGACTTAAAAGCGTTTCGGTATATTTTGCGGAAGAAGAATTTTCGCCTATACTTCGCTCTTGGAATAAGGAGAAAAAAATCGTTGCGCAGGAAAACGGCGTTTACACTTTCGCGTACGTGCCGTATTCGGGGTCGGGCGTCGTAACTTTCTTTGCCCGCGCGGAATACGAAAACGGGCTTAACTTGTGCTCGGTAGTGGGATGTAAAAAATTCGACGGACAAGACGTGTCCGCTATAAACAGACACAGAGTTCTCTATTCGTCGCGGTCGGTGTCGGGCGCGAACGGATTTTACCCCGCAAAAGAGAGCGAAAGTTCGCCTTGCGGCATAGATTTCTACAAGGGTTCGGTGGTAAAGGTCAAAAACGGACCTATGGATATCGCGGGGCTGTTCTGCGCGGAAGGCATTTTGACATTTAAAGTCAATCTTTTAAAATACAAGCCCGAACAAGGCGCGATGCTGATGCTCGACGTGTTTATCGAAGGCGGCGGGGATTTCTACGTAAAAGCGATTTCCGATTATTACGGAAAAAAGACGGAATACGTCGCTAAAATAAACGTATTCGGAGATTTGTGGCAGAACGTTCAACTTGAAATAAACAATTTCAAGACGGCGGAAGGTATGGGTTTTAAGTCCTATGACATAATAGAAGCGTTGGAATTTTCGTCGGATAAAGATTTTCTCATAAATAACCTGCTTTGGGTTTAAAGACAACAATCAAAGCGCATAATTCTAATTCGGAAGAGATTATGATTTTTAAAATAGGCGATAAAATCAGAGCCAAAAAGCCGCACGCTTGCGGCGGCAAAGAGTGGGAGATTACCCGCACCGGCGCGGACGTGAAATTAAAATGCCTTAAATGCGGGCGTATGATTTTCGTATCCGTGCCCGACGCCGAAAAAATGACCGCGGTTTACTACGGTAAAGGGGATAAAGACGATGGATAAACCGATATCGGGCAAGATGACCCTTTACGATAAATATCGCCGCGAACTTTCTTCCGGCGTAACGTTCGGGGTGGTCGCGTCTTTGATCCTTTTAATTCTCGCGGTAGCGATTTTATCCGTAAACTACGTTTTTATAAAAGTTAAGGTAAGCGGCTCGTCTATGTTGCCCACGCTCGTCAGCGGCGACGTGGTAATGGTCAATTCTTACGGTAAGCCCGATTACGGCGATATTATAGTTATTTCGGGCGAAAAATCCAACGGCGACTGGCTCATTAAGCGCGCAATAGCCTTCGGGGGCGACTCGGTGAAGATAGAAGGCGGCTACGTGTATCTTAAAAAAGCGGGCGAAGAGAATTTCACGAAACTTGTCGAGCCTTATCTCGTGAGAGAAAACATCACGTTTTATCCTCTCGTGGGCAATAGCGGTAACACGAGCCCGCACGTTTGGGATATAGAAGAAGGGTGCGTTTTTTTTCTCGGCGATAACAGAACCAACAGCAGCGACAGCAGATCGGACTTCGGTACTTGCGAAAGGTCGCAGATAGTAGGCGTTGTCAGCGAGTTCGCGTTGAAAATAAAAGGGGTCAATAATTTTTTCGATAAAATTTCGCAGACAATAAACGGATTTTTTACGGGGAAAAAGGCTTAAAATTTACGGTGGGATATGACGGAATATTATACTGACGCCGAACTCGATTCGGCAAAAAAACAAAAGAAAAAAATACTTACGGCGTACTTTATCGTACTCGGCGTTTATTTGGCGGCGACGATTGCGTTTTTCGTTTTTTATTCGACTTTGCCGTATAAAGGATACAGGGATACGGCGCATACGATTTCGCTTATCAAACTCGGACATTACGCGCTTACCGCCGTGTTCGTCGTGTTTTCGTTTATCTATCTCGGCATACCTTTTAAACGCGTAAGAAGTTATTACAAAATGTGTCGGAATCTTTCGACGGGGCTTAAAGAAATGTCAGTCGGCAATTTTCTGGAATATGACGAGAATATTCAGGATAAGGACGGCGTGGACTTTAAATCGCTCGTTTTTATCGAGTGGAATAAATATAAAAAAGATTTTTTCGAGAGAAAAGTTCTGGTATTTTACGAGAAACCTTTTCCGGAAATTCCGGAAAAGGCAAACGTTTCCTACGTAACGCAGGGCAACGTACTCGTATCTTATGAGATTTTGTCTTGAAAACAGGTTACTTAAAGGAGAAAAATTATGAAAGCAATAGTCAGCGTTATAGGAAAAGATAAATCGGGTATCATTGCGAAAGTAAGCACCGCGCTTGCGGATAGCGGCGTAAATATCGAAGATATCAGTCAGACGATTGTACAGGGCAACTTCACTATGATGATGGTCTGCGATCTCGGCGAAAATATTTCCGTTGCGGAATTATCCGACGTTCTCGATAAAACGGGCAAAGAAGCGGGCGTCGTTATCCGCGTTCAGCACGAAGACATCTTTAACGCGATGCACTCTCTTTAAGGCGGTAGACAATGTTAAGTAAAAACGAAATTTTTGAAACCGTTAATATGGTAGAAAAAGAACATCTCGATATCCGTACCATTACGATGGGGATATCCCTTTTGCCGTGCATAAGGGAAACCGCCGAAAAAACCGCCGCCGCCGTTTATGACAGAATTTGCAAAAAGGCTGAAAATATAGTTGCGTGCGCGGACACTCTCTCTAAAACTTACGGTATTCCGATAGTCAATAAGCGCGTTTCGGTTACTCCTGTGAGCCTTATCACCGCGCCTTCGGGCGGCGACGGGGTGGTCGTGGCAAAAGCGCTCGATAAAGCGGCGAAAGAACTCGGCATAGATTTCTTGGGCGGATATTCTGCGCTCGTGCAAAAGGGTATGACGTCCTATGAACGCGCGTTTATAGAGAGTATTCCCGAAGCGCTTTCCGTTACCGAAAGACTTTGTTCTTCGGTAAACGTAGGCTCGTCTAAAACGGGTATCAATATGGACGCGGTTGCTCGATAAAAGAAACGGCGGAAAAAACCGAAAACGCGGACGGCTTGGGCTGCGCAAAATTCGTGGCGTTTTGCAACGCCGTAGAAGACAACCCCTTTATGGCGGGCGCGTTCCACGGAGTAGGCGAAGGCGAAACGGTTATTAACGTCGGCGTTTCGGGCCCCGGGGTCGTGCATCACGCCATAAAAAATATGCGCGGCGCAAGTATAGACGAAATTGCCGAAGTAATCAAAAAGACGGCGTTTAAGATAACCCGCGCGGGCGCGCTTATCGCAAAAGAAGCGGCAAAACGCTTAAATGCGGAATTCGGCATCGTAGACCTTTCTCTCGCGCCGACGCCGGTTATGGGCGATTCCGTCGCGCATATTCTCGAAGAAATGGGGCTATCGTCGGTCGGCGCGCACGGAACGACCGCCGCGCTCGCCCTATTGAACGACGCGGTTAAAAAAGGCGGCGTGATGGCAAGTTCAAGGGTAGGCGGGCTTTCGGGCGCGTTTATCCCCGTAAGCGAAGACATAGGTATGATAAACGCCGTAGAAAAAGGCGCGATAGATTTAAATAAACTCGAAGCGATGACCGCGGTATGCAGCGTAGGTATCGATATGGTGGCTATCCCCGGCGATACCCCCGCGTCGACTATTTCCGGCATAATTGCGGACGAAGCGGCGATAGGTATGATTAACAACAAGACTACTGCGGTAAGGGTTATTCCCGTGCCGAATAAAAAGGTGGGCGACAGCGTGAGTTTCGGCGGACTTTTGGGTACTGCTCCCATAATGGCGGTAAGCCCTTGCGATTCGTCGACGTTTATCGGTCGCGGCGGAAGAATACCCGCGCCCATACATAGCAATAAAAATTAAAGTCCGTTTTGCGGCGTAAGGAGCGAACAAGTGAACGACAGGTATAAATGGGCTACCGAAGATTTATATAAAGATTTAAATGCGTGGGAAGAAGATTTCAGGAAAATTTCAAAACCCGATTTTTCGGAGTTTCGCGGCAAACTGAATACTGCGAAGGGTTTTCTCGCCTGTATGAAAAAACAGGAAGAAACCGATAAAATTCTCGAACGTCTTTCGGTTTACGCGTATATGAAACACGACGAAAACACCAAGGACAGCGTGTACGACGCGCTTTTAAACAGGATAAATTCCGTCGCCGTCAAATACAGCGCCGCGGCGGCGTTTATAGGGCCGGAACTTACCGCGCTCGACGAAAGCGTGCTTAAAGCGTATATAAACGACCCCGCGCTTAAAGATTACGACTACGCGCTGAAACTCGTTTTGAAAAACAAGGCGCACGTTTTATCCGAAAACGAAGAGCGGCTTTTGTCTCTTTCCGCGGAAGCGACTTCGTCGTTTAAGGACGTGTTTACCAAAATAGACAACGCGGATTTGCCTATAACGCATTTTACGTATAACGGCAAAAGATATCCGCTGTCGCACGGGACTTACGGCGTGTATTTGCAAAACAGCGACCGCGCGCTCCGTAAAAAGGCGTTCAAAACCTATTATAAAGCGTATATTTCTCTTATCAACACCATTTCCGCAACTTATTTCGGAAGCGTAAAGTCGGACGTTTTTTATGCAAAAGCGAAAAAGTATCCGTCCGCGCTTGCGGCGGCGCTTAACGGCGAAGACGTAGACGTTAAGGTCTATAAAAATCTTATTTCGTCGGTAAACAGAGCGCTCCCGACTTTGCACGAATATATGGCGGAAAAGAAAAAGGCGCTTAATCTCGACAAGATGTATATGTACGACGTATACGTTCCGATTGTGGAAAACGCCGACCTTAAACTCGAATACGACGACGCTTATAAACTCGTTGTAAAGGGGCTTAACGTACTCGGAAAAGAGTATACGGCTCTTTTAAATAAAGCGCATGACGAGCGGTGGCTTGACGTTTACGAATCGGACGGCAAAAGGAGCGGCGCGTACAGCATTTCCGCCTACGGCGCGCACCCCTTCGTGCTTTTGAATTATCAGAAAACCACGCACGACGTATTCACCATAGCGCACGAAATGGGGCACAGCATACACTCGTACTTTTCAAACAGAAGTCAGCCTTATGCAAAAGCGGACTATAAAATTTTCGTTGCGGAAGTGGCAAGCACGGTTAACGAAGTGCTGCTGTGCCGTTATCTTCTCGAAAACGAAACGGACGTAAAACTCAAAAAATATCTTTTGTCCTACCTTATGGAAATGATTCGCACGACGCTTTTCCGTCAGACGCAGTTTGCGGAATTTGAAGAAAAGGTGCACGCGATGACGGAAAAGGGCGAGCCGTTAAATAAGGACAATATGAGTAAGATTTACCTTGCTCTTAACAAAAAATATTACGGAAAGGCGGTAACGGGCGGCGAGATAAAATACGAGTGGGCGAGAATTCCGCACTTTTACCGCGCCTTTTACGTTTATAAGTACGCGACGGGTATCATTTCCGCGCTTGCGATAGCGGACAGGATCTTGACCGCAGGGCAGCCCGCCGTTAAAGATTATTTTAAGTTTTTATCTTCGGGCGGCTCGGACAGCCCCGTGGAACTTCTTAAAATCGCGGGTGTGGACTTAACGACCGAAAAACCGTTTGACGGCGCGTTCAAAGTGTTTAAAAACGCGCTCGAAGAATTCAAAACGTTATAACCGAAATACGATAAAGGAGAAAACGATATGCCGAATAAAGTTAAGGGAGAAATGCCCCACAGTTTAGAAGCGGAACAGGCGCTTTTGGGGTGCATACTTTTAGACCCTAAAATTCAGGTGGAAGTCGCGGGGTTTTTGCACGAAGAAGACTTTTTCGTTTCTTCGCATAAACTCATTTTCGCCGCTATGTCGGAAATCATAAAGGAAAACCGCACGGTAGATATCATAACTCTTACGGATATGCTCGAAAAACAGGGCAACCTTAAAAACGCGGGGGATATTTCCTACATAACGGGCTTAACGGATATTCTGCCTTCCGCGGCAAACTATTCGACCTACCTTTCTATGGTGCAAAGAGACAGTATGCTCCGCAGACTTATCGGCGGCGCGACTAAAATCATCGAAGAGTGCGTCGGCAGTCAGGACGAGAAAAATTCGCTCGCCCTTGCCGAAAAAACCGTTTACGATATTTCAAACGACGCGGATACGAGCGAAATTTATAAAATCAGTTCCGTTATTCCCGACGTTATGACGAAACTCGACGAACTCGCGAAAGACTCTTCTAAATTCCGCGGGATAAGAACGGGATACAGGGGACTTGACTATATTCTCAACGGGTTTCACGGCAGCGACCTTATGATACTCGCCGCCCGCCCCGCTATGGGTAAAACTTCGCTCGCTATGAACCTTGTGGAAAACATTGCGCTTTCCGGCAAGTCTTGCGCGGTTTTCTCGCTCGAAATGAGTAAAGAGCAATTAGTACAACGTATGCTCTGCGCAGTAGCGGGAGTCAGTATGAGTACCGCGCTTAAAGGTCAGATGCAACACTCCGAGTGGCTTAAAATAGCGAAAGCCAAAGAGATGCTTTCAAACGCCAAGATATTTATCGACGAGTCTTCGGTCATAACGCCCGAAGAAATATTGTCAAAATGCCGTAGATTAAAACGCAAACACGGGCTCGATTTCGTTATGATCGACTATATTCAACTTATGGACAGCAAGTCGAGAAGAAAAGACGATAACCGTCAGCAACAGGTAAGCGAAATATCGAGAAACTTAAAAATTCTCGCGAAAGAACTCAACGTGCCGGTGCTTGCGCTGTCGCAACTGTCCCGCGCGGTGGAATCGGAAAAACGCCGCCCGCAACTTTCGGATTTAAGGGAATCGGGCGCAATAGAGCAGGACGCGGATATCGTTATGTTTATTCACCGCCCCGATATCGGCGCAAAGGAAAAAGAACTCGCCGAAGGCAAAATTCAGCCGAACGTTGCGGAACTTATTATCGCAAAGCACAGAAACGGCGCTACGGGGTCGGTTAAACTTTACTTTAAATCGGAGTGCACTAAGTTTATAAACTTCAACGAAGACACGGGCGAACCCGACGAAAAACCCGACGCGGAAATTAAAACGAAAAAGCCGACGTTTAGCGGCGCGGAAGACGTTTTATCCGCGAGTGAAAACAATATCCCGCCCGAACCTTCGGCAGAAGAGCCGCCGTTCGACGTCCCCGCGGGCGTAAAAGATTTAGACGACGAAATTTTCGGCGGATAGGATCATGACGACCGAAATTTTAAGCGTTGACGACGGACTTATCAAGGCGAAAGACATTATTCTTTCGGGCGGCATTATAGGTATGCCTACCGAAACCGTGTACGGACTTGCCGCCGACGGGCGAAACCCGCAAGCGGTAAAAAAGATATTTGAAGTTAAGGGCAGACCTTCCGACAATCCGCTTATCGCGCACGTGCATAAAGATTACGACATAAATAAACTTGTAACCGTCGCTCACGGTTACGTTTACGACCTTATCGCAGCATATATGCCGGGACCTTTGACGCTTGTTATGGATAGCAAGGGGGTCGTCTGCAAAGAAGCGGTGGCGGGCGGCGATACGCTCGCTTTGCGCATGCCGTCTCACGAAGGCTGTCAAAAACTGTTAAAAGCGGTAAACGTCCCGCTCGTCGCGCCGAGCGCGAATTTGAGTAAACACACGAGCCCCGTTTCCGCGGAACACGTATTTAACGACCTTAACGGAAAAATTCCGCTCATTTTAGACGGCGGGAGATGCGCGGGCGGCATAGAAAGCACGGTGCTCGACGTTACCGGAAAAATTCCGCGGATACTGCGCGCGGGGCTTATTACCAAAGAAATGGTGGAAAAAGTCGCGGGCGCGTGCGAGATTGCGGAACACAAAGAAGGCGACAGAGTGAAATCCCCCGGCGTTAAATACCGCCATTACCGCCCGAAATGCGATACCGCGCTTTTCGGGATAGACGAAACGGATAAAGCGGCTTTATTGTACGACGCGGAACTTAAAAAAGGCAGAACGCCTTATATAATGTGTTCGGACGCCGTTGCCGAAAAATTCAAAGGTAAAAACCTGTTGCTTTTAGGTAAAAGCGGCGAAGAGGTTGCCTTTAATCTTTACGATAAACTGTTAGAAGGCGAAAAAAAAGCGGATATCATAATCGCCGTTTCGTTCGGAAGAGAAGACGGAGTGTATCTCGGCATTATGAACAGGCTTAAAAAGTCTTGCGGGTAATAACCATGAAAAGAATATTATTCGTGTGCACGGGTAACACTTGCCGCAGCCCTATGGCGGAAGTGATATTAAAAACCAAACTCAAACTTTCTGGCATAAAAGGGATATCCGTAAAAAGCGCCGGGCTTTCTTGCTCGGACGGCGAGAAAATGAGCGCAAATTCCTTTAAAGCCCTGAAACTTTTGGGATATAAGCCTTACGGCTTTAAATCTTCGCGCGCGACGGGGGCGACGCTTATAAAGAGCGACGTTATAATCTGTATGACGCGCGAACATAAATCTTACATAGCGAACTTTCCGAACGTGTACGCTATGAGTGAAATTACGGGATACGACATAGCGGACCCTTACGGCGGAGATATCAACGTATACGTTAAGACTTCGCACGAAATAGAAGACGCGTGTAATATCATATTGCAAAAACTTATCGACAATAAAGGAGAAAATATATGAAAATCGCAATAGGTTGCGACCATGGCGGAATAAACTTAAAACCCGTTCTGGTCGATTATCTGAACAAAAAAGGCATTGAATTTAAAGACTTCGGAACGTTTACCAAAGACTCCTGCGACTACAACGATTACGCCGCCCCCGTTGCCGAAGCGGTAGCAAGCGGCGAATACGACCGCGGTATCCTTATCTGCGGCACGGGAATAGGTATGAGCATTGCCGCAAACAAAGTAAAGGGAATACGTTGCGCGCATTGCCACGACGTTTTTTCCGCTAAAATGACCAGACTGCATAACAACGCGAATATTCTCGCCATGGGCGAAAGGGTCATAGGCCCGGGGCTTATGCTGGAAATCGTGGACGCGTTTATAAATACCGATTTTTCAAACGACGAACGCCACGTTCGCCGCGTAAACAAGATAAAAGCGCTCGAAGAAAAAAATTTCAAATAAGTAAATACATTAAGCGACAAGGTGGAAATATGAAAGTTAAAAAAGCAATAATACCGGCGGCGGGACTCGGAACGAGATTTTTGCCCATAACGAAAGCGGTGCCGAAACCGATGCTCCCTATCGTCGATAAACCTAATATTCAATACATAGCGGAAGAACTGAAAAAAGCGGGGATAGACGAGATAATAATAGTCGTAAGCCCCGATTCGGAAGTTATAACGCGCCATTTCGGCGAGCGCGCGGAACTCGAAAAAAGACTTCTTTCGGACGGCAAACAAAAACTTTACGAAATAGCGAAAGAGACGCGTTCTTTCAACGTTAAATTCGTGGTGCAAAACGAGCCGAACGGTCTTGCGGGGGCGATACTATGCGCCGAAAAATATATAGGAAACGACCCGTTCGCGCTCCTTCTCGGCGACGAAATGATCTATAACGAGCCGAACGAACAGTCTTGTGTGGAACGCCTTATCGACGTGTTCGATAAGACGGGTAAAAGCGTTATCGCCACAATGGAAGTTTTCGGCGACGACGTGAGTAAATACGGTAATATCGGCATAGAGAGCGAAGAAGACGGCATTATCAAAGTAAACGCTATCGTTGAAAAACCGAGCGTGTCGGAAGCGCTTTCCAACAACGCGATAATAGGCAGGTACGTGCTTGCGGGCGGAATTATGGCAAAACTTAAAGCCTTAAAGCCGAGAAATAACGAAATATACCTTACCGACGTTTTAGACGAACTCGCGGAAAAAGGCGAACTGTTAGCGTCTGCTTTTAGCGGAATTCGCTACGACGTCGGCGACAAACTCGGATTTTTAAAAGCCAACGTCGAATACGCGCTACTTAACGAAGAACTCGGCGAAGAATTTAAAAAATACATTAAGGAAATAAGCAAAAAACTTTAACGGGGAGAAAAAAGAGAAAGGGACGCGGTTATGTACGACAAGGTTTGCAAAAGTTGCGGAACGTATCTATCGGATTATTACAGAACGGGCATGCTGGGCTGTCCGCATTGTTACGTTGCGTTTCGGTCGGAAATAACGCAGTCGCTCGCGAAAATTCAGAAAAGCGCGCGCCACGAAGGTAAAATTCCCACTCTCGGCTCTGTGGACAAGGAACTTTATTCGGAGTACAAGCGTCTGCTTGCCGAAAAGGAAGCCGCGGTTTTAGAGAGCAGGTTTTCGGACGTTAAAAAGATTTCCGACGAACTTATCGATTTAAAAACCGAACTCGAACGCAGGGGGCTGATTTAATATGGAACTTTTAAACCCCGATTTGTATTCCGGAAACATAATAATGTCGCGCGTGCGGCTTGCGCGCAACCTTCGCGATATGCCGTTTACGCTCGACCCCGTTTCCGCGCGCGAAGTGGTGAAAAAGGTTAACCGCGCGCTCGTTAAAACGGATACGTTTAATCTTTACCACGTTTCTAATCTCGACGACGTTACGCTCGAAGCGATGAAGGAACGGCATCTTATCAGCAGTAATCTTATCGAAAACCGCGAGTGCGGCGCGGCGCTCGTAAATACAGACGAAAGCCTTTCTATAATGATAAACGAAGAAGACGTGATAAGAGAGCAATGTTTTATGAAAGGACTTCGCATTTCCGAAGCGTATAAACGCCTTGACGGAATAGACGACGAACTCGCCAAAAATCTGGATATCGCCTTTGACGAAGACTTCGGATACCTTACCGCGTGCCCCACAAATCTCGGCACGGGTATGCGCGCGTCGGTTATGCTGTTTTTGCCGGCGCTCACCGAGAGCGGCAGAATAAAAAGGCTTATCGGCGAAGTGGCGGAACTCGGGCTTACCTTTCGCGGGCTGTACGGCGAAGGCAGCGGAGCGGAAGGTTGTATGTACCAGTTGAGTAACGAGATAACGCTCGGCATTTCCGAATACGACATAATAAAATCTGTGGAAGAGACCGTTTTATCGGTATGTAAATTAGAGCGCGAAGCGGAAGAAAAACTTTACGTCAAAAAAGAACTTGTAACGATGGACAGGGCTAAAAAAGCGTACGGAATACTGACCAACTCCGTGCTGTTATCTTACGGTGAATTTCTTTCTCTTATCGCGAGAGTAAAACTCGGCGCGATACTCGGTATGATAAATATTTCCGACGTGGAAGCGATAGACGACCTTATAGTTTCCGTTCGCCCCGCGTCGCTTTGCCGTCAATACGGCAGACCGCTTTCGGATACGGACAGAGACCTGTTCCGCGCGGAAGTTGTCGGTAAAAGACTATTAAAATTAAAGGAGTGATAATAATATATGTATTACGAAGCATTTTCACGTAACGTGAACGAAGTTATAGATCTTGCGAACAACCTTGCCAAACGTTTCGGATGCAGATATATAGGCAGCGAACATATAATGTTCGGTCTTATCAACGTGTCCGACGGTCGCGCGGCGTCCATTTTGCGCGAAGCGGAAGTCGATAACGACAGATATTTATACTATTTCAAAAAGACCGTGGATTTAAACGCAGTTATCCCGGGGAATATGTTCACTCCGCGCACAAAACGCCATTTTGAAAAGGCGATAGATATATCCCTTCGCGCGCACTCCGGCTTTGTAGGTACGGAACATTTATTGCTCGCTATTTTATTAGACGAAGAATCGGTTGCGACGGCGATATTAAAGGCAATGCGCGTCGATACCGAAACGATGGCGGAAGAGATTGCCGAAAGCCTTATGGGCGGCGAAGAGCAGGACGCGGAGCAAGAGAGCGACGGCGTGTTTGCAAATTCTTTTAAAACCGCGCAGAGCCCTTACACCGAACGTAAAAAAGACGGGAGAGATTACGGCGATCTCGGCGAACTCGGTAAATTCGGCGTAAACCTTAATAAACAGGCGCAAGAAGGCAGATTAGACCCCGTTATAGGCAGAAAGAACGAGATAGACAGGGTTATTCAGATACTTTCGAGAAGAACGAAAAACAATCCCGTTTTAATAGGCGAACCGGGCGTAGGTAAGAGCGCGGTCGTAGAAGGTTTGGCGCAGGCGATAGTCAAGGGCAACGTGCCCGAACTGTTAGCCGATAAAATCGTATTTTCGCTGGATATTGCGGGGATGCTCGCAGGGGCGAGATACCGCGGGGATTTCGAAGAAAGGCTTAAAAAGGCGATAGACGTAGTGAAACAAAACGGCAACATTATACTTTTTATCGACGAAATTCACAACATCGTCGGCGCGGGCAGTACGGGCGAAGGCAACATGGACGCGGCGAATATTTTAAAGCCTATGCTTTCGCGCGGGGAGTTGCAGACGATAGGCGCGACGACGATCGACGAATACAGAAAATATATCGAGAAAGACGCGGCGTTAGAGCGGCGTTTTCAACCCATAATGGTAGACGCGCCGAGCGCCGAAGAAACGGTGGAAATATTGAAAGGACTTCGCGATAAATACGAATCGCATCACGGAGTCAGTATTCCCGACGACGCTATCGTTGCGGCTGTTTCTTTATCCGACAGATATATAACGGACAGGTTCTTGCCCGATAAAGCGATCGACTTAATCGACGAAGCGGCGTCGAGAGTTCGGCTCGACAGTTATAA
>CAJOMP010000036.1:0-7106 GCA_905235785.1 uncultured Clostridia bacterium | reverse complement strand
AAGCGAAGCGCCGCGACGACTTGGAGCGCGCCCTTAAAATCAATAAGGAAATAGAGCGGGTCAATAAAGAACTCGACGAAATACGCGCCACCGCGAGCAAAATGAAAACTAACCGCGAAAAGTTGAAACTTACCCCCGACGACATAGCGAAAGTGGTAAGCAACTGGACGGGCGTTCCCGTGGTAAAACTTACCGAAACGGAAGCGCAGAAACTTTTGGATTTAGAAGCGGTTTTGCATCAAAGGGTTATAGGTCAATCCGACGCGGTCAAAGCCGTGGCGGACGCGATAAGAAGAGCGCGCGCGGGGCTTAAAGACCCCAACCGCCCTGTCGGTTCGTTTATTTTCGTAGGTCCTACGGGCGTAGGTAAGACCGAACTTTCAAAGGCGCTTGCGGAAGCGGTTTTCGGCAACGAAAACAACCTTATACGCGTCGATATGTCCGAATATATGGAAAAACACTCTGTTTCCAAACTCGTAGGCGCGCCTCCCGGATACGTCGGTTTCGACGAAGCGGGGCAACTCACCGAAAAGGTGAGAAGAAAGCCTTATTCGGTCGTCTTGTTCGACGAGATTGAAAAGGCGCATCCCGACGTTTTCAATATAATGTTGCAGATACTTGACGACGGCAGACTTACCGACAGCAAGGGAAGAGTGGTGTCGTTCAAGAATACAATAATCATTATGACGTCCAACGTCGGCGCGACGGAAATTCAGCATAAGAACACGCTCGGATTTGCGGGCGGCGGCGATAAGGCTTACGACGATATGTGCGACAGATATATGGACGCGTTGAAAGGTAAATTCCGCCCCGAATTTCTTAACCGTATAGACGACATTATTGTATTCCATAAACTCACGAAAGAAGAAACCGCGCAAATTGCCGAACTGCTGCTCGGCAGTTTGAGAAAACGGCTTGCGGTCATAGGCGTATCGCTTAAAGTGTCGAAAGACGCTATGGATTTAATTATAGAAAAGGGCTACGACAACGATTACGGCGCGCGTCCGTTAAAGCGGGTAATTCAACGGCATATCGAAGACAAACTGTCGGAAGAAATACTTCGCGGCACGTTAAAAGAAAATTCTACGGTAACGGTAAACGCCGCGGACGGTGAATTTTCTTTTGAAAGCAAATGATTTTTTTGTAAAATCAAAAGGGTTTTCGGGCTCTTTTTGCGAACTATTATACAAGGAGAGAAAATTATGAAATTCGACATCTATGCGAAAAATTACGAAGTAGGCGAAAAACTCAAAAGCATTACCGAACAGAAACTTGCTAAACTCGACAAGTACTTTAAAGAAGACGAAACGGCGGCGAAAGTAAGTTTCAAAAAACAGGGCAATTCTTTGACTACGGAAGTAATGCTGGATTATAACGGCAAGTTAGTCCGCGCGACCGCGACAAGCGATAATTTTTACGACAACATAGACGTGATTTTGCCGAAACTCGAAGGACAGATAAGAAAACATCGTACCAAATTCGATAAACACAATAAAAACGCCGCGTTCAGCGACGCCGCTATATACGACCTTAAAAATCAGGAAGAAAAAGAAAAACGCAGCGTCGTTAAGAAAAAGAGTTTCACTCTCGTTCCGATGACCTTAAAAGAAGCGGAAGAAGAAATGGAACTGTTAGGACACTCCTTCTACGTCTTTTTAGAAGCGAAAACGAATACCGTTCAGGTGCTTTATAAACGCACCGACGGCGATCTGGGGCTTATAGAACCGCAGGTTTAGTTATTTTATGCAGACGGGTATTTCAACCGCGTCTTTGTTCGGAAGATTCAATACCGAAGACGCGCTATCGTTTTTGAGCGAGCACAACGTTAAAGCGGCGGAAGTCTTTTTAGAATCCTTTTGCGAATACAATAAGGAATTCGGCGATTTTTTAGCCGAGAGAAAAGGCAATACGAAAGTTCACTCGATACATACTTTGACCACGCAGTTCGAGTCTACGCTTTACAGCCTAAACGCGAGAGCGGAAAAAGATTCTTTCGTTCTTTTGGATAAGACGATGCAGGCGGCGCGGGCGATGGACGCAAAGTATTATACCTTTCACGGGCTCGCGCGGGTCAAGCGCACGCCGTACGTGATAGATTTCGAGCGTTGCGGCGCTATAACGCAAAGAATAATTGACGTTTGCGAAAGATACGGCGTTACTTTGGCTTACGAAAACGTGCATTGGGCGTATTATAACTACATAGGCTTTTTTTCCGAACTGAAAAAAAGAACATCCGGACTTAAAGGTACTTTCGATATAAAACAGGCGCGCCAGTCGGGCGTGGATTTCAGAGAGTTTATCGACGAAATGGGAAAAGATATCGTAACGGTACACCTTTCGGATATTGACGAAAACGGAAAAATGTGTTTGCCGGGCAGGGGCATTACCGATTTTAAAGAAGTTTTTTCAAGACTTCGCGATAAAGGTTTCGACGGCGCTATTTTGCTCGAAGTATATAAAAACGATTTTAAGGAATTTACCGAACTTTTCGATTCCTTAAACTACATAACCGACCTTGCCGAAAAAATTTTAAAATAACGTTATAACGGTAAAACGTTTTGCGCCCCGCCGAAAAATCGGCGGGGCGCTTAATAGTTTTTTAATTTTTTATAAAGGTTTTTTTCAACAAAAAACCCCGCTCGTTTATAAAACGGGCGGAAAATTTCCGTCGATTTTTTTAATCGAAAGACGCCTTATTCTTGGGGTTTTGCCTTTTCCTCTTCAAACGCGGCGAGAATAGTCTTGATAAGTTCTTCTCTCATTTCCGTTCTGATGGGGTGTGCTATGTCTTTATAAGAACCGTCTGTGGTCTTTCTGCTCGGCATAGCGATAAAAAAGCCTTCGTTCCCTTCAATAACTTTTATGTCGTGAACAACAAAGCAGTCATCGAAGGTTACTGATGCAACCGCTTTAAGTTTGCTGTCGCTGTTCTTTACGATCCGAACGCGCACGTCTGAAATTTTCATCTTGTAGCCTTCCTTATCATTGATTGTATAAATGATAACATATAAAATCGACGATTTCAACATTTTTTTAAAATTTTTCCTTTATTTTTTTGATTTTATTTGAAATTTTGTCGTTTTTATCCCTTAATTTTGTTTTTTATCATATTTTATACTATGAAACATAAAGTTTTTTTCTTTGATTATAAACGTATTCACTTTATCGGAATAGGCGGCGCGTCTATGAGCGGGCTTGCGAAATTTTGCTTAACTAACGGTTTTTCCGTGTCGGGAAGCGATAAGGCTACTTCTCACGAAACGAAAAAACTCGCGGCGCTCGGCGCGAAAGTCTTTAAAGGGCACAATGCGGAAAACGCGAAAGACGCGGAACTTGTGGTTTATTCTTCCGCCGTCGGCGCGGATAATCCCGAATTTTTATATGCGCTTAAAAACGGTATTCCGATTTGTAAGCGCAGCGAACTGTTGGGCGCTATCTTATCCTTGCACAAAAAAACGGTTGCGGTTTCCGGCAGTCACGGAAAAACGACTACAACCGCTATGCTTGCGGAAGTCATGATAACCGCGGGGTTTAATCCGACCGTGTTTTTAGGCGGCGAAAGCAAGACTTTCGGAAATTTCAGGACGGGCGGCAAAGATTTCGCCGTTGCGGAAGCGTGCGAATATAAGCGTAACTTTCTCGATATTTCGCCCGACGTCGCTATAATTTTAAATATAGATAACGATCACGTAGACACTTATAAAACAATGTCGGAAGCGGTTAACGCGTTCTCGCTTTTTTCAAAAAACAGTCTTAATATCGTTAATGCGGACGACGCGTACGCGCGCAAAGTATTCAATTCTTCTACCGTTACTTTCGGAATAAGAAGCCTTGCCGCGTATAAGGCGAAATATATAAGTAAAAGCGAGTGTCGCTCTTTTACGGCATATGCTTACGGCAAAAGGTTAGGGCGGGTAAAACTTAAAGTATCGGGCGAGCATAACGTTTATAACGCTCTCGCTGTTATCGCCGCGGCTACCGAACTTAAAATTCCTTTTTCCGCCGTGTTGACAGCGCTCGAAAACTTCGACGGGGTAAAGCGCCGAAACGAATATTTGGGTGATTTTTGCGGGATTAAATGTTTTGCCGACTACGCCCATCACCCGACGGAAATTTCCGCCGTGTTAAGCGCGGAAAGCGGCAAAACTCTCGTCGTGTTTCAGCCGCACACTTATTCGCGGACAAAAGCGCTGTTAAACGACTTTGCCGCCGCGCTCGAAAATGCGGACGGAATAGTTATTTATAAAACCTATCCCGCTCGCGAAAAATTTTCGGCGGAAGGCGACGGAAAACGACTGTATGAAAAAATACGGGAAACATACGCGAAAAATATAGCCTACGTCCACGATTGTTTTGCTCTTTTAAAAGAATTGAAAGCGCAAGCGTGTAAATACGATAAGATTTTGTTTTTAGGCGCGGGGGATATTTACGAAACGGCTAAAAAGTGTCTTAAAAACAACGCGAGATAATGAGTTTTTCCGTACGGCTGTAAATCATTTCCCTTTTTTAAAAAAATTGTGAAAAAAAGTTTGTTTTTGCCGTAAAAGCATTTGCAAAAAACAAAGATTTGGAGTATTATATTTATAATATCATTTTATAATAGGAGAAAATCGGCAATGCTTAGCAAAAAGAGAAAAATCGCAATTCTCGGAACGGGTAACGTGGGCGCAACGATAGCGTATTCTTTGACCCTTTCGGGGCTCTGTTCGGAAATAGTTTTGGTAGACGTAAATAAGGCGAAAGCCGAAGGAGAAGCGCTCGATCTTTCTCAATGCGCGGCTGCCGTGCCGTCAGTCAAAGTGTGGTGCGGCGAATATGCGGACGTTGCCGATTCGGATATCGTGGTCGTTACTTTCGGTATAGGAAGAAAACCCGACCAAACAAGGCTCGACCTTGCGAAAGTTAATATAGGCATACTCACGAGCGTTATGCCCGACGTTGCTAAAATCGCGCCCGAAGCGTTATACATTATAGTAAGCAACCCCGTCGACGTGTTGACTTACGCGACGATAAAATGCACGGGTCTTCCCGAAAACCGCGTTATCGGCACGGGTACGTTATTAGATTCCAACAGGCTTATTAAATTCGTTGCGGATTATTGCAAAGTGGACGCGCATAACGTAAACGCATACGTTCTCGGCGAACACGGCGACGCGTGTATGTCGCCTTGGAGTCTTTGCACGGTAGCGGGATTTTCTATGCAGGAATACGCCAAGCGCTTTCTCGGCGTAACGGAAGCGGATATAAATGCCGAGTGCGAAACCATATACGAAGATATGGTAAAATCGGGTTCAAAGGTCATAAAGGCAAAGGGCGCGACGTTCTATGCGATAGCGGCGTCCGTTATGCAACTTATAAAAGCGATACTTGCGGATACGCATACGCTTATGCCTTTGTCCGCTTTGGCTCACGGCGAATACGGCGCGAACGATCTCTGCATGGGCGTACCTTGCACGGTCGGCGCGAACGGGCTGGAAAAAATCGTGGAATTGCCGTTAACAGCGGAAGAAAAGAAATTATTTGACGAAAAAATCGCGTCGCTCAACGCGACTTACGACGCGCTTAACGTCAGAAATTGATATCAGATATCAGGTTATATTACGGAAAGTAAAGGGGAGTAGTCGGCGCAAAACTGTTTTGCGTTCGCGTCGTCGTCAGGACGGCTTAATGCTCGGCGACGCGGGAAACTCGGAGTTTTTGACAAGACTTTTACCGTTTTTACGGTGAAAGTCTTGTTTTTTTATCGTTAAAAGGGTATCATAAATAGGCATTATACAGCGGAGAAAGTTATGAAGATATTTGTACTTGTGGTTTTTATATTGACATACGCGGCGATAATAGTTTTTCCGAAGAGAAAACCTGTCGTGGCGGGCATTTCCGCCGCGCTATGCGCGGGGGCGTGCCTTATATTCGGTGAAATGAATTTTGCTGACGTGTTTTATGCGATAGACCTTAACGTGGTTTTAATGCTTTTGGGCATTATGATAACGGTTTCGGCTTTTTCGTATTCCGAAATGCCCGATTTTATTGCGGACAGGCTTATCGCAAAAGTGCCGAACGCGCTTATTGCCGTCGTGCTTTTATCCGTGCTTTCTGGCGTTATCTCGGCATTTATAGATAACGTCGCTACCGTTTTAATGCTTGCTCCGATAGGCATTGCCGTCGCGCTTAAAACCGGCGTTTCGCCGATACCCGTAATTATCTGCATAGCGGTTTCTTCTAATTTACAGGGCGCGGCGACGCTCGTAGGCGACACGACGAGTATTATGCTCGGAAGTTTTGCCGATATGAGTTTTTCGGAATTTTTCTTTTTAGACGGCAAACTCTCAATATTTTGGGCGGTAGAACTCGGCGCGGTTTTAACTATTCCCGTTATTGTGTTTATTTTTCGGAAAAACAGAGAACAACTTTGTTACGAATCCGAAAACATCAAAATAAAATCCGTCGTTCCGACCGTATTGCTTGCGGCGAATATTTTGGCGCTTATCGCCGTTTCGTTTATTACGTCGGAAAATAAACCCGCTATTACGAACGGACTAATCTGTATAGTGTTCGCCGCGATATCTTTTGCTTTTACGGCGATAAAATATAAAAAAGACGGCGCAAAACGGTGCGCGGCGGATATAGATTATTCAACGGTTTTATTCCTTGTGTTTCTGTTCGTCATAATATCAGCTGTGGAAAGCGTCGGAATTATAGACGACATAAGCGGACTGTTTGCAAATCTCGGCGGTAAAAACGTATTCTTGCTATATACCGTGATAGTGTTCGGTTCGGTAATTTTCTCGGCGTTTATAGATAATATTCCGTTCGTTGCGACTATGCTGCCCGTAATAAAGGCGCTATGCGCGGCGCTCCCTGCGGTGTCGCCGTACCTATTGTATTTCGGACTTTTGTGCGGCGCGACGCTCGGCGGCAATCTGACGCCTGTCGGAGCGTCCGCAAACGTTGTGGGGATAGGCATTTTGAATAAGGCGGGGTATAACGTAAAAAATTCCGATTTCTTTAAAATCGGAATACCGTTTACGCTCGTCGCGGTGCTCGGCGGATATACGTTCTGTTGGTTCGTATGGGGCGCGTAAAGTTTATTATTTAAAATTTAACCC
>CAJOMP010000035.1 GCA_905235785.1 uncultured Clostridia bacterium | reverse complement strand
CCCGTCAATGGCGGCGATAAGGGGGCGAAAAAGTGAAACATTTGCAATGGTTTCCGGGGCATATGACCGCCGCCTTCCGCATGATGGAAGAAAACCTTAAAGCGGTCGACGGCGTAATGATAATTTTGGACGGCAGAGCGCCGTTTTCTTCGGTCAACCGTAAACTCGACGGGCTTTTCAAGGACAAAAAAGTCCTTTACGTTTTGAATAAATGCGACCTTATCGACCCGAAAGACGCTAAATTTGCCGTTGCGAAATTCCGCGAAGAAGGTAAAACCGCTATCGCAGTTTCCGCGACCGATAAGCGCACGGTGGACGCTTTGTACGACGCTGTTTTCGGTCTTTTAAAAGAAAAAATCGAACGTTACAAAAACAAGGGCGTTTTCCGCCCGATGCGAATAATGGTCGCGGGTATTCCCAACACGGGCAAGTCCACTATCATAAACGCGCTTTCCGGCGGCAAGAAAACCCAAACGGGTAACAAAGCGGGCGTTACGCGCGGCAAACAATGGGTAAGACTTCGCGAGTTGGAACTTTTAGATACTCCAGGCACAATGCCGCCCGCTTTCGATAATCAGGTTATAGCAAAACGGCTCGCTTACATAGGCAGTATGAACGACGCCACCGTGGATATGGGCGACCTTGCCTACGAACTGTTACGGGAACTTTGGGAAAAGTATCCCGAGTGCCTTCGCGAGCGGTACGGCATAGAAAACGGCGATAATACGCTCGAAATGATGAACGCCGTGTGCGCGCGGCGCGGGTTTCTGCTTAAAGGCGGGGACTACGATTACGAGCGCGCGGCGAGCGCTGTTATCGACGATTTCAGAAAGGGCAGAATAGGTAAAATTTTTCTCGATTAAAAGCGGATAGATAAAATGGACAATCTGGTATACGAAAGAAAATACTCGGCGCATGGTAAAACCCTTATTGCGGGCGTAGACGAAGTGGGCAGAGGCCCGCTTGCCGGCCCCGTTGTATGCGCGGCGGTCATAATGCCGCAGGACGATATAATAGACGGCGTTACCGACAGCAAAAAACTCACCGCAAAGCGCAGAGAAGAACTGTCCGCCGTAATTTGCGAAAAAGCGATAGCGTGTTCGGTGTTTCAGGTTTCGGAAAAGGAAATAGACGAAATAAACATTTTGCAGGCGGTCAAAAAGTGTATGACGGAAGCGGTAAACGGACTTTCGGTCGCGCCTGACGTCGTGTTGGTCGACGGGCAGGATATAGGACTGCCGTTTTCCGCGGAATATATCGTAAAAGGCGATTTTAACAGTTATACGATAGGTTGCGCGTCGATAGTGGCAAAGGTTTTCAGGGATAACCTTATGACCGAATACGCGAAAGAGTTTCCCGAATACGGGTTTGAAAAACACAAGGGTTACGGCACGAAAGCGCATATTGACAAAATAACGGAGATAGGGCCGTGCAGTTTGCACAGAAGAACTTTCATAAAAAACTTTTGGGGAAAGTAGGCGAAGATAAAGCCGCCCGTTACCTTAAAAAGCAAGGATATAAAATTGTCGAAAGAAATTATAAAAACGTTTTCGGCGAGATAGACATTATCGCAAAAGACGGCGAGTATACCGTTTTTATCGAAGTCAAAACGCGCTCGAGCGACGCGTTCGGCGCGCCGAGCGAAGCGGTAGACTATTATAAACGCCGAAAGTACGTTAAAGTCGCGCAGGCGTATCTTGCAAGTAACTGTTCGCTATCTTGCGCGGCGAGATTTGACGTTATCGAAATAGAAGACGGAAAAATAAATCATATAATAGACGCGTTTTCCGTATAAAACGCTTGACGAAGCGCGAAAAAATGTGGTATATTATATAGGCTTGCGGGCGTTCCGCTTGGGTTTTTATACTAAAATCGCCAATGAACGTCAAGTAATTAAAAGGAGAAATGAGCAAAATGAGTAAGATTATTGACGCAATAAATCAGGAAAGTCTTAAAGAAACCGTGCCGCAATTCAACGTCGGCGACACCGTTAAAGTAATGGTAAAGGTTATCGAAGGCGACAGAGAAAGATTACAGGCGTTCGAAGGCATTGTTATTGCTAAAAAACACGGCGGAATTTCCGAAACGTTTACCGTCAGACGCTTGTCTTTCGGTATCGGCGTAGAAAAAACTTTCCCCGTACATTCGCCGAAGGTTGCGGATATTCAGGTAGTCAGACGCGGCAAAGTAAGGCGCGCTAAACTTTACTATCTCCGCGCCAGAACGGGTAAAGCGGCAAAAGTTAAAGAGATTGCCAAATAACTCGATAAACAAAGTATCAAACACCGTGCGTATCGCACGGTGTTTCGCTTGTTTTCGGTCTTTTTTATATTCGGTATAAGCGTTTTTTAACTTAAAAGCGTTTACAATTCCGAGAAAATATTATATAATGTTTTAAAATTGCCGTTTTCGGCGCATTATTTTTATTGCAAATTACGGTTATAAAGACAAAATGATTGCGAAAATTTTAAGTTACGCCTTATACGGCTTAAACGGTATTCCCGTCGAAGTGGAAGTAGACGTAAATAACGGTCTTCCCGCTTTCGATATAGTGGGTCTCGGCGACGCCGCCGTTAAGGAATCCAAAGAACGCGTGCGTTCCGCAATAAAAAATTCGGGCAGAATTTTGCCCGCTAAAAAAATTACCTCGAATTTTGCGCCCGCTTTTATCAAAAAAAGCGGCTCGTCGTTCGATTTGGCGCTTGCCGTAGGCGTATTGTGCGCAACGGGGCAACTCGTTTTAAGCGGCTTAAAATCGGTGTTTTTAGGCGAATTATCGTTAGACGGCGGACTAAGGAAAGCGGCGGGAATTCTGCCTATTTTAATCGCCGCGATAAACGACGGGTATACTTCTTTCGTTATCCCCAAAGAAAACGAGAAAGAAGCGTCTTTCGTTTCGGGCGCGGACATTTACGCGGCGGAAAATTTAACTCAGGTAATCGACCATTTATCGGGCTTAAAACCGCTTGAAAAAATTACTCCCGCTCCCCGCGAACTTGCGGATAACCCTAAACGTTACGACAGCGATATGGCGTTCGTAAAAGGACAGGCGGTCGCAAAGCGCGCTTTGGAAGTAGCGGTTTCCGGCGGACATAACATCCTTTTCGTGGGCGCGCCGGGTACGGGCAAAACAATGCTTGCAAAGTGTATTCCGTCAATCATGCCGGATATGACCTTTGAAGAAGCCGTCGAAACCACTAAAATATATTCGGTAGCGGGACTTTTGGACGAAAAAGCAGGCATTATCAATTTAAGACCTTTCCGTTCTCCGCACCATACCGCGACAAGCGTGGCGTTAACGGGCGGCGGTGCTACGTTACGCCCCGGAGAAATCAGCCTTGCACATAACGGAGTGCTGTTTTTAGACGAAATGCCCGAATACAGCAGGCAAACGCTCGAAGCGCTCCGCCAACCGCTGGAAGACGGCGTTATTTCCGTTTCGCGCGCAACGGGAACGGTAAAATATCCCGCTAATTTTATTCTTTGCGGCAGTATGAACCCCTGTCCGTGCGGCAATTACGGGTCGGCGGATAAAGAGTGCACTTGTACGCCTTCGAGTATTGCGAAATACCGCGCTAAAATATCAGGGCCGCTGCTTGACAGAATAGATATAAAAATCGACGTCGACGAAGTTAAGTATTCCGAACTTACTGATAATTGCAAAGCGGAAACGAGCGAGCAGATTCGCCAAAGGGTCAACAGAACGCGTAAAATTCAGGCGGAAAGATTTAAAAACGACGATATAACCGCTAACGCCGATATGAAGGAAAAACACATCTTAAAATATTGCGCGCTTGACGGTGAGTGCGAAAAAATTCTTAAAAACGCGTACGAAAATCTGCATCTTTCGCCGAGAGCGAGAAGTCGCATCATAAAGGTCGCGCGGACTATCGCCGATATGGATCTTTACGACGCGATATTGCCAAAGCACCTTTTGGAAGCGATAAATTACAGAAACGGTTAAAATGAAATACGACGAAAAAGAACTTCTTATCATTTGGCTTGACAGTTTCAAAGATATAGAATATAAACATAAGCGCGAATTGTTCGACTTACTTGTCGACAAAACCGATTTAAAGCGCAACATAGAAATAAATCGGCGCGAAATTTCCGCCGCGATAGGCGAAACGGGGTATAACGCGCTTGTCTCTTCGGCAAACAAAGACTATCTTAAAGATACGGTAGATAAACTTGCCGCCGCGGGCGAAAAGGCTATCACCCTTTGTTCGGAATATTATCCCGAACTTCTTAAAGCAATAAGCGACCCGCCGCTTGCGCTTTACGCGCGCGGAAATATCGAACTTCTTAAGACCAGAATATTCGGTATAGTCGGCAGCAGAAAAAGTTTGCCGTTTTCCCTTTCGATCGCAAAGGACTTTGCGAGTACGCTTTCGGATAACGGTTTTACTCTCGTAACGGGTACGGCGGAAGGCGTTGACGCCGAAGTGCTTAAAACCGCTCTAAACGGCGGAGCGATAATATCCGTTGCGGCGGGCGGACTTGACAACATTTACCCCTCGGCAAACGCCGCGCTTATCGAAAAAATAGCGAAAAACGGTCTGGTTATTTCCGAACAAAGGGAAGACGTAAAACCGATGCCGTATATGTTCCCCGTAAGGAACAGGATAATAGCGGGGCTTTCGCGCGGCGTTTTAGTCGTTAGCGGAAGGCTTAAAAGCGGCACCATGTATACGGCGGAGTATTGCGTCGAATACGGGCGGGATTTGTTTGCCGTGCCGTATTCGGTGGGGATAGAATCGGGCGCTGGTTCTAACGAGTTGATCAAAAGAGGGGCGACGCTTGCCGACTGTCCGCAGGATATTCTTCTTTTCTACGGGATAGACGCGGAAAAGAAACACGAAGAAACGGCGTTTTCCGACACGGAACGGGAAATTATATCGACATTAAAAGACGGCGCTTTGCATATAGAAAAAATAGCGGAAAAATCGGGTAAGCAAATTTACGAGATAACTTCCGCGCTGACGGTGCTGGAAATAAAAGGCGTCGTGTGCAAAAACGGAATCAATACATACGGACTAATCCGTAATCGGGAGATATAGATGCAACTAATCATTGTAGAATCGCCGCACAAGGCGAAAACAATAGAAAAATTCTTAAAAGGCGATTATAAAGTAGACGCTTCGAAAGGGCATATCAGAGATTTGCCCGTAAACCGTATGGGTGTAAACATAAACGGCAATTTTGAACCGTTTTACGAGATTTCACCCGATAAAAAAGCGGATATAAAGCGGCTTAAAGACGACGCTCTAAAAGCCGACAGAGTTTATCTTGCGACCGACCCCGACAGGGAAGGCGAAGCGATTTCGTGGCATTTGGCGGAAGTCTTAAATCTCGACGAAAACGATAAAAACAGAATCGAATTCAACGAAATTTCCGAGAAAGCGGTATCTGCCGCGCTTAAAAATCCGCGTAAAATCGATATGAATTTAGTCGACGCGCAGCAGGCTCGCCGCGTGCTTGACAGAATCGTCGGTTACAGTATTTCGCCCGCGGCGAGCAGCAGGCTCAACGAAACTTTGTCTGCGGGCAGAGTTCAGTCCGTCGCGCTTAAAATGGTTGTCGACAGAGAACGCGAAATCGCCGCGTTCGTGCCGCAGGAATACTGGAACATCAAAGCGGAAGTCGAAAAGGCAGGCGAAAAACCTTTCAAAGTTCTGCTCGTTGAAAAGGCGGGCAAAAAGTTTAAACCGAAAAACGCCACGGAAGCGGAAGAAACGGAAATAGCGCTGAAAAACCTTCCGTATAAAGTTTCCGACGTAAAAAAATCGGTGGTAAAATCGCACGCCCCCGCTCCGTTTATCACGAGCACGTTGCAACAGGACGGTTCGATCAAACTCAATATAACAGCGCCGCAAGTTATGCAGATAGCGCAGCGGCTTTACGAAGGCGTGGAAACCGAACACGGCAACGTTGCTCTTATTACCTATATGAGAACGGATTCCGTCAGGGTTTCTTCGGACGCGCAAGCGGCGGCGCTTAAATATATACGCGAAAACTACGGCGATAAATACGCGCCGCAAAAACCTAATGTTTACCGTTCCAAAAAGGACGCGCAGGACGCGCACGAAGCCATCCGTCCCATCAATATAGAGAGAACGCCCGAAAGCGTGAAAAATATTCTGGATAAAAACCAGTATAAACTTTATAAACTTATCTACGAAAGATTTATCGCGTCCCAGATGACCGATGCGCTTTACGACAGCGTACAGGTGGACGTTAAGGCGGGCGATTATACGCTTAAAACAAGCGGCAAAACGCTTACTTTTAAAGGTTATACCGCGGTTTACGACGATACTAAAAAAGAAGAAGACGAAGAAAACGGCAACGCGATTTTGCCGCCGCTCGATTGCGGAGACGCGCTTAATCTTATAGGACTTATAAAAGAACAGAAATTTACCAAGCCGCCCGTAAGGTTTACCGAGGCGACGCTTATCAAGAATATGGAAGATAAGGGGATAGGCAGACCTTCTACTTACGCGACCATAATGGCGAAACTCACCGATAAAAAGCGCGAGTACGTGAAAAAGGATAAAAAACATCTCGTTCCGAACCCTATAAGTTATTCGCTTATCGATTTTCTCGTCAAATATTTCCCCGATATTATGAACGTCGGGTTTACCGCGAAGATGGAAGACGATCTCGACGCGATAGGCGTAAGCGGCAAGGACTGGCATAAACTTATCGCCGAATTTTACGAGCCGTTTTCCAAACAACTCGACAATTCGCGCATTACCGACGTAAAATGCGATAAATGCGGCGCGCCTATGATAGTAAAAAGCGGCAGATACGGCAATTATTACGCTTGTTCTAATTATCCGAATTGTAAAAATATTAAACCCGTCAACGAAAAAACGGTTATTCCTACGGACAGAATTTGCGAAAAGTGCGGCGCTATAATGGTGGAAAGGGAAGGAAAATTCGGTAAGTTTTTAGCATGTTCTAATTATCCGAAGTGCAAAAATACCGTAAGCCTTGCGCCCGAAACCTTTGAAGGCGTTTGTCCCGTTTGCGGCAAACCCACGAAAAAAATGACGAGTAAAGCGGGTAAGGTCTTTTACGGGTGTTCCGGATACCCCGATTGTAAGTTTATGAGTTGGGATATTCCGACGGGCGAAAAATGCCCCGACTGCGGCGCACCGCTCGTTAAGGTCGGTAAAAAGATAAAATGTTCGTCGAAGTCCTGCAAATACGTCAAAAATGAAGAATAAAGTAAACGTTGTCGGCGCGGGGCTTGCGGGCGTGGAAGCTGCCTGTTATCTTGCCCGTCGCGGCGTTAAAGTGCGACTTTACGATATCAAGCCTAAAAAGTTTACCCCCGCGCACAAATCGGAAAAATTTGCCGAACTCGTTTGCTCGAACTCTTTAAAATCCGCCGACGTCTACGGCAACGCCGCGGGACTGTTAAAAGAAGAAATGCGGCTTTTAGGTTCGGTTACGATGGAAGCGGCGGAACGCTCCAAAGTTCCTGCGGGCGGCGCTCTTGCCGTAAATCGCGAAGAATTCGCCGAGTTTATAACCGATAAAATAAAAAACGACCCGAATATAGAATTCGTTTCGGAAGAGATAACGGAAATTCCTACCGACGGCTTTACGGTAATCGCGACAGGACCTTTGACGACAGAGCCGCTTGCGGCGGCGATAGGTAAAGTGGCGGGAAAGTTGTATTTTTACGACGCGTCCGCGCCCGTTATTTCCGCGGACAGCATAGATATGGAAAGCGCCTTTTACGGCGACAGATACGGTAAGGGCGACGGCGACCACATAAACTGCCCTATGACCAAGGAAGAGTATCTCGCATTTTACGACGCGCTGATGAAAGCGGAACGGGCGACCTTGCGCGAATTTGAAAAGAAAGAAGTATTTGAAGGCTGTATGCCCGTGGAAGTTATGGCGGCGCGCGGAAAAGACACTTTGCGTTTCGGACCGTTAAAACCCGTGGGGCTTGACGACCCCAAAACGGGCAGGTGGGCGTACGCTACGCTGCAACTTCGGAGAGAAGATAAAGCGGGCACAATGTACAATATGGTAGGCTTTCAGACCAACCTGAAATTCGGCGAACAGAAAAGAGTGTTTTCTATGATACCCGCGCTGTCAAATGCGGAATTTCTGCGTTACGGCGTGATGCACAGAAACACGTTTATAAATTCGCCGACCGTACTTAACGCCGACTATTCTTTTAAAGAGTATCCGAACGTTTTTGTCGCGGGGCAACTTTCGGGGGTAGAAGGCTACGTCGAGAGCGCGGGGAGCGGACTTCTCGCCGCGATATATTTAGAGAGAAAATTAAGGGGAGCGCGGGAAATTCTGATTTCGGAAAACACGGTGCTGGGCGCGCTGGCGAAATTTGTTACGACGCCGAATAAGGACTTTGAGCCGATGAACGCGAACTTCGGAATATTACCGCTGATACCGATACGGGATAAGGCGGAAAGAAAACGCTTGGCGGCGGAAAGAAGTCTTGCCGCCGTGAAGGAATTTTTAACGGAAATCAATTAAGGAGTATAATATGAACGAATTTATGGGCACGACTATATGCGCGGTCAAAAAAGACGGGCATACGGCGATAGCGGGCGACGGGCAGGTTACTATGTCGCAGTCGATAATTTTTAAAAACAATGCCGTAAAGGTAAGAAGAATATATAACGGCAACGTTATTTTCGGGTTTGCGGGTTCGGTCGCGGACGCGTTTACTCTGTCCGAACGGTTTGAAGAAATGCTTAATAAGTATTCGGGCAATTTAATGCGCAGCGCGGTGGAACTTGCGGAACTCTGGCGCGCGGACAAGGTCAGGAAGTTGGAAGCGATGATGATAACTGCGGATAAAGACAGTCTGCTTATCGTTTCCGGTACGGGCGAAGTCATAGAGCCGGAAGACGGCGTTTGCGCAATAGGCAGCGGCGGCAATTACGCCTTAGCGGCGGCGCGCGCTCTTTCGCAGGAAACGGATTACAGCGCCGAAGAAATAGCGAAAAAAGCGCTTAAAATCGCGAGCGAAATATGCGTCTTTACCAACGGACACATCACTTGCGAAGTTCTTTAAGGGGGGGAAAGAATATGGATTTAAGTCCCAGACAGATAGTTGCGGAACTCGATAAATACATTATAGGTCAGGCGGAGGCGAAAAAGGCGGTCGCCATCGCTCTTCGCAACAGATATCGCCGCAGCAAACTTACGAAGCCCGAAATGGAAGAAATTACGCCAAAAAACATCATTATGAAAGGCCCGACGGGCGTGGGTAAAACGGAAATAGCAAGGCGGCTTGCTAAACTCGTGGGCGCGCCGTTTATCAAAGTCGAAGCGACTAAATATACCGAAGTGGGATATGTCGGAAGAGACGTCGAGAGTATGATACGCGACCTTGTAGAGTGTTCAGTCAGGCTTGTAAAAGAAGAGCGCTTTAAAAAGGTCATGGAAAAGGCGGGGGCGACGGTGGACGCGCGCCTTGTTAAAATTCTCGCCGATAGCCGTAAAATGGATAAGGGCGAAACCCCGACCGAAATATTCGAGCAAAATATAGCGGAAGGGCTTAAAAAAGGTTATTACGATAACGAAGTTATCGAGATAGAAATGGTAGACGCGCCGAAACCTATGGAACTCGTTCCCGGCGGCGCGGAGATAAGCATAGGCAGTATTTTCGGCGATTTTCTTCCGAAAAAGAAAAAACGCAG
>CAJOMP010000034.1 GCA_905235785.1 uncultured Clostridia bacterium | reverse complement strand
ATATCACGGACCGCATTGTTCGTTTGGGTGCGACACGTTAGTTGCCGAAGGCTTAATTAAAAAACTTGCGAAAAAAAAGGAAATAATGATAGCGCCGACAATCTCTTACAGCCCGTCGAGTTATGCAGTTGGCGGCAGAAAAAGCGGCACGGTGCATATTCCGGAACGCGCGTTCGAAGACTACGTTTATTACGTATTCAAGAGTATGCTTTACGCGGGTTTTAGAAATATCTATGTAGTTATTCATCATCAGTTCGAGCAGGAAAGCGAAATGCCTATGACTTTGTGTTACAGAACTGCGGCAAAGCGCGCCACGATGGAATACTTGGAAGAAACTTTGGGCGAAGGCTGGTGGGGTAGCGAAAACTACGCTAACTATTACGAGCAGTTAGAAGGCGCAAATAATCCTTTTAACTGGATAAAAGTGATACCTACTATGAGTACCGAAGTGCAGAACGCAACGGGCTACGACCATGCGGGTGAGTTCGAGAGTTCTATTTTAATGGCGCTTTATCCCGACTGTGTAAAACTTGATAGGATAGACGATATACATCACTGGTTTACCGAGAGCGCGAGAAAGGCAAATAAGACGCTCGGAGATAAAATGGTTGAAAAATCGCTTGAATATCTGTTAAAAACGATAAGGTAAAAAATAAGAAAACTAAATACCGAGAAGTAAAATTCTAGCAAAAATCAAAGTCGATGATTGATATGAAGTGAACCCCAAAAGTTAGACACTTTATGAGGTGCATATCAAACTTGTACAACGAGAGCGCGAAAGTGGTCAAAGACCATGGAAATGGAGCAGGTGAAGGGGAAAATCTCCGCGCAAAGGCTCTACGATTGCTATCGCCCGTAAGGTACGGAATAGCGATTGTTACCACTTTGTGGTCAATCGCGCCACAGTTTGAAACCTAATGGTTTCAAAAGTTCAATTCCGTGAGCATCTATTCCAAATAAAAACGCCCCGCAAGGGGGCGATTTTATTTGGAGCAGGTGAAGGGAATCGAACCCTCCTCTAAAGCTTGGGAAGCTCTCATTCTACCGATGAACTACACCTGCGCTACGCAAAATATAATATCACACTTTAATAAAAAAAGCAAATACAATTTAAAGTAAAATATTGTAATTTATAAAAAAATATGGTATACTCTTAAAGAATATCGTTAAGGAGATATAATATGGCTTTTTATCTTAAAATAATCGAGTGGGCGGATTCTTCAAAGAATTCGATCGTTTACAAATATCCTTTACCTAAAAACGGTAAAGAAGTAAATCAAAAGAGTAAACTTATCGTAAAAGAAGGTCAGAACGCTATATTTATACATAAAGGGCAACTTGCCGACGTGTTCGGCCCGGGGACTTACGATTTAAATACGGGCATATTTCCCATACTTTCACGCCTTGCGGGCTGGAAATACGGTTTTCAGACGCCTATCGAATTGCAAATATATTTTGTCAACACAAGGCAGTTTACTAACAACAAATGGGGAACGGCAAATCCGATAATAATGCGCGACCCCGAATTCGGCGTAGTAAGGGTGCAGGGGTTCGGTTCTTATTCGTTTAAGGTTGACGACCCGTCGGTGTTTTTAAGGGAACTTTTGGGCACTTTGCCGTCGTTCAATACGCAGGATATAACCGACTGGCTCCGTTCTATGGTCGTTTCGGCTCTGACAGACGTTATCGGCGAAAGTAAGGTTTCCGTTTTGGATTTAGCCGGCAATACCAACGAACTCAACGAAATCGTTACCGCAAATATACAGACGAAGTTCAATGAGATAGGGTTAAAACTCGTAAATCTCTTTATCGAGAATATGTCAGTTCCGGAATCTGTCGAAAAAGCGATAGACGAACGCAGTAAACTCGGCGTTTTGGGCGATAAGACCGACGTTATGATGAAGATTGCCGCGGCGGAAGCAATGAAAGACGCGGCTAAAAATCAAGGCACGGGCGGAGCGTTCGTCGGCGCAGGTATGGGTATCGGCGCGGGCGCGGGGATAGGCGCGGCTTTTGCAAATGCATTTAATTCCGCAAATCAACCGCAACAACCGACGGAAAAACCGCAAGCGCAAGCGAGCGGCAAAAAGAAATGCCCTAAATGCGGAGCGGAAATTTCGGCAAGCGCTAAATTCTGTCCCGAATGCGGTGAAAAAATCCCCGCTAAAAAATTCTGTTCGGAGTGCGGAGCGGAAGTCTCGGCGACGGCAAAATTCTGTCCCGAGTGCGGCAATAAAATTTCATAATCTTAAACAATATAAAAAAGCAGGCATACTTAACAAGTTTATGCCTGCTTTTTTATATGATATAAATGTTTTACACGTTAAACCTGAACAGCACTACGTCGCCGTCTTTGATGACGTAGTCTTTACCTTCGGATCGCACCTTTCCTTTTTCTTTCGCCGCGTTAAAAGAGCCGAGTTCGACAAGTACGTCGTAGTCCACGATTTCAGCGCGGATAAAGCCTTTTTCAAAATCGCTGTGGATTTTGCCCGCGGCTTGCGGCGCTTTAGTGCCGTTTTCTATCGTCCAGGCACGGACTTCCTTTTCGCCCGCAGTAAGATAACTTATGAGACCCAAAAGGCGGTAAGAAGTTTTAACCAAACGGTCAAGTCCGCTTTCTTTTTCGCCTAACTCTTCCAAAAAGGCGCGTTTTTCGTCGTCGGGGAGTTCGGAGAGTTCTTCTTCGGTTTTAGCGCAGATAACCAAGGATTCCGCGTTTTCGGTTTTGGCAAAGTCTAATACCTGTTTTGCGAGCGGTATGCTTTCGGGGCTTTTGCCCATATCTTTTTCACCGATATTCGCGGTGTAAATAACGGGTTTTGCCGTTATTAAAAACAAACCGTCTAAATATTCTTTTTCTTCTTCGGTACAGGGAAGCGTGCGAGCGGGCTTTAATGCGTTTAAATGGTCCGATAGCCTTTGCAAAAAATCCGCTTCGATTTTGTATTTTTTATCGCCCGTTTTTATAAGTGAGTTCGCTTTATCGAGTTTTTTATTTACCGATTCGGTGTCGGCAAAAATCAGTTCCAAATTGATGGTTTCGATATCGCGAAGGGGATCTACGGAATTTTCCACGTGGGTAACGTTTTCGTCTTCGAAACATCTGACCACGTGAACGATTGCGTCCGTCTCTCTGATATTTGCCAAAAATTTATTGCCGAGTCCTTCGCCTTTACTTGCGCCCTTGACAAGTCCCGCAATGTCGACGAATTCCACGACTGCGGGCGTTATCTTTTTGGTGTTATACATTTTTCCGAGAACGGAAAGCCGTTCGTCCGGAACGGCTACGACGCCGACGTTCGGTTCAATAGTACAAAAGGGATAATTAGCGCACTCTGCGCCTGCCTTTGTTATTGCGTTAAAAAGTGTCGATTTGCCGACGTTCGGCAGTCCTACCACGCCTAATTTCATATTTTTGTCTCCGAAAATAAAATTTAAGTCCGTTAATAATTCAATTATAATTCAAATTACTTTAAAAGACAAGTTTTTGATTTGCTTTTTATTGCGCTTTTGTGTTAAAATAACAGGGTAACGGAGAAAATTATGGATTGCAGACAATATATAGCGGAAAAACTTGCAATAGACGGCTTTGACGCAGGCGCGGTCGCGGGATATATCGAAACCCCGCCCGATACTACGCTCGGCGATTATGCTTTGCCGTGTTTTTTTCTGGCGAAAGTTTTGCATAATTCACCCGTTAAAATCGCGGAAACGCTTAAAGAAAAATTTGTTACCGACGAAATAATAACCGAAGTGAACGCCGAACGCGGCTATCTCAATTTTAAAATCGACAGAAAAAGTTTTGCAAACAACTTACTTTCGGATATCGCGAAAAAGGGCAAACTTTACGGTTCGGATACGATAGGGAACGGTAAAACCGTTTGCATCGATTATTCTTCGATAAATATCGCAAAGCCCTTTCATATCGGGCATCTTTCAACGACGGTCATCGGCAGCGCGCTTTGTAAAATACTCCGTTTTCTCGGTTATCGCGTCGTAGGGATAAACCATCTCGGCGATTACGGCACTCAGTTCGGAAAGCTTATAGTCGCTTATAAATTATGGAGCGACCGCGAAAAGGTAATTTCGGGCAGACTAAAAGAACTTACCCGCATTTACGTTAAATTCCACGAAGAAGCGAAGTTAAATCCCGCTCTCGAAGACGAAGCGCGGCATTATTTTCATTTGATAGAACAAGGCGATAAAGAGAGCAACGAACTTTTCGATTTATTCAAAAAAATCACGCTCGAAGAAGTCGACAAAATATATAAACTTTTAAACGTTACTTTCGATTCTTACGCCGGAGAGAGTTTTTACAACGATAAAATGGCGGCAGTCGTTGACGAATTGAAAGAAAAAAATCTTTTGACCGTTTCGGACGGCGCGTCGATAGTAAATTTATCCGAATACGATATGCCACCCTGTCTAATCCTAAAATCGGACGGGAGTTCTTTATACGCCACGCGCGATATAGCCGCCGCGATTTACAGAAAGAACACATACGACTTTGACAAGTGTTTATACGTCGTCGCTTATCAGCAAAACTTGCATTTCAAGCAGGTTTTCAAAGTGCTGGAACTGATGGGTAGAAGTTGGGCGAAAGACCTTATCCACGTCGCTTACGGCATGGTGAGTTTGGAGAGCGGTTCAATGAGTACGCGCGAAGGTAAAGTCGTACTACTTGAAGACGTCATAAATAAGACCGTCGAAAAGGCGTATAGCGTAATAGAAGAGAAAAATCCCGACCTGCGCGACAAAGACCGCACGGCGCGCGCAGTCGGCACGGGCGCGGTGATATTCGGCGCGCTGTCAAATAATAAGATAAAAGATATAGTTTTCAGTTACGACAGGGTGCTGTCCTTTGAAGGTGAAACCTGTCCGTACGTTCAGTATACGATAACCCGCTGTTTCAGCGTAATCAAAAAAGCGGGCGAGCCGAAAGTGTTTTCCGTGCCCGAAATGTGCGACGCGGAATACGACGTTATAAAGGAACTCGGAAGATTTCCGGAAGTTATCAAATCGGCGGCGGAAAAGTACGAACCTTCGTTTATTACGCGGTATAGCGTAGACCTTGCGCAAGCGTTCAGTAGGTTTTATATAGATTGCAAAATCGCCTGCGACGACGAGAATACGCGGAATTTCCGTTTAGCGATAACGTCTGCGGTCAAAACCGTTTTGATAAACGCCCTTACTCTTCTCGGTATCGACTACGTCGAAGAAATGTAAAAAGGTAAACGGTAAATGAAAAAAGCGGTAATTTTTGATCTTGACGGAACACTTTTAGATACTTTGGGCGATATAACGGACAGTATAAACGCAATGCTAATTGAGTTCGGTTACAGGACGCTTTCGATAGAAAACGTACGCGCTATAATAGGCAGCGGCGCGAAAAAACTTATTGCGGACGCGCTTCCGGAAAAACTTTCGGACGACGAATTCGTTAAAAGGCTTGAAACGTACAACCGTATTTACAACGCGTCGGGCAGTCCTAAAACCAAGCCTTTCGACGGTATCCGAGAAGTTACGCAAGAACTTAAAAACCGCGGATATACACTTGCCGTGTTATCTAATAAACCGCAACGCTCTACGGATAAAGTAAACGAAAAATATTTAAAAGATTTCGGTTTTGAACTTGTTTTGGGTCAAAGCGAAAAAATAAAGTGTAAACCGGACCCTTCGGGCGCATTGTATATCTTAAAAGAGTTAGGGGTAAATCCTGAAAACGCGTTTATCGTCGGCGACGGCGAAACGGACGTGATGACGGGGCTTAATGCAGGCGTTAAATGCGTCTGCGCTCTTTGGGGCAACAGAACCGAAGAACAACTTGCGGCAGCGGGTGGCACTCTTTTTGCCGAAAAGCCTTCCGACCTTCTCGATATTATTCTTTGACGTTTTTGTCGATTTTCTTAGAAATTTTTATTTTAATTCTACGGAGTAAATATTATTGAATAAAATATATAAAGTTGCGATAATCGGCGGCGGCGCGGCAGGGCTTATGTGCGCTACCGAACTTTTGTCGGGCGAAAACGCGCTATGTGGCAAAGACGTCGTTATTTTAGAACGGTGCGACAGAGTGGGTAAAAAACTCGTCGTAACGGGCAACGGTCAAGGCAATCTTTCAAACGCCCGTATTTCAACCGAAAACTATTCCGGCAATCCCGCCTTCGTTTCCTGTTTTCTCGAACAAGTCAAAACGTTAAATCCCGTAAAATATTTAGAAAATCTCGGCATAATCACGGAGTCGGACGAAAGCGGCAGAATTTATCCCGTATCACGTCAGGCGAATTCCGTTCTCGATATAATTAGGGCGTATCTCGCGAGCAAAAACTGTACGGTTATAACGGGTTTTAAGGCGGTGAAACTCGTTAAAAAATCCGAGTTTATAATCGTTTCCGAAAACGGCGAACGCGTCGCGGCGGAAAAGGTCGTTTTAGCCGCGGGCGGCAAAGCGGCAAAACAATTCGGCACGGACGGAACGGGTTATTCGCTCGCAACGGCTTTTTGCCATAAACTCACGCCGCTCTTCCCGTCCTTGGTGCAGTTAAAGACCGAAAAAGAGCCTATAAGGGGTTTAAAAGGCATAAAACTGAACGCCGCGGTAACGCTTACGGACGGAAATAAGTTTATAAAACGCGCGACGGGCGATTTTCTGTTTACCGATTACGGCGTTTCGGGCAACGCGGTTTTTAAAATTTCGGATAAAGTCGCCTGTCTTAAAGAGCCGACAATCGTTGCGGATTTTCTGCCGGATATCTCGGAAACCGACCTTAAAACTATTTTAAGTAACCGCATTAAGCAAGGTTTTATCCCGCGCGGCGATATTCTTAACGGACTCGTTCATAAAAAACTCGGCGAAACTATCGTAAGGATGTGCGGCGGCGATACGGCGGGCGTATTAAACGCCGTAAAATCGTATAAAATCAAGATCACGGGCACTCTCGGTTTCGATTACGCGCAGACGACAAAGGGCGGAATCGATACCTGCGATATAACATCCGAAACTTTCGAAAGCAAACTGCAAAACGGGCTTTATATAACGGGAGAAATGCTCGACGTCGACGGCGAGTGCGGCGGATATAATTTGACCTTCGCGTTTACGAGCGGAATCGCCGCGGCGAAAGCAATAAAAGCAATAAAAGAAAACATTTAAATTCAGCCGATATTTGTCGGCAAGATATATAACGTATCAGTATAAAAGGAGTGTGTTATGAAATTCAAAACTTTCACGACCGAATCGCTTAACAGGGTAAATCTTTTCGTTCTGCGCGAAATAGGCAGGGTGATAGGCGTAAAAGCCCCCGCGGCGAAGAACAAAGACGAACTGATAAAAGAGATAATCGCGATACAAAACGGCGAACTCGAACCTACGCCGCCGAACAATCTCGGCGCGCCGCAAAAGACCAAAGTCGATTTGAGCGCTTTTTTGGACGTTCCCGAAAATAACGAGTATCCTTACGAGATAGTCAATCCGAGAATAGAACTTCGCGATTCGCAAAAGCCCGTCAATATGACGGTAGAAGGCGTTTTGGAAGTCCACGCTAACGGCTACGGATTCCTGCGCGTCAACAATTACGAAAATTCCAAAGAAGACGCTTACGTTTCGACCATAAACATAAAGAAATACAATTTAAGGCGCGGCGACAGAGTGAAAGCAGTCTGCACTCCGCCGAAGGAAACGGAAGCCGCCGCGCTTAAAACCGTGCTTTCGATAAACGATCTTGACCCCGCGTTGTTTTTAAAGCGCAATAATTTCGACGACCTTATTCCTTACTATCCGACCGAAAGGTTAAAACTCGAAAACGCGGATAACTTTGACGACGTGGCGATTCGCTGCATAGACCTGTTCGCGCCGATAGGCAAGGGGCAAAGGGGGCTTATCGTCGCGCCGCCGAAAACGGGAAAAACAACTCTTTTAAAAAAGATTGCGCAGGCGATAGAAAAGAACGACCCCGAAGTTAAACTTATAATCCTTTTAATAGACGAACGTCCGGAAGAAGTTACCGACATCAAAAGAAGCGTAAAAGGCGAAGTCGTGTTTTCGACTTTCGACGAAAGCGCGGAGCATCATATACGGGCGGCGGAACTCGTTATAAACCGCGCGAAACGGCTCGTAGAAGTAGGGCAGGACGTCGTTATTTTAATGGACAGTATAACTCGTCTTGCGCGCGCGTATAACAATACCGTGGAGTCTTCGGGTAAAACGCTGTCGGGCGGATTAGATCCTACCGCGCTTAACGGACCGAAACGCTTTTTCGGCGCGGCGAGAAATATCGAATCGGGCGGAAGTCTTACCATTTTATCTACCGCGCTTATCGATACCGGTAGCCGTATGGACGACGTTATCTACGAAGAATTTAAAGGCACGGGCAATATGGAAATACATCTTTCCCGCGAACTTTCGGAAAAGCGCATTTTCCCCGCTATCGACCTTTATAAATCGGGCACGAGAAAGGACGAATTGCTACTAAACGATAAAGAACTGTCCACGGTGTTCAAACTCCGTAAAATTCTGTCCGAGAGAACCGACGCTACCGACACTCTCATCGAAATGATGAAAAAGTCCAAAAACAACGACGACCTTATAACGAAAGTCGACGTGTGGATACAACTTTACCGTAAGGGCTGATATGAAATCCGAAAGAAACAAAACGATAGATTTTTCCGTTAGCGACGGAGAGAAGTATCTTAAAAGATGCTATGCGGCGCAAAGTTACGACGGAAAGCAGAACGCCGTCGTCATAGGCGATGCGTTTATAGCGATAGACAGGGTGAAAGACTGCTCTGTCGATTTACTTATCGTCGACCCGCCGTATAATCTTTTTAAGGACTTCGGCGGCAACAGTTTTAAAAAACTCGGATTAGAAGATTACGCCCTTTACACCGAAAAATGGATAGCGGCGGTAAAACCCAAACTTAAACCGACGGCGAGCGTTTACGTGTGTTGCGACTGGGAAAGCGCCATCGTTATCGGCGGTATACTGCAAAAGCGCTTTATACTTCGCAACCGTATAACGTGGGAGCGTGAAAAGGGCAGGGGCGCGAAACGCAACTGGAAAAATTCTATGGAAGACGTGTTTTTCGCGACCGTGGGGAAGGATTATACCTTTAATCTCGACGCGGTAAAACAGAGAAGAAAAGTGCTTGCCCCGTATAAAGAGAACGGCAAGCCCAAAGACTGGGAAGAAACGAAAGACGGCAAATTCCGCGACACTTGCCCGTCGAATTTTTGGGACGACATATCCGTGCCGTACTGGTCGATGGCGGAAAATACCGCGCACCCCACGCAAAAGCCCGAAAAACTTATCGCAAAACTTATCCTTGCAAGTTCCAATGCAAACGATACGGTTTTAGATCCGTTTGCAGGCAGCGGCACAACTGCCGTTACAGCAAAAAAACTAGGTAGAAACTTTATAGGAATAGAGAAAAATTCTACTTATTGCGCTTGGACGGAATATAGGCTTGAAAACGCCGAAAATGATAAAACTATACAGGGGTTTAAGGACGGTGTTTTTTGGGACAGGAATTCATTTATATCTAAAAGTAGAAGGAAATAAAAACAAACGGCGCAATCACGCAGATTGCACCGTTTTAAATATTCTTACCGCAAGAACGGTCATGTCGTCTTTTCTCGACTCTCCGTTAAGTTCTATTGCTTTTTTCAATACTTCGTCGGCAAGCGATTGAGGGTTTAATGCGGGGACGACTCTGATAAAATCTATAATATCTCCCGAAGAGCCGAACGCGTCTGCAATTCCGTCAGTCATAAGCAAAACAACGTCTCCATCGTTTATTTCCGTTTTGCAAATATTTTATAT
>CAJOMP010000033.1 GCA_905235785.1 uncultured Clostridia bacterium | reverse complement strand
TGTCCCGTTATTCCAACGCTTTCGGGCAAGAACGTTCTTCTTATGGATTCGGGCGCAAATGCCGACTGTAAGCCGATAAATCTCTGCCAGTTTGCGGTGATGGGCACGGTTTACGCGAAAGCGCTCGGCATTGTAGACCCCAAAGTTGCGCTCCTTTCCAACGGTACGGAAGACGAGAAGGGAAACGCCCTTAATCACGATGTTTTCCCGATGCTTAAAAATATGAAAGGCATAAATTTTATCGGCAATATGGAAGCGCGCGAAATTCTTTCGGGCGACGCGGACGTTATAGTTACCGACGGGTTTTCGGGGAATATCGCGATAAAGGGTATCGAAGGCGCTGTAAGAACCGTGATGTATGCGCTTAAAGATGTGGTTTTAGGCTCGCTTTCCGGTAAAATCGGCGGCTTATTTATGAAAAAACGCTTGAAAAAATTAAAAGATCAACTCGATTACAGTAAAAAGGGCGGCGCTTTGTTTATCGGCGTAAATAAGCCCGTTATAAAGGCGCACGGCTCGTCGAAAAAAGACGATTTTAAGGCGATTATTTTACAGGCGGTAGGTTACGCCGAATTCGATTTAGCGGATAAGATCACGGCCGCGCTTACCGAAAGCGGAGTTGCGGGCGCAAAATGATATTCGATATCGACGGCATCGAAAGCAGAATAGGTTATTCGTTTAAAGATAAAATGCTTTTAAGAAAGTGTTTTACCCACTCTTCTTACGCCAACGAACACGGCGAAGAAGACAACGAAATTCTGGAATTTTTCGGCGATGCGATAATCGAATTTATCGTTACGGAATATCTTTATAACAATTCGGCGGGCGACGAAGGCAAACTCACCGTAAAACGCTCGGGGGTCGTCAGTCGCGAACCGCTCCTTAACGCGGTGAATAAGTTGGGGCTTTCTTCGTTTATGCTGCTCGGCAAAGGACAAAAAAACAGCGCCCACTCGGACGAAAAACTGTTTTCAAGCGTGTACGAAGCGCTCGTCGCGGGCATATATCTTGACGGCGGTATGACCGCCGCCAAAAAATTCGTTAAAGAAACGATAATAAAAGATTTCGATTTCAAAGAACGCGCGATTCGGCGCGAAATGCGTTGCGAGAGCAAAAACGAGTTTCAGGAATACGTGCAGAAAAGGAAACTCGGCAGCGTTTCGTACGAAACGCTCGGTAAAACGGGACCCGACCATAAGCCCGAATTTCGCGTTGCGGCACTTTTAAACGGCGCGGTCGTCGCGGAAGGCAAGGGCAGTACAAAGCGGCTTGCGGAAGCAAGCGCGGCAAAAACCGCGGTGGAAAGGCTTAAAAAAGACGAAAAACGCGGTAAACAAGGAAAAACGGCAGGTAAAAGATGAATTTTGAAAAGGTAGAACTTTACGGTTTTAAATCTTTTGCGGATAAAGCGGAAATAAAGTTCGGCAACGGAATAACGGGTATTGTCGGACCTAACGGGTGCGGCAAGTCCAACGTTGCGGACGCTATCCGCTGGGTGCTCGGCGAACAGTCGGCAAAATCGCTCCGCGGTTCGAGTATGCAGGACGTAATCTTTGCGGGGACGCAGAACAGAAAATCCCTTTCGTATTGCGAAGTTTCTCTGTTTTTCGACAATACGAACCGCATTTTCGATTTGGATTTCAACGAAGTGATCATTACCCGCAAACTGTACAGGAGCGGCGAAAGCGAATACTTTATCAACAAACAGCCGTCAAGACTTAAAGACATTACCGACCTTTTGCATGAGTGCGGCATAGGTAAAGAAGGCTATACGATAATAGGTCAGGGCAAGGTGGAAGAAATTATGTCCGCAAAGCCCGAAGACCGCCGCACCATCTTTGAAGAAGCGACTGGAATCGCCAAATTCAAATCGAGAAAGATAGAGTCCGAGCGCAAGTTGGAACGCACGCGCGAAAATATCGTGCGGTATTCGGATATTCTTTCGGAAATAGAAAACCGTCTCGAACCTTTGGAACGTCAGGCGGAAAAAGCGAGAGAATTCAACGAACTTTCGGAACAACTTAAATTCCACGAGATAAACACGTATATCGCAAAAGTAGAAGGCGTTGCCGTTGCAAAAAGTAAAATCAACGACAGAATAAACGGTATCGACGAAGAAACCGAACTTAAAAAGAACGAATTAGAATCCGCGCAGGCGGAAAACGAGAGAATTCTCGCCGATATCGACGGCGCGGACGTTAAACTTAAAAAACTCAACGACGAACTTGCCGACCGCCGCGTAGGTATGGAAAAGAATTCGGGCGCGAAACAACTTTTCGAGCAGAAAATTTCTTTTCTCAACAACCAGATAGAGCGTTCAAAACAGTTAATAACCGAAAACCGCGCAAGTATTTCCGAGTGCGACGAAGCGTATAAAAACGCCGACGAAGAATATAAGGCGGCGGATAAGGAACTTGCGGAACTTTCCTTAAAAGCGGAAAATTTAAGCAAAAAACTTTTAAGTCTTTCGGAGAAACTTGCGCTCGGCGAAGAACTCGCGCAGAGCAATCAGCAGAAAATAATAAAATCCATCGAATCGCTGTCCGATTTTAAATTGAATAAGGGCGCGATAGGTATAGAACGGGCGAACCTTAACGAAAAACTCAAAGAACTGAACGCCCGCGCGGACGAACTTTCGTTAAAGCGCGAAGGCGTGTTTGCCGAAAAGGAAAAGACCGATAAGAAAATTGACGAACTTGACCGTTCGGTATTCGATTATAAAAACAGAATCGCGGAAAAAGAAGACGAAGTAAAAGCAGGCAACGAAAAAACCGCGTCTATCGATAACGAGATATTCAAACTGAATTCCGTTATATCCACGCTCGTAACCCGTGAGAATTTTTATCGCGATATGAAAGAAAGGTACGAAGGGTATGCGCCCGCCGTCAAACTTTTGATGGGCGAAGCGAAGAAAAATCCCGCAGTAAAAAGCCGCGTTAAAGGCGTAGTCGCAGAACTTATCAAGTCCGATAAAAAATTCGACGTGGCGCTTGAAACGGCGCTTGGTATGGGCGCGCAGAACGTCGTTACCGCAGACACGGACGACGCGAAGTACCTTATCGAATACCTTAAAACCAACAAACTCGGAAGGGTAACTTTTCTCCCCGTTTCTTCTGTAAAACCGAGAGTAAAAAGCGCGGAAGTCGCGCGGGCGATGAGAGAGACGGGCGCGCTCGGCGTTGCCGACGAGATAGTTTCTTTCGATAAAGAGTTTGAAAACGTTATTTCAAATCTTCTCGGCAACACGCTTATCGTAGACACGCTCGCAAACGCGACGAATATTGCCAACAAGTACCGCTTTGCTTTTAAGATGGTTACCTTGGACGGCGACGTGTTTTCGACGCAGGGCGCTATGACGGGCGGCTCGCGCAGGGCGGATACGCAGGGAATACTTTCTTCCGACAGACGCATAGAAGAGAACGCCGAACAACTTAAAGCGGGGCGCGAAAAGATGGACGCCTTGAAAGCCGAAAAAGCCAAGATGGAACTTTTACGCGACAAACATTTTTCCGAACTCGAAATTTTAAATGACGCGTATAACGGCGCGCGTCAGGAACTTATGGTAGAGCGCGAAAAACAGTCGGCTTACGAAAAGACGTTATCCGATTTGGGGCGCGAGTACGACAGCGTTTCCGATATGACGGAAAGCGTTACCGCGCGCCTTGACGAAATAGAAAAATCTTACCGCGACGTATCGAGCGGCGGCGCCAAATCCGAAGAAGAAAAGAACGCCGCGATGAGAAGCGCGAATAAGCACCAAGCCGAATACGACGCTCTTCGCAAGGAGCGCGACGAAATAAGTATGGAAAGCACGGAAATTCAGGTGGCTATCACCGAAAAGAAGGCTTACCTTAACACCCTTGCGCAAGAAATGGAACGGCTTAAAACGGCGGAAAGCGACGCGCAAAAGTCCGTCGTTTCGCTTACCGAAAGCATTGAAGGCGCGAAAGGAATAATAGAAGACTTAAAGCAAGAAGAAGAAAAAGTCGCGCTTACAAAAGAAGAGCAGGATAAAGTAAACGCGCTCCGCGCCGAGATAGAGAATATCGAGATTTATAAGGGCGGGTTGCGCGATAAAATGAATAAAAACGCGGAACTGCGCGACGAACTTTCTGCGCTTTTGACGGAACTTTCCGATAGAAAGCACGCGGAAGAAATCGCGCTCGCGAAAATCGATTCCGATTTGGAATATATGGGTCAAAGCATAGCGGAAGACTATCAACTCGACTATAATTCCGCGCTCGCATTTAAACAAGAAGGTTACGACGGCGCGGAAGGCGAAAAAGAGATAAACCGCTTGCGCAAAAAACGTTCTTCGCTCGGCGCGATAAACGCCACCGCGATCGAAGACAGCAAAATGCTGAAAGAGCGTTACGAAGAAATGACCACCCAAAAAGACGACCTTCTTAAAGCCGAAAGCGACTTGAAAGAAGCGATTGACAAGATAAAAGGCGAAATGCTCGCGCAGTTCGACGAAGGGTTCAATAAGATAAACGAGAATTTCCAAAAGATATTCAAAGAACTGTTCGGCGGCGGCAGGGCAATGCTCGAAATGGACTATTCGCAGGTGGACGACAGGTTAGAGGCCGGCGTGGAAATTATCGCAGAGCCGCCGGGAAAGAAATTGCAAAAACTTTCGCTCCTTTCGGGCGGCGAAAAGGCGCTTACCGCAATCGCGATACTGTTCTCGATTTTAAGACTTCGCCCGATGCCTTTCTGCGTGCTGGACGAAATAGAAGCGGCGCTCGACGAAGCGAACGTTGACCGCTTTGCGAGATATCTCAAAAAATTCTCGGAAGATACGCAGTTTATCGTCATTACGCACAGAAAACCGACGATGGAACTTGCGGACGCGCTATTCGGCGTTACGATGCAGGAAAAAGGCGTGTCGAAAATGGTTTCCGTCAAACTTGCGGACGTAGAGAATATCGAAAGCGGCGCGCAATTTCAGTAATTAAAGTAAGTTATAGGGAAATATATATTAAATTATGGGATTATTCGGCAAGTTAAAAGCCGCGCTTTCTAAAACCAAGGACGGCTTGGCAAAAAAACTCGGCAATCTGTTTTCCGCTGATAAAATAGGCGAAGAGTTTTACGAAGAGTTGGAGGATATACTCGTGTCTTCCGACGTTTCGGTGAAAACGGCGCTTGAAATAGTGGACGAAATCAGGGATACGGCGATAAAAGAAAAGTGCAAGGACAAAGATTACGTTGTAAATCTTTTGAAAAAGGAACTTTTTGAAACGCTTGATTATGCAGACCCTATCGAATTTACTCCGCCCGTCGCCATAATGGTAGTAGGCGTAAACGGGGTGGGAAAAACGACCACGATAGGGAAACTTGCCAACAAATTCATTAAAGAAGGCAAATCGGTGACGATTGCCGCCGCGGATACCTTCCGCGCCGCCGCCGTAGACCAACTCGCCGTGTGGGCGGACAGGGCAAAGGTGAGAATAGTAAAAAGCGACGAAGGGGCGGACGCGTCCGCCGTAGTGTTCGACGCGGTAACAAGCGCGAAAGCGAGAAAGACCGACGTTTTAATAATAGATACCGCGGGCAGACTTCACGTTAAGGCTAACTTAATGGAAGAACTGAAAAAGATGGACAGGGTGTTAAAGCGAGAATACGAAGGCGCGAAGATAATAAAACTCATTGTGCTTGACGCGACCACGGGACAGAACGCTTACAATCAGGTGGAAACGTTTAATCAAGCGGTGGGCATCGACGGCATAATTTTAACGAAGATAGACGGCACGGCGAAAGGCGGATTTATTATTTCGCTGTCCTACGAATTAGAAGTGCCGGTGTGCTTTGTCGGTACGGGCGAGAAGATAGACGATATAGAAGATTTTAACTCAAAAGAATTTATAGACGCGCTTTTCTAAAAAAATTTATTTTACTTATTATGCGGATAATGTGTTGACATTATCCGCATAATAGAATATAATATAAGTACAAAGAAAATACAGGAGGGGGTAGAAATGGCGGTAGCAAAAATCAACGTCAATACAGATACGGAGACTAAAAAGGCGGCGGAAGATATTTTTAACGCGCTGGGTATGAATATGACCACGGCAATAAATGTTTTTCTTAAAAAGGCGATACAGTATAAGGGAATACCGTTCGACGTGTGCGTAGAGATACCGAACGAGACCACTGTCGCCGCGTTTTCCGAAGCGGAAAAAATACTGTCCGATCCGAAACGTAAAGGTTATAAAAGCATAGAAGAGTTAAAGGCAGCCTTGGACTAAATGAAATACGAGATTTTTTTCACTACGCAATTTAAAAAGGATTTAAAACTTGCGAGAAAACAAGGTAAAGACGAAAACAAACTTTGGGAAACGGTGGAAAGTCTTGCTAACGACGAAACGCTTTCCGAAACGCTTAAAGACCATAGTTTATCGGGAAATTATTCGGGATATAGAGAGTGTCATATTTTTCCCGACTGGCTACTTGTTTACAAAAAAGAAACAAATAAATTGATACTTATGCTTTATCGCGTAGGTTCACACTCGGAATTATTTTAAATTAAAGATTTCAACATAAGGGGGAAGAACTGTTTTTAAATCCGTTCTTCCCCCTTAATAACCCCTAACAGAATATATCTACTTTTTCAGTGCTGAAAAAGTAGCAAAAAGCGTGGGGGATTGCGATTTCCCCCACACCCCTTAAAACGCTTTTATAAGGATAAAACATAGTAAAATTAACCCCCTTTGGTTTCAAAGGGGAAAATTTTTTCTTACAGTTGTAAGAACGTATGATTTATTTTTTATTTTGTGATATAACAAAGATACGTATATCGAAAGTCGTCAAACTTGATAAAGGCTTTAACCGAAGGTTAGGGAATTCGTCAAAACACCGGCCAACGCCCGCGCTTATCAGCGCGGGCGTTGGCTTTTAATGTGTTTTTTAAATGTTAGGTAAAAACGCTTGACAGATACGCTTTTATAGTGTAAAATATCAAAGTGTAAAGTAAATTAGGTTTACACCTTCGATAAAGGGCGGTCAGGGGCGAATATGGAAAACGATATTTATTTCGTGCAACTGTTCGATATTTACAAAGGTCTTTTGACAGAGTATCAAAGGGAACTCTTTTCGATGCGTTATTCTCTCGACCTGTCTTTCGCGGAAATCGCGATAGAAACGGGCGCTTCAAGGCAAAGCGCATTTGACGGAATAAAAAAGGTCAAGGAAAAACTTGTCGAATACGAAAACGTCCTTAAATTAAAGGAAAAGTACGACGCCATCGCTGACCTTTCCGAAAATTTTTCGGAAGAGCAAAAACGGGCGCTTGACGATATCATAGGTAGATAATGGGGTTATTTTCAGGACTTTCGGAAAAACTCAATCACATTTTCAGTAAACTGACCAAAAAAGGCAGGCTTACGGAACTCGAAATCAAAACCGCGATGCGCGAAGTGCGCGTGGCGCTTTTGGAAGCGGACGTAAATATTAACGTCGTAAAAGGTTTTGTCAATCGGGTGTCGGAACGCGCGGTCGGTCAGGAAATATTAAAGAGTTTAAGCCCGACGGAGCAAGTCATAAAAATCGTCAACGAAGAACTTATCGCTTTGATGGGCAGTACCAACTCTAAACTTGCTGTAAGCGACAATCCGCCGACTGTAATTATGATGGCGGGGCTTCAAGGCGCGGGCAAAACCACGCTTTGCGGGAAACTCGGATTTTTACTGAAAAAACAGGGGAAAAAGCCCTTGCTCGTCGCGTGCGACGTTTACCGCCCCGCGGCTATCAATCAACTTAAAGTCGTGGGCGAAAAGGCGGGTTGCGCGGTGTTCGAAAAAGGACAGGGCAATCCCGTTAAAATAGCAAAGGACGGCGTGGAGCACGCTAAATCTTTCGGCTATGACACCGTAATTATCGATACTGCGGGCAGATTGCAGATTGACGACGCGCTTATGCGTGAACTCGAAGAAATAAAGGCGGCAGTTAATCCCGCCGAAATTCTGCTCGTTATCGACGCTATGACGGGGCAAGTTGCCGTAGACGTTGCGGACACTTTCAACCGCCGCCTTGAAATAACCGGTTTGGTTTTAAGTAAACTCGACGGCGATACCCGCGGCGGCGCGACGCTTTCCGCAAAGGCGGTTACGGGTAAACCCGTAAAATTTTCTTCCGTGGGCGAAAAACTCGGCGATTTAGAGCCGTTCTATCCCGACCGTATGGCAAACCGTATTCTCGGCATGGGCGACGTGTTGACGCTTATAGAAAAGGCGCAGGAAGCAATCACCGAAGAAGACGCCAAGAAAATGGAGAAAAAGTTAAGGGAAAATTCCTTTACGCTCGACGATTATCTCACTCAATTCGAAACAATGAAAAAAATGGGCGGGATAAAAGATATTCTATCTATGATGCCGAATATGGGTATGGGCGGCAACAAATTCAAAGTGAGAGAAGAAGACATCGACGAGAAAAAAATGCTTTCTATGAAAGCCGTAATTCAATCGATGACCTTAAAAGAACGCCAAAACCCCAACATAATAAACTCTTCGAGAAAACAGCGCATCGCAAAAGGCAGCGGCACGAGCGTTCAGGAAGTAAACAGGGTATTAAAACAGTTCGAGCAGACCAGACAACTTATGAAACAGATGAAAAATAATAAGGCGTTTAAATTTTAACGCGAAAAGGAGAATATAAAAATGGCAGTAAAAATGAGATTGACTAGACTAGGCGACAAAAAATCCCCCTTCTACCGTATCGTAATTACGGACAGCAGAAACGCGCGCGACGGCGCTTACGTCGATAAGGTCGGGTACTATAACCCCATCGCGACCCCCGCGGAAGTTTCTATCGACAAGGAAAAGGCGCTTGACTGGCTTAAAAAAGGCGTTCAGCCCACCGCAACGGTCAAAAACCTTTTGGTAAATCAGGGCGTAATCGAAAAACCCGCTAAACTTTCACCGTCCAAAACAAAAGTACGCAAATCCAAGAAATAAGGCGGTTAAGGGGTAAAGGCTTATGTTAGAACTCGTTAAATTCGTAGTCGAAACCTTTGCCGAAAATAAAGACGCTATCGTGTACGACGTGGCGGAAGACGGCAGAAACGTCAATATCACGGTAACGCTTGACCCTTCCGATATGGGAAAGGTAATCGGCAGACAGGGTAAAATCGCCAAGGCGCTCCGCACTCTTGTCAAGGCGGCGTCCCTTAAAGAAAACAAAAGATACAATATCAGTATTCAGGAAAAAACTGCGGAATAATTATTCGGTGTTTTTCTATGAACGATAGTTTGAAAATCGGTCTTATAACAAAACCGCACGGGATCAGGGGCGAGTTGAAGGTTTCTCCGCTCACCGACGATCCCGCGCGTTTTAAAAGACTTAAAAATGTGATTGTCGAAGATAAAACTTACGGCGTAAACGGCGCGCGCGTAACTGCGGACGCCGTGTATTTGTCTTTGTCGGGTGTTGCCGACAGAAATGCGGCGGAACTGTTGCGCGGCAAGTTTTTGCTTGTTTTGCGCGAAGACGCCCTTCCGCTCGAAGAGTTTTCTTTCTTTATTTCCGATATCATAGGTTGCAAAGTCGTTACCGAAAAGGGCGAACTTCTTTGTACCGTTACGGAAGTTACTTCCGCTAAAACCGACTACTTTACGGCAACGACGGTCGGCGGCAAAACGGCTCGGTTTCCCTTCCTTCGCGATATGCTCGTAAAAGTCGATATTCCCGCTAAAACCATCACGGTAAAAGAAAAACGTTTCGGGGAGATATGCGTGTATGAGAATTGATATACTGACCTTGTTTCCCGAAATGTTCGCGCCTTTAAAAGAGAGCGTTATCGGCAGAGCGGTAAGCGGCGGTAAGGCGGAAATAGTTATTACCGATATACGGGATTTTACGCTCGATAAACATAAAAAGTGCGACGATACGCCTTTCGGCGGCGGCGCGGGGATGGTTATGACCGCGCAGCCTATCGCGTCCGCGATAGAAAGCGTTGACCCCGAACACAGGGCGAGAAGAGTTTATCTTTCACCGAAAGGCAGAACGTTCTGTCAGTCGATAGTAAAAGAATACGCGGAACTTGACCGCATTTTGCTTTTATGCGGGCATTACGAAGGCGTAGACCAGCGCGTTATCGACCTTTATATCGACGAAGAACTTTCTATCGGCGATTTCGTGCTTACGGGCGGCGAAATTCCCGCGCTCGCGGTAACCGACGCCGTCTTGCGTTACGTCGACGGGGTCATAAACAATCAATCTTTATTGCAGGAAAGTTTTTCGGACGGAACGTTAGAGTACCCGCATTATACCAAACCGCGCGATTTTATGGGGCTTTCCGTTCCCGAAGTGTTGCTCTCCGGCAATCACGAAAAAATC
>CAJOMP010000032.1 GCA_905235785.1 uncultured Clostridia bacterium | reverse complement strand
ATCTTAACCGAAAACCTTGCATATTATATCGGACTTTACGACAAATGGTCGTCCTATACCCCCGAAGAACAGGGAACCGCTATATTTTACACGTCCGTTTACGGACACACCGAAAAGGCTGTGCAAACGCTTGCGGACGAAATAGCGAATATCTCCGGCAAGCGCCCGCCGCTTTACAATCTTTCGGTCTGCGATATGGCGGAAGCGGTCGCGGCGGCGTTTCGGTTTTCAAACGCCGTGTTTGCGACGACGACGTATAATATGGAAATATTCCCCTTTATGCGCGATTTTATCGTAAGGCTTACCGAACATAACTTTAAAAACAGAAAAGTCGGACTTATCGAAAACGGTTCTTGGGCGCCGAACGCGGTCAAGGTTATGACGGGTCTTTTAGAAACTTGCAAAAACCTTACTTACTGCGAACAAAAAGTCAAAATTCTCTCCGCAATGACGGAAGAAAACGTTTGCGAGATAAAATCGCTCGCAAAAGAACTTGCGGAATAAAAAAACAAATATATAAAGCGGGCGCAGAAAATTTCTGCGCCCGCTGTTTTTCTGTAAACGAAACTTCCGTTACATAGACGCAATGTTTATAATTCTGCCGAATTTTGCGGGTATCATAGCCTTTTTGGCAACCGCTCTCGCAACGCGGAAAGAACCGAATAAATCTATTTCCATTTCGTTGCGGAACTGTTCGTCGGTTATATCTTCCGCAGGCGCGACCGCCCCCGTACCCGCGTTATTGACGAGAATATCTATTCTGCCGAATTCAGCCATAACTTCGTTAACCATATTGTCAACGGCGGCGGTGTCGGTTATATCGCAACGGACGGCAAGCGTTTTAACGCCGAATTCCGCCGAACAGCCGGTTACTATCGCCACTCTGCCTGTTAAATCAAAATAATTTCTCATAACTTTCTCCTTATATTTTTATGCTGTATATTTTATAACATAGAAATGCTGCAAAACTAAATTTTTATAAAATAAAAGGCGAGCGGCGCGCCGCTCGCCTTTTATTATTGTTAAGCCGACAGGCTTTTTTATTTGCCTTTAACTCTGCCGAGTTCCGTGTTGTCGGTCTTTCTGTCGCGCAAAGTCTTTTCCGCGCTTTGGCTGTCTTCGTAACGGTAGTCTTCGCCGAATTTTTCTATATATTTAACTATAACGTCGTGCGAAGCCACGTTTTCAGCCTTGCCGTTGACCTGTTTTTGATACTTGAAAAAATCCGCGTCGTCGGGCATTGAATTTATATCCGTAATTTCCGTTTTATTGCCCGTATTGCGTACGGTGGACATCACGTCGCGGACATATTCTTTATTCTCGTGAAGTTTTACAAGCGGCGGAAATTCCGAGCCGTAACGGAACAACTGTTCCCACTCTCTTCCTTCGTACTTATAAAGAAGGTCGGACGCTATCTTTAAATGATTGAGTTCCTGTTCGAGATGCAATTTATAAATATCTTTGATATGCCCGTCTGTTTCCGTTTCGACAAGCGAAAGATAAACGTAACACTCGGTATATTCGTGCATTACCCAACTTTCCAAAAAAGTGCAGGACGGGTCTAAAAGCGAGCCGTAACCCGAAACGTGCTGTTCTTCTATCATCGCTATCTCGGAATACAGTTTTCTGCCCGTTTCGCTGTGATAAAAGTTGCCTAAATTCATATAAAAGTTCATAGTTTGCTGTTCTGCGGCAGTAATTATCATCGTATTTAAACGGGTGGTCAGATCGTCTTGCCAACAGTTGATATAACGGCGAATATCGTCGTGCGGGTGGCGGTGTTCCGAAATCGTCGGTCTACCCGGGGTTATCTCCGTATAATAACCGACGAGTTTATCGCCTTTGACACCTTCTTCCATATCGAGAAGGTCGGAAAATCTGTACAAGTGGTCGAAATCTTCTAACAGCGCAAAATCGAGTTGCGCTTTTACGAGCGGGTTCTTTTCTTTTTTCGCCAAGTCCGCCGTTAAATCAACCGCTATCTGTTCATACGCTATCGTGGTTTCGAGTATGGTTTCGTCAATGGGTTTTAACGCCGAAAGCCTTTTTTGCTGTTGCTGTTCCTGCCGTCTTACTTCCGCGGCGGTGCGCCGTATCTCGTTATTTAAGCAGTGTCGGTTCAACTGGTGCAAAAAAGTTACCGCCTCGAATTCCGTACCGTTCGCTAAAATGGTTCGCGTTTTGGTATACGGTGAAGCGGTCTTTTTGTCGTAAGGTTTGGGGCACAGCGCTTTCCAGTTTTCAAACGCGACTTTGCCCGTTTTCGGCATTTCACAAAAAGGATTCATAAATCGTTCTCCTTGAATTTTAAGATACGCGATTTATTGCCTTTCGTAAAAATTTTATACTCGGTTTTTCGGTATTTCGGCGGATTTTTTTCTTTTTATTCTTCGTCTTATCAGAAAAATTACGAAAAATACCGCTACCGCGGTAATATAGCCGCAAAAATCTATCAAAACGTCGGTAAGCGCGGGACCCCTGTCGGAAATACATTGCAAGCCTTCGTCCACCGCCGCGACGAATAACCCGTAAGGCAAAACGTGGATATATCCCTTGTAACTTTCCTTTCCTATTGCGATAAACAGCAAGGAAAATTCCACGCCCAAAAGAGCGAACTCGGAAAAATGCGCCAACTTTCTCGTAAAATTATGTGTAAGCGGCACGACGTCTTTGCCGAAAACCGCGTCGAGCGCTTCTTTCAACGCGCCGTATACCGCGCCCGAACTTTCGGACGAGCGCGCCGCGGTCATCATCGAATTTCCCCATATAAACGCCAAAGTTAAAACGATAAAAACCGCGATAACTGCGACGGCGATTTTTCTTTTTTTACTCAATTTATCCACCTTAAAATATATGTTCGGCGCGACGGTATAACTCTGTCAACCGAACAGACACTCACTTTCTTATCCTGTCGTATTTTGCGGTAAGCGCTAAAATCTTCCGCGCCGTTTCGTCGGTAAAATCGGATTTTTCAAAACGAACCGACCAGTTCTCTTTTTTTACAGTGCCGGGCTCGTTTATCCTGTACCCGTCGTTCTTTTTTAAAATGTCTTGAACGGGCAGTATAAATAAATTCGCCTTGCAGGCAAAGCCGAGTTCGATAGCCGCGTCGGCAAGGTCGTAATCGTTTACAATAGGAAAGTTAATTCCGAAAATTTCAAGGCTGTTTTTCACGCCCGCGACGAAATTGTTTTTGTCCCACTCCGAAGCGCGTTCCAAATACCCGATAAGCGTGTCGTTATCGTGCGTACCCGTATAACACACGGAATTTTCTTCGACTCTTTCCGGAAGATAAAGATTATCCTTCTCGCCGTTAAACGCGAATAAAAGAATTTTCATACCGGGATAACCCGTCTTTTTTAAGAGTTCTCGTACTCCGTCGTCGATTATTCCCAAATCTTCCGCGATAATGCGGTTTCCGTCCGCCGCTTTATGAATTGCCGAAAAAAGTTCGTCGGACGGCACGTCTACCCACTCGCCCGCGCGGGCGTCCGCGGCGTACGCCGCCACTTCGTAAAACCTGTCGAGTCCGCGGAAGTGGTCTATTCTTATATAGTCGAATTTTTTAAGTTCGCGCGAAATGCGCTCCGCCCACCACTTAAAACCGTCTTTTGCAAGTTCCCGATAGTCGTAAACGGGATTACCCCAAAGTTGACCGTTTTCCGAAAAGTAGTCGGGCGGAACTCCCGCTACTTTCTTTGGCGTAAAGTCTTTGTTTAATTTGAAAATCGACGGATTTTCCCACACGTCTACGGAATCCAGAGCGCAGTAAAGCGGCAGGTCGCCGAAAACGCTTACACCGTTTGAATTTGCATAGTTTTTGAGCGCAAACCACTCTTTTTCCGCTTCAAACTGAACGAATTGCCAGAAATCCACTTCTTCGGCGTAATCGGCGCAAAAAGCGTCTAACGCGGTCATATCCCTGTATTTATAACAGTCTTCCCACTCGTAAAAATGTTTCTGACCGGACGCATATTTTATGGACATATAAAGCGCGTAGTTATAAAATCTTTTACTGTTTTTAAATTCGATAAACTCTTTATCGCTTTTATCGAAACGCGAAAATGCTTTTTTAAGCAGCGGAAGTCTTACGGAATATAAAAAACCGTAATCGGTAAATTTGCCTTTGGTCTTTAAAAAGTCCGTTTCTTCTTTTGTAACAAGTCCCTTTTTAAAGAGCAGTTCGGGGCTTATAAAATAAGGATTATACGAATACGAACACACGGAAGAATAGGGCGAATTGCCGTATCCCGTTTGCGCGAGCGGCAAAATCTGCCACACGCTTTGACCCGCTTTTTTCAAAAAATCGATAAACCCGTAAGCCCCTTTCCCGAAATCGCCTATTCCGTACTCGGAAGGCAGAGAAAACACGGGCAGTAAAATTCCGCTTTGTCTTTTCATATTATCATATACGTTAGTTTTAAAAACAGGGCCGTCGCTGACAATAGCGACAGCCCTGCGCCGTTTATTAGTTAAAATACTATGTACGCTTCGCGTTCCGCGCCCACGGAAACGTACTTGATTTTTGCTTCCGTTGCTTTTTCGATAAACGCGATATATTCGAGCGCTTCTTTGGGCAGTTCTTCTTTTTTGCGGCAACCGCTGATATCCTGTTTCCAGCCCTTGAAAGTTTTATATACGGGCTTATAATCGTCGAGATGTTGCGGGAACGGGAAATCGGTCGTTTGCTTTCCGTCCTTTTCATAAGCGACGCAAACTTCTATTTCGTCCATACCGGAAAGAACGTCGAGTTTGGTAAGCGCTATCTCGTCCGCGCCCTGCATCCTGATACCGTACTTGCTCGCCACAACGTCGAACGGACCTACCCTTCTCGGTCTTCCCGTAGCCGCGCCGTACTCATTGCCCGCTTTTCGCAAGTTTTCCGCTTTGTCGCCGAAATATTCCACGGTAAAAGGACCTTCGCCCACGCAGGTTGAATACGCCTTCATAATGCCGATTGAAAGGTCTAACTTATGATTTGGAATCCCCGCCCCGATAGGCGCGTAAGCCGCAATCGAGTTAGACGAACTCGTGTACGGATAAATGCCGAAGTCGATATCTCGAAGCGCGCCGAGTTGCGCTTCGAACATAATCTTTTTGCCCGCCTTTGCGGCTTTATCGAGATAAAGACTTACGTCGCAAATAAAGGGTTTTAAAATCTCGCCGTATTTTTTAAGGTGTTCTGTCATAGCGTAAACCGAAACGGGTTCGCCGCCGTATACGCCCGCAACGGTAAGATTTTCCCACTCCACGATATCGGCAAGTCGCGATTTCAACGCTTTCATATCCGAAAGTTCGCCCATACGCAGAGATTTTTTCATATATTTATCGCCGTAAGACGGCGCGATGCCGCGACGCGTAGAACCGAATTTTTTGTCCGAAAGTCTTGTTTCTTCCAAACAGTCGCGCTGGACGTGGTACGGCATACATATCGCCGCTTTGTCGCTTATTTTAAGGTTGTCGGGAGTAATTTTTATTCCCGCGTCTTTAAGCCTTGTCATTTCTTCGACAAGGTGCTTTATGTCGATGACCATGCCGTTGCCCATAACGTTGACGACGTTCTCGCGAAGTATCCCCGACGGCAAAAGATTGAGAATAAATTTACCGCGCTCGTTTATAACGGTATGCCCCGCGTTGTTTCCGCCCTGATAGCGGACAACGATATCGTAGTCGGAACTTAAAAGATCGACCATTCTGCCTTTGCCTTCGTCTCCCCAGTTTATGCCGGAAATTGCAGTTAACATTTTTTCTCCTTTAACAAAATGTTTTTACGAAAAAATTATGCAATATTTTTTCCATTTTGTCAATTCTTTATTTATCGTAAAACGCCTTTATCTATTAGTAATTCTTATAACGCTCGAAACGTTTATGTTACAAGTTACAAAGAGAACCCGCCGTCGACCGAAAAATCCTGACCCGTGATGAAATCCGAATTTTCGCCGCAAAGATAATATATAAGTTCCGCAACGTCTTTCGGCTCGCCTAATCTTCCCGCGGGGGTTTTGCAAACGAGTTCTTCCGTTTCCGCCGCCGAAAATCTCGCGTTCATTTTCGACTTAATGACGCCGGGGCAAACGCAGTTTACGTTGACGCCGGACGGCGAAACTTCTTTCGCGAGCGCGCGGGTAAGTCCGATAAGCGCCGCTTTCGACGCGGAATACGCCGTTTCCATACTCGCGCCGACTTTGCCCCAGACCGACGAAACGAACACTATCCTGCCGTATTTTCGGCGGAGCATTTCTTTAAGACATAATTTCGCGAGCAGAAACGACGAACGCACGTTTACTTTAAACACTTCGTCCCACTCCGCCGTTTCGGTTTCGGTGAAAAGTTTATACAAACTAACGCCCGCGTTTAATATAAGCGCGTCTACGTGCCCGAAATTCTTTTCCGCAAAACCGTAAAGGGCGGAAACGTCTTCTTCGCGCGATAAATCCGCGTGAAAACCGAAAAACAAGTCTTTATGTTTTTTTTCGAGCGCTTTTACGCTTTCGGCGTTTCGGTTATACCCGCCTATTACGAAATAACCGTTTTCGATAAACTTGTTTACTAACTCGCCGCCTATCGCGCCGCTCGCGCCCGTTATCAGAGCCGTTTTCATTTCTTTACCTTTTCCGTTACCGTCTTAAAGAAAAAAATACCCGCAAACAAAGCGTTTGCAGGTATAATTATCCCTGTTATCAGCCCTTCACGCGCTCCATGTATTCGCCCGTTCTGGTATCTACCCTTATAAGTTCGCCTTCGTTTACGAACATAGGCACTTGAATCTTCGCGCCCGTTTCCAAAACCGCTTCTTTCGTCGCGTTGGTCGCGGTGTTGCCCTTTACCGACGGGTCGGACTGAACTACCCGTAGCACTACGAAGTTTTCGCACTCGACGGAAAACGCCGAGCCTTTATAAAATTTCACAACAACGGGGTCGTTTTCTTTAATATACATTAAAGCGTCTTCAACCTGTTCGTAGTTTAAGGGGGTCAGATTGTATTCTTCGTCCATAAAATAATACAATTCTCCGTCGTTATACGAATAAGTCATATTCTTGGTTTCGATATGCGCTTCCTGAACTTTTTCGGTGGGGTTCCACGTTCTTTCCAAAACTTTGCCGTCGATAACGTTTTTCATTTTGGTTCTGACAAACGCAGCGCCTTTCCCCGGTTTAACGTGCTGGAAATCGACTATCGTCCACACCGACCCTTCGTATTCAAAGGTTGCGCCTTTTCTGAATTCACCTGCTTGCATAATTGTTTTCTCCTTGAAATATATGTTTAAAATTTAATTTTCTTTACTGTTTCATTTTTTCAGCGGCTTTACTGTTAGTTTTTTATCGTCGGAAAAAAGTCTTACCGCTCTTGCGCCCGTCATAACGCACGTGTCTTCTATCCTTATACCGAATTTACCGTCCATATACACGCCCGGCTCTACGGTGAAAATCATATTATCCGTAAGCACGTCGTCGGACTTTAAAGAAAGCCTTGGACTTTCGTGAATTTCAAGCCCCACGCCGTGCCCCAACGAGTGCGTAAAATATTCGCCGTACCCGCGCTCAATAAGCACGTCCCTTGCGATTTTATCCGCGCCCTTGCCGCTAATCCCTGCGTAAATTTCCCGTTCTGCTTTAAGGTTTGCGTCTAAAACAGCGTTATAAGTTTTCAAAAACTCGTCGTCGGGTTCGCCGTAAAACGCCGTACGCGTAATATCGGAACAGTACCCGTTTATTTTACAGCCCGTATCGATAAGAACAGCCTGATTATCGCAAAGTTTATCGTCGCCCGTTTCGTGGTGCGGCACGGCGGAATTTTTACCGAACGCCACAATAGTGTCGAACGCCGTATCTTCCGCGCCGAGCGCTATCATACGCTCTTCCAAAAACTTTTTAAGTTCCTTTTCCGTTATTCCGTCCGATAAATGCGCAAAAGTTTCTCTTACCGCTTGCTCTGCGATTTCACAAGCCCTTTTGACGCTTTTGATTTCTATATCGCTTTTTACCGAACGCAAAGCGGAAACTTTCGCCGAACAGTCCTTGATTTTCCTTTGTTTTCCGAAGAGTTTTTTATATTCTGCGTACTCGGAAAGCGTAGTACGGGTAAAATCGATATAAACGGTTTTTATCTTTTGCCTTTTAATCTCGGCTTGTATATCGTTTAGCCCGAAAAAAGGCGCGGCGGAAATATAAGAGCCAGCAAGTTTTTCTTTTACCGCCAAATAGTAGCGCATATCCGTGAAATATACGGGATTATCGGAATACAACAGATATCCTTCGGCAACGTCTATGCCGCTTAAATACCGTCTGTTTACCCTATCCGATAAAAGATAACAACTACCGCTTTTTAAGCCTGTTTTAATTTCGCGCATTTTTATTCTAACAAACTTTTGATTGTAAGTCAATTATTGTAATATATTTTTCGCATCTTTAACGCGTCGACGTCCTGCGTGCCCGCCGATTCGCAAACGATATAAGGTTCTAAACCTAATTTTTTAAGCGTAACGGCAAGCGGCGCAAATTCCGGTCCGTAAACCGTATCTTCAAAGGTCAGATGCCTTATTTCGCCGCGGGCGGAATATTCTATCTTGGAAAAGTGAACGTGAAAATTCTTCATACGCTCGTAATTAAGCCCGTCGGTCATATACATTAAAAGCCGCTCGTAATCTTCCGCGGTTTTAAGACTGCCCTGCTCTCTCGCGTTTACGTGTCCGAAGTCCACGCACGGGGTAAATACTTTATCGGTCTTGCAAAAGTCGGTAATTTCCGCGACTGTGCCGATTTGCGCGAGTTTGCCCATAGTTTCGGGGCAAAACATAACGTTTTCGAGATTTTCGGCGTAAATCCTTTCGCAAAGCGTAATAAACCGTTCGCGGGTAAGTTCTACCGCTTTTTCGCGCGTTGCCGCGCCTTGACTTGCGGGGTGAAAAACCACCCGATTCCCGCCGAGAAGAAGTACTTTTTTTGCGGAATCGATAATATAACCTATGGATTTTTCCGCCATTTCGGGGTCGGGGTTAGCAAGGTTGATATAGTACGGCGCGTGAACGCTGATTTCTACGCCCGCGTTTTTAAACGCGACGGAAAGTTCTTTCGCCTTTGCGTCGGACAGGTTTACGCCCCTGCCGAACGAATATTCAAAGCAGTCAAGCCCGAGATTTTTTACCCACGTTGCGGAATCTTCCGTTTTAGTAAGTCCGGCGTCAAAAAACGCCTGCGAGTTTCCGCTCGGCCCGAATTTTATCACTTCTTTCACCCTTAAATCGGAATTTATTTTTTTGATTTTATAGCCGCAAGGTCGGCGGTAAGTTGTTTTTTCAGTTCTTCTTCGCTGAAAAACTTGCGTATTTCCCGAAGATAATAATCGAAAAACAAGGTAATATTTTTGCCGTACAAATCGCCTGAAAAGTCCGCGATATGCGCTTCGATAACGGTATCCGTACCGCCGAACGTCGGACGCGTGCCGAAATTTATTATTGCGTCGTAACAAGCGCCGTCAAGGAAAACGTGTCCCGCATAAACGCCTTCGCGCAAGGGTTGTTTGTGCTTTTCGAGTTTAAGGTTGGCGGTCGGAAAGCCGAGCGTTGAGCCCACGCCGCGGTCTTTTACTACGTTGCCGGAAAGCGAATACGGTCTTCCGAGAAGAGCGTTCGCGCTTTTAAGGTCGCCGGCAGAAAGCATGGTTTTGATGCGCGAAGTGGAGATTCTTTTGCCGCCTTCGTCTACGCTGTCAACGATTTTTAAAATCTGCGAATTCGCCGCGGCGTGCTTTTGCAAATCTTCGACCGTGCCTTTTGCAAACTTGCCGAATTTATAATCCGCGCCGCACACGTAACCCTTTATATCGAATTTCTTGTTTATCCAGTTTAAAAACGCGAGTTTGCCCATCGAAAGAAAGTTAAAATCCACCTGCTGAACGAACACGCTGTCTATTCCCATTTCTTTAAGCACCGCTTTTCTTTCTTCGAGCGAATAGACGTATTTATCGTCTCTTCTCGACAGCATGGCGCGAAGATTTCCGCCGAAAGTAAATACCGTAACGCCTACGTTAAGTTCCGCCGCAAGCGCTTTCGCTTCTTCTATCACTTTTCTGTGCCCCAGATGCACGCTGTCGAAATATCCGAGCGCGACCACCGTGGGCGTTAATACTTTACCTGACATACGCTTTTATTTTCAACCGTCCTTCTTTTGTTTCCCCTATACCCCAGAACTCGTCTTCGTTATAAACCCTGTAAACGCCGTCCGAAAATCCGTAATCTTCGTACACGCCGTCGAGAATTTTCCGCGCCTGTTTTTCGTCAAGGCGCAATCTATCGAAATCTACGGCAAAATCCGCGGGAATTATATATTTTTCGGGTTCTGCCGACGACATAAGTTCGTCGACCGTTACCGCGTTTTCAAGTGTGAATTTACCGCTTTTGGTACGGGTAAGCGCGCTCATAACCGCAAGCGAACCGCAAGCAAGCGCAAGATCCCGCGCGAGCGAACGGATATACGTTCCGCCCTTACAGGATATCTCGAATTCGTACTCGTTTTCGGAAACTTGCCGAACGAGCGAAAAATCCGTTATTTCCACGGTTTTCGGCGCGAGTGAAAATTCCACGCCGCGACGGGCAAGTTGATAGCCCCTTTTCCCGTCCACGCACTTTGCCGAAAATTTAGGCGGTATCTGTTCGATTTTACCCGTAAATTTATTTAAGTTCGCGATTATTTCGCTTGCGCTTGGAATTAAGTGTGTAACGCTTTCGGTTTTGCCCGTTGTGTCGAGCGTGTCGGTGGTAAGACCGAATAAAAACCGCGCGCGGTAAGTTTTTGTTTTATCGAGAAGATACGGAAAAAGCCGAGTGGTTTTACCTATCCCCACGGGCAGAACGCCCGTCGCCATAGGGTCTAACGTTCCCATATGCCCGCACGGCGCGCCGAATTTCTTTT
>CAJOMP010000031.1 GCA_905235785.1 uncultured Clostridia bacterium | reverse complement strand
GTTAGGTTGGCACGAAGAAAGTATGAAGAGAAGGTAAAAGAAAAAAGAAGAGAAACGAGTGCGACGTTCGGGACAATGATACCGAGAATGTTGTTTATTGAAATAAACGCTTTCTTAAAAGAGAACAATATTACGAAAGTACAACTTATTAAGGCGGGATATAATGCGTTGCTTGAAGAAAAGAAGAAAACCAAATAAGACAACTGAATAGCAATCCGACTGTGGGACATTACGGGCAGAATAGAAAAGATTGAATATTAAATACTCGCACTTTCCTGAACCTGTCGGAAATAAATTAAGGGAGAGAAATTTGTAGTAAATGGCGAGAGAACATTGTAGTCAATCGGGGATATCATATCCCCGCGCAAATAAAAATTTAAGGAGTGAAAAATTATAAGAGAAAAACAAGAACTACCAAGGCTGACAACGAAACTTTACTGTTAGAGCAGATAAAACATTTAAATACTTTAATAGAAAAGTTAGAGTCAAAGCCGTCAACAGACGGGAACGAGAGAAAGGGGCTGAAAGTTAAAATCGGCAAATTACAATTCACAAAGAAGGAGATTGAGAAGATGCAAAAGATTTCAGTATAAGACAAAAAGAAAACGGAGTATATGAGATAAGATTTCGAAGATACGGGTATAACGAAAGTTTTTCGAGTAAAGATTTCAGCGTGGCAAAGCAAAAGGCGTTTATGTGGCTGTCGGGATTTGAAGACGAGATTAGGGCAAAGGAACAGTTTTCGGTGAAAATAAAAGAAAGCAAGAACAATTATGATAACGTGATTTTCGGTTCTTTTGCGGATAATTATATGAAAACCGTAAAAAAGAAAATGGTTCAGCCGAACACTTATGCAAGCATTTACAACATATTCAAATTGCACATATTAAGCAAATACAGGACTTTGCCGTTAAAGAAAATAAACGCTATGTTATTGCAAAAACACTTAACTGAATTGCATGAAAGGATACCGAGAGTTGCCGAAAGCGTAAAAACATTATTAAATAATATATTCGATTATGCTTTGAATAACGGACTAATCGACAGAAATCCCGTTAAGGCAGTTTACATACCGAAACACATAAGAGAAACGGGGAAAGCGTTGACGCTGGAAGAAGAAAAAGAATTCGTTCGTAAAATCAAGGGTAGCAGGTTTGAAACTATTTATCTTAAATTACTTTACAGCGGTTGCAGACCTTGCGAATTAAGCGGGATACAGGAAAATCTTAAAGATAATACTTTAACGATAAAAAACGGTAAGTTAAAAAGTTATCAGAAAATTCTTTATAGGACGATACCTATATTCCCGAAATACAAGCCGTATGCAACGGGTAAAGAGATAAAAGTCAATACTCAAACGCTGTCCGAAGAATTCAGAAATTTCTGTCCTAACCATACGCTTAAAGATTTAAGGCACACGTTTACAACGAGAGCACGAGAGTGCGAGATAGATAACGAACTCGTGGCGGTATGGACGGGACATTCGCTCGGAAACATAACAGCTAGCGTGTACACCCATTTTTCGATAGAGTTTCAGCAAAAGCAAGCGCAAAAACTTATGTATTAAACTAATGATTTGGGTTTAGTTTAGTCCCCAAATAGTCCCCACAAAGTAGTAAATTTTGGGGACTAACCGCAAAATAAAACACAACATATTGTAAGGATTTTACTAATCTTATACAATATGTTGTGTGGTTGGCGGAGAGAAGAGGATTCGAACCTCCGATACCTTGCGGTATACTCGCTTTCCAAGCGGGCACATTAGACCACTCTGACATCTCTCCGCGTTTTCGACTTATTAAATTTTAAGTAAATATATCAATCGTTCGTGTTATGGCTTGCATAACAGTCTAACAACTATTTTAATATATTTAAAAAAAAATTGCAAATATTTTTATATCGTTTAATAAAAATTATTATTTTAAAAAAATTTTTATTTTTTATTGTATTACACTTGCTTTTAATGTATAATATATCTATAAACTTTTTTAGGAGGTGTAGTCATGGCTGCAAAGAAAGATTATTTCGGTCTTAGCTGGATCGTTAGTCTTATTCTCGCGATTATCCCGGTTACTTCGTGGATTTGCGGCGCTGTTACCAGATTTCAGGAAGGTAAATATGTCGCGGCAATCATCCGTCTTGTTTTCGGGTTTACGATCGTTTGGGTGCTTGACCTTATATTTATGGTCATGAATAAGTCGATTTTACGTATACTCGATATCTAATCACTTTCCTACGATAAAAAAGTTCTCTTTCGGCATTTTACGCGAAAGGGAACTTTTTTATTCTAACCACAATATATTGTGGTTAGATTTAAAATTTTTTACAAAATATTGTTAAAACCGTTGACTTTAACTTTCGGTTATGGTATAGTAAAAACACTACCGAAATTATGAATTAAAACAAAAGAGTTAAGGAGAGAAAAATGTTTCAGGTAAAAAAGAGAGACGGAAAATTAGTTGAATTCGACATGAGCAAGATTTCTACGGCGATTTCCAAAGCGTTTAACGCGAATCAGGTAAATTACACCGCGGATATTCTCAACATGCTTACGCTTCGCGTTACGGCGAATTTTTCCAAAAAGATAAAAGACAACGTGGTTTCCGTCGAAGATATTCAGGACAGTGTTGAAGTCGTACTTATTCAGGCGGGTTACGTAGAAGTCGCTAAAAGTTATATTTTGTACCGCAAACAGCGCGAAAAAGTCCGTAATATCGCAAACACGGTCGTCGATTACAAAAAGGTCGTGGACGACTACCTGAAAGTTGCCGACTGGCGCGTTAAGGAAAATTCCACAGTTACGTATTCCGTAGGCGGTCTTATTCTCTCCAACTCCGGCGCGGTTACTGCCAACTACTGGCTTTCGGAAGTTTATGACAGCGAAATAGCGGACGCGCACCGCAACGCGGATATTCATATTCACGATCTTTCCATGCTCACGGGCTATTGCGCGGGGTGGTCATTAAAACAACTTATTCAGGAAGGTTTAGGCGGTGTTCCCGGCAAAATCACGTCTTCGCCGGCGGCGCACCTTTCTACGCTTTGCAATCAGATGGTCAACTTTTTGGGCATCATGCAGAACGAGTGGGCGGGCGCGCAAGCGTTTTCTTCCTTCGACACATATCTCGCTCCGTTCGTAAAAGCGGATAACCTTACCTATAAGGAAGTAAAACAATGCATACAGTCCTTTATCTACGGCGTTAACACGCCGTCGAGATGGGGTACGCAGTCGCCGTTTACCAACGTTACGCTCGACTGGACAGTTCCTAACGACCTTGCGGAAATGAACGCTATAGTCGGCGGCAAAGAAATGCCGTTTAAATATAAAGACTGCAAGAAAGAAATGGATATGGTAAACAAGGCGTTTATCGAAATAATGATCGAAGGCGACGCTAACGGCAGGGGATTCCAGTATCCTATTCCGACATATTCGATTACCCGCGATTTCGACTGGTCGGAAACCGAAAACAACAAACTGCTTTTTGAAATGACCGCAAAATACGGCACTCCGTATTTTTCAAACTATATAAATTCGGATATGGAACCGTCCGACGTAAGGAGTATGTGTTGCAGACTGCGTCTTGACCTAAGGGAACTCCGTAAAAAATCCGGCGGATTTTTCGGCAGCGGCGAAAGTACCGGTTCGGTCGGCGTTGTTACCATCAATATGCCGAGAATCGCCTATCTGTCTAATACCGAAGACGAGTTTTACGACAGATTAAAACGTCTTATGGACATTTCCGCGCGCTCTCTTAAAGTTAAGCGCGATACTATCACCAAACTTTTGGAAGCGGGCTTGTATCCGTATACAAAGCGTTATCTCGGCACGTTTGCGAACCACTTCTCGACGATAGGGCTTGTCGGTATGAACGAAGCCTGCCGCAACGCAAAATGGATAGGCAAAGACTTAACGCACGAAGAAGCGCAGACGTTTACTAAAAACGTGCTTAACTTTATGCGTAACAAACTTTCGGATTATCAGGAACTTTACGGCGACCTTTATAACTTGGAAGCGACCCCCGCGGAATCCACGTCTTTCCGTTTAGCAAAACACGACGTAAAGAGATATCCCGATATTATCACCGCGTCGGACGCGGATAAAGCCCCGTATTACACCAACAGTTCGCATCTTCCCGTTGGCTTTACCGAAGATATATTCTCGGCGCTCGATATTCAGGACGAATTGCAGACGCTTTATACGTCGGGTACTGTGTTCCACGCTTTCTTGGGGCAGAAACTTCCCGACTGGAAAGCGGCGGCTAATTTAGTCCGTAAAATCGCGGAAAATTATAAATTGCCGTATTATACAATGTCGCCGACCTATTCGGTGTGCGCGGATCACGGCTATATTGCGGGCGAAGTTTATAAGTGCCCGATATGCGGAAAGACAACCGAAGTTTACAGCCGTATCACGGGTTACTATCGTCCCGTACAGAACTGGAACGACGGTAAACGCGCTGAATTTGCCGACAGAAAGGTTTACGACGTAGCGCATTCGACTTTCAGCGGTAAAGAAAAATCCGCTTGTGAAGTTAAATTCAATAGCCGCAAAGTCGAAGAAACGGACGTGTTGAGTATCCCCGTTCTGTTTACGAGAAACGGTTGTCCGAACTGCAAAACGAGCAAAATGATGCTCGATAAAGCGGGTATAAAATACTCCGTCGTAAACGCGGAAGAAGATAAGGAAACGACCTTAAAATACGGCGTCAAAAAAGCCCCGACGCTTTTAGTTCCCGACGGCGATAAAGTGCGCTCCTATGACAATGCGAGCGAAATAAGAAAATATATAGAGAGCGTGAACTGATGTACGATATTATAGTAGTAGGCGGCGGCGCAGCGGGTATGACCGCCTGCCTGTATTCTCTTCGGAACGGTAAAACCGTGTTGCTTTTGGAAAGCGAAAGTCTCGGCGGTCAGATAGCGACTTCGCCGCGTTTAGAGAACTATCCGTCGATAAAGGAAATAAGCGGCGAACAATTTGCCGACAATCTTTTTGAACAGATAACGGCTTTGGGCGCGGATTTTGAGATAGAAAAGGTTGTAGGGATAGAAAAGGGAAACGGTATTTTTACCGTTAAAACTGAATATAAAGAATATCAGGCGAAGAGTGTTATTATCGCCGCGGGCGTAAAACATAAACATCTTCGCACTAAATCCGAACGCGACGATTTAGTCGGCAAAGGCGTGTACTATTGCGCCATTTGCGACGGGGCGTTTTATAAGGGCAAAGAAGTTATGGTTATCGGCGACGCGAATACCGCTTTGCAGTACGCGTTACTCCTTTCATCTTACTGTAAGAAAGTGTATTTGTATACACTTTTCGATAAATTGTTCGGCGATAAGAGTTTGCAGAAAGCCGCGCTCGCAAAAGATAATATCGAGTGGGTAAAGGAAGTTGCGGTTCAGGATTTTATCGGTGAAAACGAACTTACCGCCGTTGAATTTAAGGATAAAGACGGCAATATCAAGTATCACGAGATACCCGCCGTGTTTGTCGCGATAGGGCAGATACCCGATAATAAAGCGTTCGCGAATTTAGTGGATTTGGATAAGGAAGGTTATATCATAGCCGACGAAACCTGTAAAACAAAAACCGATGGGCTTTTTGTTGCGGGCGATTGCAGAACTAAACCCGTTCGTCAGGTCATAACCGCGGTCGCGGACGGCGGAATCGCCGCAACAAACGCGTCCCTTTACATAGAGAGTTTAGAATAAGCGAAAAATTTACAAGATTTTTAAGCCCCGCAGGCAAAAGCCTGCGGGGCTTAAATGTTTTAAATATTTTTTATCGGTTTTATATATCCGAGAATATGCCGAGAAGAATTATGCCTGCGAACGTAGCGAATATAGCTATATAATGTTTCCAGGAAAGTTTTTCCTTTAAGAATATCCTGCTCCATAATACCGATACCACGCAGTAGGCGGAAATCATCGGCATACCTGCGGAAAAGTCCGAAAACATAACCGCCATATAAAACATTTGCCCGACCGTTTCGCAAATACCGCCGAAGAGCAAACTTTTTCTTATCGCTTTCGTATTATACCCGTCGCCGAAAGTAAAGAACTTTTCTTTTTTGACAAGTTTGACCCAAGCAATCGCAATTACGGCAAACAGTACGGACGTAAACTCGAACGCGGTATTTGAAGCGAATTCCGACATGTCGAAAAGTTCGAGTTCCGAAATCATTTGGTCGCCCACAGTTCCCAAAGCGTCCATAACGAGATATATTACGGGGATAAGTATCGCTATTAAACTTTTCGTATATTTAAAATTCGACCGGTCTTGACGCAAAAGTTTAGCGTTATCGTCTTCTCTGTATTCGACGACGCCGAGCGCAATTATTCCGAACGTAATCAATATTACGCCGACGCCCGTCCATACGTCGAGTTTCGCCCAACCCAAGATCACGCAGATAAGAAGAGCAAGAGAGCCGGAAGAATTGCATATCGGCGACGAAACCGAAAGTTCGATATAGCGTAGTCCCGCGTATCCTATTACCATCGCCGCGAGATATATCGCCGCGACGGGCAAATATTTAATAAAATCGGTAAATTTGAAATCGGTGTAAATGAGTGTGCGCCACCACTCGGGGTTATCGACCATTGCGCCTTCTTCTTCGCTCCATATCTGCGGCATTTCGGGTAAAAACGCGCTTACTATCAAGCAGAGTACCGCGTGAAGCCCCATGATTACGCCTACCGCGAAGATAACTTTCCAGTGACTGTTTTTATCTTTCTGCGCGGTGCCCATTTTTGAAAACAGGTCCGAACCGCTCCAACAAAGCAGCGCTATCGCTGCGAATATAAAATACATATATATACTATTTCCTTTTTTAGATTTTCGGTTTTTTGTTTGAGTGAGATTAAAAAGGAAATTATCAGCCGTAGCCGCGCAGGTCGACGCGCTTTACTAAGGGGCGGATTAGTTCCGCAAACTCTTTTGCCGTTTCCGTCGGTACGGGGGAAAGACCTTGCGCAATACAGTTTTCGCCGCTTTTGAATTTTTGCATAAAATATTTATCCGCGCCCTTTATCCACTCGCCGATTTTTCTGATATTTTCCGCTTTGTGATATTCCGCGATAAGCGTCGTGCGGAATTCGTATTTTACCTTTCCGGAAAGCAGAAATTCCACCGTTTTTTCTACGTTTTTCGTATCGAACGTTTTAAGCCCTATAATCTCGGCGTAATTTTCGCGGTCGTTTTTTATGTCGACGGCAAAATAATCGGCTAATTTTTCGGTTGATAGCAGTTTGACCATTTCGGGATTTGTGCCGTTTGTGTCCACTTTGACCGAGTAGCCGAGATTTTTTATTTTTCCGATAAATTCGGGAAGGTCGGGATTGAGCGTCGGTTCGCCGCCCGTTATACATACGCCTTCGAGTATTCCCTTGCGTTTTTTGAGATAGTCGAAAATTTCGCTTTCGTGTATAACAGGTTGAGAATTAAAGTCTAAAACAAGCGCGGAATTATGACAAAACCCGCACCTGAAATTACAACTCCCCGTAAACACGGTAGCCGCGACAAATCCGTCGTAATCCACGAGCGACAATTTTTCCAAACCGAAAATATCCATAGAAAAAGTATACAATTTATCCGTTGCGTTTGTCAAATATTTTAATCCGTGATATAATACGAATCAGCGGGAGAAAAATTATGAAAGCAGTTGTTCAAAGGGTGTTGTCCGCAAAATTAAAAGTGGACGGGAAAACGGTTTCGGAAATAGGAAAAGGGCTTGTGGTCTTTTTGGGCGTAGGAAAGGGCGACGGGATTAAAGACGGCGATTATTTTATCAAAAAACTGCCCGCGCTCCGTATCTTTGAAGACGAAAACGAAAAAATAAACCGTTCCGTACTGGACGAAAAGGGCGAGATATTGCTCGTTTCGCAGTTTACTCTTTTTGCGGATACTTCGCACGGAAACCGCCCGTCTTTTTTGGACGCGGAAAATCCCGAAAAAGCGGACGAATTATACAAGTACGTGGGGGCGGGGCTTGAAAAGACGGTTCCCGTAAAGTACGGCGTGTTCGGCGCGGATATGAAGATAGAACAAATAAACGACGGTCCGTTTACCGTCGTTATGGAAAGCAGATAATTTTTTTTAGAATAATATTTAAATAGTACGCCGCGGGCAAAAGCCCGCGGCGTACCGGTTTTTATATAAATGTTTTATTTTTCCGATTTTTCTTTGTACTTTATCAGGGCGTTAGCGAGTTGGTCGGGGCAAGAAGTTCCGCCGCGGCATTGTATTCCTTTTAAAAGCGATATTATTTCGTCTATGTTTCTGCCTTCGACGAGTTTTGCTACACCTTGCGTGTTTCCGGCGCAACCGCCGATAAATTTAACGCCCGATACGGTATTGTCTTCTTTTACTTCGAACTGTATTTGCCGAGAGCAAGTTCCGCGAGTTGTATATGTGTTCATATGCGCCTTTAATCAACCAAAGTTTCGTAAATATTTCTGTAAGCGTCCGCCGCTTTTTCGCCCCACTTTTTGTACACGTCTTTTGCAATCTGACGGTTGGGAACTACGAGTTTAAGTTCTAATACCGGCTGTACCGGCTCTATTATTTTAAGATATACGGTATACGTGCCGTCTTTATTCATAAAATAATCGGCAACGCACTCCTGTTTTCTGCGGTAACGGCTGCGGTTATTCTTGATAAAAATCGAAATTTCTTCCCTTGTCGACGCGGGGATATTGATGAAAAAATTCGCAAGGCAAATCCTGCCGTCGGTCGTAATGGTATAAAGCGGCTCGTCGCTGTCGCCGATATTGTAGATCCAGCCGCAGTCCAAAAGTTGTTTTAAAATAGGCTGACAGTCCATATAGGCGAGCCAATTGTTCGACGAACAGCACATATCGAGAATAGTGTTCTCCGAAAGCGGTACTTCCATTTTATCGAAAACGAACAAAAGTATTAACTTGTTGAGAGAAGAATCCCCTTTAACTTGCATTTTTTTGTCCTTACCGTTTTTCTTTTTGTGCAAAAATATCCAATGTAAGGTTTATTATATCACAAAATCGGCGTTTGTAAAGTGCTTTATCCGAAATTTTATTATTTCTTGGGAAAAAAGTTGATATAATTTGAAAAAAAGGTTAAAATATGGTATAATTATGCGGATAAATACTTTGAAGGAGCAATAAATGGATAAAAACGCCGAACTCGCTCTGTTTTTAGCAAAAGCGGACGAACTTATCGACAGTAAATATATTATTGCCGATATTAAAATAGTGGGCTTGCTTAAAGCCATCGCGGCGTCCGATACGCTTATCGCGATATTTAAAAATTGCCTTACGGGTTTCGATTACGCCGCCGCGCAGAAAAAATATCTCGTTAAAAGCAGATATCTTGCCGAAGGCAAAGGCGAATTTATTCTTCCGCCATCATCGCGCGAACTTTTAGCGTTTATTTTCAGCGTTTTAGTGGATATCGACGCGAAAAAAATAGACTTTTCGCAGTTTATCAATAAATACTTTTACGAAGACGGCAGTTTTTCGGCGGGTTATACGGCTTTTCTGAATTCTATGATAAAGCCGTTTAAAAATTCCGTCAAAATGCTGATGGAAAGCGTGATAGACGGGAAACTTCAAGACCCCGTCGAAGCCTTTACCGAAGAAGAAGAGCGCAGGGTAGCGCTTGAAAACGCCGCCGCGGAAGAAAAGAGAAAGGAAAAAGAACTTTCGGAAAAGGCGTACGGCGAAAGCGTTAAGGCTATCCGCAAGATACTTTTATCCGATAAGACCAAAGTGAAAAAATCCAAACTTAAAGCGGACGTTAAAGAAGAGTTTACGCTTATAATAGACACGTTCGCGAACTCGATAGATACGTGCGATAAAGACGGCATAATTTATGCCTTTCTCGCATACAAGTATGCGGTCAAAAGTAAAAAACTGATGTTTTTCGGACGCGTGAAAACCGTCGGCAATTATTTAAAGGACGTGTTAAATGGACTTTGAAGAAAAGACGCTGGAAGAGAACGTCTTATACAGCGGTAAAATTCTCGACTTAAAAAAAGACAAAGTACTTCTTCCCGACGGGAAAGAGAGTTTCCGCGAGATAGTTACGCACGGCGGCGGCAGCGCGATACTGTGCGAAAAAGACGACAAGATACTTTTGGTGCGGCAATTCCGCTACGCATATAAAGAAGAAATCTGGGAAATCCCCGCGGGCAAAATAAATACGGGCGAAGACCCTATGGAAACGGCGTTTCGCGAACTCGAAGAAGAGTGCGGCGTAAAAGCGAACGAGATGGAACTTCTGTTCAGCGTGTATCCGTCGCCGGGGTATACTTCGGAAATAATCCGCATTTACAGGGCGAAGGGGCTTACTGAAAGCAGAGCAAAACTCGACGAAGACGAGTTTTTAGTCGCGCGTTGGGTGGAAAAGTCGCGACTTTCGGAAATGATAAAAAGCGGCGAAATAAAGGACGCGAAAACGCTCGTTGCGCTGCTTTTCGCTTTGCGGTAGCGCTATTTAACGGTTGATATCAGGGAAAAGGTTGAAATAATAAAAGGCTTGCAAAAGGTATGACAAAGAGAACGGACGTAAGAAACGTGGCGATAATCGCGCACGTAGATCATGGCAAAACTACGCTTGTAAACGAAATGTTAAAGCAGGGCGGGGTGTTCCGCGCTAACCAGGAAGTCGCAGACAGGGTAATGGATTCGGGCGATTTGGAAAGGGAGCGCGGAATTACGATTCTCGCGAAAAACACTTCGGTGTTTTACGAAGGCGTTAAAATCAATATAGTCGACACCCCCGGACACGCGGACTTCGGCGGCGAAGTGGAGCGCGTCTTAAAAATGGTAAACGGCGTTTTAGTGCTTGTCGACGCGTGCGAAGGTCCTATGCCGCAGACGCGTTTCGTTATGCAAAAAGCGTTGGAACTCAACCATAAACTCATTATCGTAGTAAATAAAATCGACCGACCCGACGCGCGCCTTTCCGAAGTACAGGACGAAATTTTGGAACTTCTGTTCGACTTGAACGCCACGGACGACCAAATAGACAGTCCCATTATTTTCTGTTCGGGAAGAGCGGGAACGGCGACGCTCGACCCGAATAAACCGGGAACGGACTTAAAGCCGCTGTTCGACGCGATTATAAACCATTTCGAGCCGCAGGAAGTCGACGAAGAAGGGGCGCTCCAAATGCTCGTGTCGTCTATCGACTATAACGAATACGTGGGGCGTATCGGTATCGGCAGGATAGAACGCGGCAAAGCGTTCGTAAATCAGGAAGTCGAAACCTGTAATTACAACGTTAAAGGCAAAGAACTCCGCGGCAAACTCGTCAGCATTTTTCAGATAGAAGGCTTGGAACGCGTGGCGGTGGAAAGCGCGAGAGCGGGCGATATCGTCTGTATAAGCGGTATAGAGAACATTTCGATAGGCGATACGATTTGTTCGCCGAGCGCGGTCGAACCCGTGCCGTTCGTCAAGATTTCCGAGCCGACCGTGGAAATGACTTTTTCGGTAAACGACAGCCCGTTTGCGGGAAAAGAAGGCAAATTCGTTACTACGCGCCATCTTCGCGACAGACTGTTCCGCGAGATGCTTAAAGACGTGTCGCTCCGCGTGGAAGAAACGGATTCCGCGGACGCCTACCGCGTGTGCGGAAGGGGCGAAATGCATCTTTCGATTTTAATAGAAACTATGCGCAGGGGCGGATACGAGTTTCAGGTCGGCGCGCCGAAAGTTATGTACAAGGAAGAAAACGGCGTGCTGTTAGAACCTATGGAAAGGCTCGTCGTAGACGTTCCGGAAGATAAAACTGGTTCGGTGTTTTCGAGTATGGGTGTTAGAAAGGGTGAACTTTTGCAGATGGAAAATATCGGCAGTCGCATCCGCTTGGAATTTAAAGTCCCCGCGCGCGGGCTTTTCGGATATAAAAGTCAGTTTTTGACCGAAACGCGCGGCGAAGGCGTTTTCAATACCATCTTTTACGGGTACGAAGAGTATAAGGGTGAAATAGAGAGAAGAAGTACGGGCTCGCTCGTAGCGTTTGAAACGGGCGAAGCGGTAACGTACGGGCTTTATAACGCGCAGGGGCGCGGGCAGTTGTTTATCGGCGCGGGCGTTAAAGTCTACGAAGGTATGGTGGTCGGCGTTTCACCGAAAAACGAAGATATAACCGTCAACGTGTGTAAAAAGAAACACTTGACGAATACCCGCGCTTCGGGTTCGGACGACGCTTTGAGACCCCGAAGATTATGAGTTTAGAAGAAGCGATGGAGTTTATCGGCGACGACGAACTTTTGGAAATCACGCCGAAAAATATCCGCATAAGGAAAAAGACGCTCGATACCGAAACGAGACTTAAAAGAAAGGCTCGCGGGCTCGAATAACCTTAATAAGCGTAAAAAACGTAAAAAGGCTTTCCGCGACATTGCGCGCGGAAAGCCTTTTTACGTTTAAGGCGAGCAAGCGCTTATTTGCAGCAGCCGCCGCCGAACAGATTACCCATACCGCCGCCGTTTTTATTCGTGCAATAGCAGATTAAAAGCAGGGCTATCGGCAGGCAATAGCAACTGTTGAATATCCCGTTAAGACATCCGTTTTTCGCGAGAAGGATAATAAGCAATATGATGAGTATCCATAAACAACAGTTGTTTCCCAAAAAATCAAAGCATCCGTTCATAATTTACCTCCAAAGTAAACGCATTTTCCGCCTATGTATATTTTTTATTCGGCGGTAGTTTCTATTATCAATATATTGTTTTGCCCGAAAAAATGTGTCGCCACCCCGTTATTTGTTTGCACTTTTTCGGCGATTTGTGATAAAATGTTTTTGCAAGGGAGAATTGCGGGTATATCTTGCGGTAATCCGACTTTTCTTAATCCCTTAAATTTTTTTTACAACAGATATTTCCCTTAAAGGGAAAATTTGATTGGAGGTACAACTTAATATGAACACTTTTTCGCAGGCGAAAAAACTCACTTACTTTGCGGTACTTACCGCGCTTACGGTAGTTTTGCAACTTCTCGGTAATACCGTGCGAATCGGCATCGTTACGCTTAACTTCTCGCTTATACCCATCGTACTTGCGGCGATTCTGCTCGGAGTGTGGTACGGTACGGCTCTCGGCGCTATTACGGGACTTATAATTCTGCTCCATTGCGGAATTCTCGGCGCGGACGGATTTACCAACGTCCTGTTTGCCACCGACCCCGTCGTTATCGCTCTTGTCTGCGTAGTGAAAACCGCCCTTGCCGGCACGGTCAGCGCGTTGCTTTTCAAACTTCTCAATAAACGCAACGGACTTCTCGCGACGGCGGTCGCTTCGGGGATTGTTCCGATAATCAATTCGGGCGTGTTTATTCTCGGTATGCTGTGCATTATTCCTTCGCTTTATAACGCTGGATTTTTAGCGGAAGGCGCGAACGCTTTTGCGGGAATAGTTATCGGCTTTGTCGGGCTCAATTTTGTTTTTGAATTCGCTCTGAACATAATAGTCGTGCCCGCGCTTTACAGGGTAATAGGCATTGTAGACCGTTCGCTTTTTAGGGAAAAGAATAACGGTGATAACGCGGAGCAAATCGAAGATATCGATAATAA
>CAJOMP010000030.1 GCA_905235785.1 uncultured Clostridia bacterium | reverse complement strand
ACTTTGTCAAGCAGTTTTCAAAGTGAAGGTAACACTTATTCGTTTAGTCCTAGCGGTCAATACGTCGTATTGTACGGCAATATTGTAAGTACGGGTCTTTCTACTAATCCTGACAGAGTAACGTTCTCTTATCAGGCGCCGAGAACGACTTTGTCCGACCTTGTCAATAGTGTGTCAAGCGATTATGCTTATAAAGACGATATAATTAATGCGTTGAGTGTTTCAGCGGTTGGCAAGACCACGTTGAATGACAGTATCACCTTAAACAAGATACAAGCGACTAACGGTATTACGGCGGAAGGAACTACCAACGATTACGTGTCTTTCGATATGGGTGTAAAAGGCGGAAACGTCTGGATAATGACGCAGTTTACGGGCAAGAACGCGCCCAACTATGCAATGAATGCGGCGGCAAACGGTTTGTCCACCTGGACTACGGGAAACAACGCGACGGTAGACCGTAATGCGGCAGGTGTTTTAATTACAAATTCCAGTGAATATAATGCGTCATATCTTCAGGTTTTCAGGAACTCGAACACGGCGAGCGGAAAAGCGACGGCGAATCTTGACGACGGTACTTATAGAGCCGCGGGTTTAAATAACCTTACCGACGGACAGGAATATATACAGATAATAGGATATGAAAATTCAGGCAATAACACAACGGCAAATATTACTTATTATCTGTTTACGGTAAGCGGCGGCAGTGCGACTTTGTCAAAGAGTTTTGTCCAAAGTAGCGGGGGTAGTTTGTCGTTCACCCCGTATGGTCAATACGTAGTATTATACGGCAATATTGTAAGTACGGGTCTTACCGCTAATCCCGAATGTGTAACTTTCTCTTATCATACACCTAAAACTACGCTGTCCGAACTTGTCAACAGCCTTTCAAGTGATTATGCGTTTAAAGACGATATAATGAGCGCGTTGAGTATTGCAAGCGTCAATTTTTCTGTGGTTTTTAAGGACATGGAAGGAAATACTCTTAAAACGCGCGGAATAGCAGAAGGAAACGTCGTAAGCCTTCCCAATTCGACGCTTGCGGATTTTGTCGGCTGGTATAACGAAACGGACGGCAAGTTGTATAAGAGCGGAGACGTTCTTTCCGTTAAAGCGAATATGACTTTTGTAGAAGCGGCGGCAGGTATTGCGCTTGTAGACGGAGCGAGCGTCAGACTTAAGAACGATATGGACGGTTTGGGCGGTTTACGCTTTGAAACGGTGGTATCCAAAGCAATCTTCCAACTTTTAGGTGACAACGTAGTATTTTCGGGCGCAATTATCCCGACGGATCTTTTGTCAGGTGAATTTACTTTGGAAACCGAACGCATAAAGTCTACGGAATTCGTCAACAAAATAGAAATCGACAATGCATACCATGCATATATAACTTTGACGAATATAAAGCAATCGAATTTTGACAGAGAGTTCTCGGCGCGCGCGTTCGTTACGGTAACTTATGCGGACGGTACGACTGCGTCTATCGGTTCCGCTTATGACGAGGCTAAAAACTCGCGTTCCGTTTATTACGTGGCAACGATGGCGTATAATTCGGGGGCATACAACGGAAACGCTGTTTTGAAACATTATCTTGATAATGCCGTAAACGTAGCTTTCAGAGCCGACGGCGGCGAATATGACGTTGTAACCAGTCATGACTACGACGGGCTTCCGAGTTCGTACAATCGGGCTTATACGGTGGAACACGTTAATGTATCAGGCAGTACGGTTACGTTTGACGTGGTTCTTTCAGACGACACTTATAACGGAAGTCTATCCGTTAAGTTTTGGGGAAATGCAAATACTTTTGAGAAAAAGACCGTTGCGTTTGTAAACGGAAGGGCAAGCGTATCTTTTGATTGGGATTCGTTCCCGAACTATCAGGTTTCTAACGGCGAATTTACGTATTGGGCGTATAGCGCGACCTGTGGGGATTATTATCAGGTTAACGGCACAAAATATTATCAGGATGCAAGCGGTAATCAACTTGCGGCGACGGAGGAAAATGAATCGAGAAACGTCCTTAAAGCGACGGACGCCGATTCCTTGGAACTGTACGCAGACGCAGGCTTTAACGTACTGTTTATCAACTGGGGGGCAACGGCGTATTCGGCGACGGATGGTAATTATACGACGTATTTTGATACAAGCGAAGCAAAAAGAATTATGGATATAGCCGCTGAACGTGATATTAAGTGTTTTGTTTATTCCACAGCGTTGTGTTCACTTTCCGAGTCGCATACTTCTTTAATTGTAGGAGCAGGCAACGGTAACAATGTAACGACCTTTGATACGCAAGCAAAATTGAATACTTATGTTGCAAAAATTCTTTACGGAATCAAAGACCACCCTGCTTTTTACGGTGTTTCGCTGGTTGACGAACCGTATTATACGCAATTTGACGCAATAGGTGAAATTTATCAGGCGGTTCAAGCGGCTGCGCCCGGAGCGTTTTGCAATATAAACCTTAATCCTTTACTCTGCGACAGCCGCGCAGTGGTAAGATACAACGGATCGAGTATTTCGTCGCCAACGGCAGCGCAAGCGGAAGCGGCGTATATGGAATATCTTGACAGTTATTACGAAAAAGTCGGCCGGTATTGCGGATATATAGGGTATGACAGTTATCCGATGTTGCAAATTACCGGGCAAGATTTCTTATCTACCTATATACGCAATGCGCAAATCGTTGCGGATTTCTGCAAAGAGCACGATTTGAGATTCGGACTTGTTTGTCAGACGCATAAGAGCGATTCTACCGGACGGCGCGCCGTCAATGCGGACGATATCGAATGGCAACTTAACTTCGGTATGGCAATGGGTGTAAAAGATTATTCCTATTATACGTATTATCCCGTATTGAATTCAACAACGTTGCCTGACGAAGATTATACGTTCGTGAACAGAGCGGGAGAAACTAACGCTACTTATGATACCGTGAAGGATATGCATACCAATATGCAGGTAATGGCAAAAGCTCTTACTAATTTTGAATACGTCGGTATGAAATATTATACCCGTGGAAGCGTTGATACGAGTATGCGTAATGCGTTGAGTCTCGTAGATAACTCCCACTCATTCAATAGCAAACTGACGGGAGTTACTCTTTCTAACAGAGGGGTGGCGATTGTTACGGAATTGTACGATGAAGCCAACGGGCGCTTCGGCTATTTTGTGATGAACGCAACTAATCCTAACGTATCAGTAGCTAATCAGACGATAACGTTAAATTTTGCCGGATACAGCAACGTACAGATTTATAAAAACGGTACCGTGAGCAACTACGCTTTGACAAACGGGGTAAGGACTATCACGTTGGCAGAAGCTGAAGGCGCGTTTTTAATTCCGTATTGATGTAGATGGTTCTGTTTATTAAAGATTAAAACCCGTTAAATATAAGGGAGGTAAAAAATGAAGAAAATATATGAAAAGTTAAAATTTGATATATTCTATTATTATAACGACGTTATTTTGTCATCTTTGCAGGATGCGGATAATTATATTATCGACGATGGGAGTTGGGACAATAACTAAATTGTTTAATAAATTTTTCGGCAAGACTTTTGCGGACAGATATAACAAATAATCGAGTATTACCTGCAAGAGTCTTGCAGGTAATATTTTTAATGCGGAGATTTTATGATAAGAAAAAATATAATCGACGAATATTTTGAAAAACAACCGGAACTTACTTTTATAAAAGATTTAAAAGAAAGTCGTATATTAAGAATTGACCGAAAGAAAAAACCGCAAAACGGCGAAATTGCCGTGGAAAAAATATTTATTGACAGAAACGATTTTTCGGATTGCGATAAGTTAAAGCATTCTATGGACGATTTAGCGGCTTTTATAAGTTTTAATAATTTAAATGGCGACGATACGGCGTTGAATATTCTTCGGGAAGACGGGTTATCATCGAACAAATTCGTTATAAGCATAGAAGAAAACCGTATCTGTATCCGCGCAAGCGAAAAAGAGCAGGTTCGCCGAGCGTTAATCGAATTGCAGGACGAAATGGTTATAGGCGGGGGGTGCCTTAAAAAAGGCGAAGTAAGACGCAAAGAAATACTTGAAAACAGGATTTCAAGATGTTTTTTCAGCCCCATCAACCGACCGCCGAAAAATATAGAAGAACTTTCCTGCGATACGGATTTTTATCCGGACGGCTACCTTAACAAACTTATGCACGACGGGGTAAACGCCGTTTGGATTACTTCGTCTTTTGCATCATTGATAAAGTCTTCGTATATAACGGAATTCGGGGAAGGAAGCGATAAAAGAATAAAACGCCTTAACGAGACGATTGAAAAGTGCGCCGGATACGGTATTAAAGTGTATTTGTTGCTTATCGAGCCTATTTCTTTGGACGAAGACTCTATTAAAAGGGAATTTCACGATTTATATAAAAAATATCCGCAAGTAAGAGGAAACAGTACGTCGGGTCCTGCGGCGTTTTGTACATTTACCGAATTCGGGGAAAATTATCTTAAAGAAGCGGTAAAAAATCTCTTTTCGTCAGCAAAAAATCTCGGTGGAATAATAAGCATAACCTGGGGTGAAAGGGTATCTTCCTGTGCGAACTCCTGGCCTGACGGGAAAGGCAAATGGTCTAATAACTGTCCGCATTGCCACGATAAAACGCGTGCGGAAATCGTTGCGCATACGGTGAAAATCATTGTCGACGCGATGAAGTCCGTCGCGCCGCAAGCGGAATTTATAAGTTGGACTTACGGGCATAGGGGTGTGCCTTTCGGCGAAGTTGCGGAATATATCGAAAAAGTTCCGACGGAAGCGGTTTCTATGCAAAATTTTGAAGACGACGGCAGAGTTCTGCAACTCGGCAAAAAAAGGTTTGCGCTTGACTATTATTTGTGCTACACAGGTCCGTCCGACATGTTTAAGTTTACCGCCGAAAAAGCAAAGGAATACGACAAAAGATTGTATGCAAAAATGCAGATTTGCTGTTCGCACGAATTAGCTTCTATGCCGTTTATACCCGTACCCGGTATCGTTTACGATAAAATGGAAAGGGCAAAGGCTATCGGCGTTTCGGGCGTTCTGGAAAGTTGGTTTTTTGGCAATTATCCTTGCATAATGTCCAAAGCGGTAGGACTTTTGTCGTATAATCGCAAATACTTAAATAAAAACGATTTTTTGCGCACATTGTCCGCTCTCTATTTCAGGAGAGAAAATGTTGCGTTTGCAGTAAAAGCGTTCAATTATTTTGAAAAAGCATATAAAAATTATCCCGTAAACGTAATGTTTAATTATTATGGACCTATGCACGACGGAATAGTTTGGGAATACGCGTTAAAGCCCAAAAACTTTTCCCTTCCGCGCACGTGGAAACTCGAAGACAAACCGGACGGAGACAGAATCGGCGAGTGTTTGTTTACGGGGCATACGTTGGATGAAGCCATTGCTTTATGCCAAAAAATCGTAAGATTTTGGAAATGCGGCTGCAAGGAGTTATCGCGAGCAACCGAAAAAAACGAAATTACTCGTGTTGCCGAAGCGTTGTTGATTTTATTCAAAAGCGGACTTAACGCGTTAATGTTTTATAAACTGCGTGATGATCTCGGATATATGAATACCGTTTCTCTGGACAGGACGCTTGACGAGATGAAGGTTATAGTTCGCGACGAAATAAAAAATTCGGACGATATGTATAAAATTTGTCTTGAAAACAACGCGTTCGGGTATCATTCAGAAGCGGAAGGCTTTAAGTTTTTCCCTGAAAAGCTGAAAAAAAGAGCAAAAAAATTATCAGAATTACTTTTTACCGAATTTGAAGAAGTAAAAAACAGGATAAATAAAGGCTTATATCCTTTGGATTATTATATAGGGGAAGAAGCCGAGATCAAAAAATATAAATCAGGAAAAACACTCCAGGATTCCGAGTGGGAGGTCTTGGACGACAGCGTATCAAAATTTAAGGTATGCGCAAGCGAGAAAATAGTGGAAATGGAATTTATGTCAGACAAAGAAGTTGATTTTTGGGTTTGCAATGAGTTTCACCTGATGTTTCCAAAGCCGACATATATTTTCGGACGCGACGGAAAAGCGTATTTATTCAGGGATGCGGCATCGCATCAGTCTGTGCTCGACGAAAAAATCGAACAATTTTTGTGCGTATGGGAAATAGAAAATCTTTCTTCGGACGGAAAAACGCATATAATAGTTCGCGGCAGAAAAAGTAACGTCGGATTTAAAAGGTTGCCGTATAAAATGATGGTAAGAACATCCGACGGCGCAAATTGGTGTAAAGACCCGTTGCCCGTGAGAGTTTTAGGTAAATCTACTACGTCTCCTGCGGATTTCGGTTGGGTCTTATGAAAGTTTTGTGTAAAAAATCATAATTTTTAGTAAAAGATAAATCTTGTAATAGATAATGCTTTTAAATTATAATTTAAATATATTATATTTTAATAATATACAATAAAAGAGAAATGCAAAGGAGTAAATAATATGAAGGTTAAAAAAATTCTGTCTGTATGTTTATGTTGCATTTGCATGTTGTCGTTTTCCGGTTGCGGAGGAGGACCAGGTGCCAAAGTTGATGAAGGCGTTGTAAACGTTATGATGATAGGCAAGGGCTACGATAAAGGGTTTGTCGAAGACGTCGCGGAGGCGTTTAATAACGTTTACAAAGAAAAAGGTTATAAAATAAATATTTTAGAACCGAGATCTAATTTTAGTGGGACGGTAGCTTTAAACGAAATGCGTTTGGGCAACGAAACGGGTTATGACGTAGTTATTACGGAAGGCGTAAGCGTACAGCAGGTGACAGATCCCGAGTTCGGTGTTTGTGTAGAGTCGTTAAACGATCTTTTTGACAGCACGCCGATTAACTTTGACGGTACAGAGGGCGATAAAAAAATATCGGAATTATATAATGAAAGCGAAGACTGGCGTTACAAAATAGAAAATACTTATTGGAGCGTGCCATACGTTGCGTCCTGCCGCGGATTCGTGTGCAACGAGAAAGTGCTTTCTTCTTACGGAATTTCAGGGTTGCCGGTAACGACCGACGAACTGTTTAAAGATTTTGATATAATCTATAATGGCGCAAACGGAAAATCCGGAATCCGTCCTGTAACTTGGGGCGGTGAGAATGCTTTCGGATATGCGCTTCCGCCGTTTTATACTGCGATTGCCCAACTTATGGGGCAGGATGCTTATGATGAGTTTTTTAAGATGAATTATCTTTTGAACGACGACGGAACGATTAAAGCAGACGGCTATAATATCGTTAATAACGAAGCTATTAAAACCGCAATAGAATTGATAATGCAAGAATTCGACGTTGCGTATTCCGTTACGGGTTCAATAACGCAAAAGCATACCAACGCTCACGCACAGATTATCACAGGTAAAACCGCATTTATGTCTGACGGCGATTTTTTCTTCAATGAAGTAAGAACTTCTTTCCCGAATTATCTTAACGACGTCAGATTTGTGGCGATACCCGTTTGTACGCAGTTAGGAATCAATCTTAAACTCGACGGGACGGGATCCGATCGCGACAAATGCGATAAAATATTGAGTTATATAGTCAAAGGTGTAGATGAAGGCAATGCTTTGACAGAACTTAAAGCCGCTGCAGAAGATCAATTTGGCGTGACCTTAACGGATGAACAGGTAGAAAAGATTTCAGAAGCAAGACATATAGGCAATGGCGGAACAAATCCTATGTTTATAATAAAAGATTCCAAGAACGCCGAAATCGCAAAATTGTTTTTAAGAATGATGTTGTCGGAAGACGCCGCTAAAGTTTACGCTAAATACGGAATGATTCACCCGATATTCTCTTCTTCCGAAGTGGACAGCGAATATCAGTTTATCAAAGATGTGTATAAAGTAAATTCCCTTGCGGAATATTATTGCACTTCTACGCTTTATCCCGGCAGTGTAAGATCGAAAACGAATATGTTTTTGATTCCGCCTTACAACGCGCAACTTGCGGTAACATTCAAGGACGAAATGGGTGCGGTAAACAAGCCGTCTGAAAGAAATTATTCATTGCTTGCGTCTACAACTTTCAATAAAGTGAAAGAAAATGTAAAAAACAACTGGGCAGCGTTGATGAATCAAGGGGGATATAGGATTGGAGAATAAAGGCGTAAAAAAGCACATTTATTCGTTTGAAGACAGAAACGCGTTTTTGTTTTGTTATATTATAATCGGAATACCGTTGTTGTTCTTTATCGTATTTTGGGTATACGTAAATTTCGATTCAATATTGCTTGCGTTCAAGGATGTAGACGGAAATTTTGCGTTAGGGAATTTCGTAACCGTATTTAATGCTTTAAAAGACAAGGATATGTACGGCTGGAATTTGGGAAATGTTCTGTTACGAACAGTTCTTTTATGGTTTCTTGTTGACGTTGTTTGCGTGGTTCCGTCGATGTTTTCATCATACGTCCTATACAAAAAAATCAAGGGTGCATATGTGTTCCGTACAATTTTAATGATTCCGACGATCCTTTCAGGTATCGTATGGGTTATGGTTATGAAATATATGGTTTCGCTGGACGGCCCTGTAATGACTATTCTTCAGAATATCGGCGTGAACTTTTCTCCGGACGTTTTAGAGAGTGGGTTGCTGGGGAGTTCTGAATCCGCATTTATTACCATATGTATTCTTAATATATTTCCGCACATAGTATCTTTCAACCTTATAATTTCGGGTGCGTATGCAAGGATACCCGAAGAGTTGTTTGAAGTAGGAAAACTTGAAGGAATCAACTTTATTAGAGAATTTTTTAAGGTTGCCGTGCCGCTTATCTGGCCTACGTTCGTTGTTGCGATAACAACTAATCTTGCCACAATATTTACCTTTGAAGGCGGTGTGTTTCTCTATACAATGGGTGCACACGAAACGGGTACAATGGGCTTTTATATTTATTACTTAACGTATAATATTGCCGGGTCTGCGGATAGTATGACGCCGTTTTACGGTTATCCCGCGGCAGTCGGCGTGTTCCTTACTGCTGTAACCATCCCCGTAGTGCTGTTAGGGAGATTCGTTCTCGGAAGAGCGGTCGAACAGGTCGAGTATTAAGGAGCGTTTTATATGGATAAAATTTTTAGAAAACACAACGGTAAAGTTTCCAAAGATAAATCGCAGACGATAACGTTCGCTATATACTTCGTTCTGTTTCTTATTACTTCGTTTTTGTTTTTATATCCGTTTTTCTGGATATTTCAGAATTCTTTTAAAAGCGTAGAAGAGTTTTTTGAACTTCCTAACGCTCTACCGAAAAAATGGGATTTTGCATATTATGCTGAAATATTTAAGTCGTTTAAAGTAGGTTCCGCAACGTTTTTAAAAATGACGTGGAATTCCATTTGGCTTGCTTTCGGCGGACAGGCTTTGAATATCCTTGCGAGCATTTGCGTTGCATATCCTTTGGCGAGATATAAATTCCCGTTGCATAAATTTTTATTCGGAATCATTATTTTCAGAATAACTATTCCGATTATCGGTGCAAGCGCGGCGGCTTATAAGTTTTTAAGGTTACTTGGTATGGTGAACAATCCCAAGTTGTATATACTCACTTATTTTACCGGCTTTGACATAAATGCATTGATAATGTACGGTTATTTCAAGGCGATAGACAAAGGTTACAGTGAAGCCGCTTATATAGACGGAGCAAATTGCTTTCAAATTTTATTCAGGGTGATAATTCCACAAGCGATACCTTGCATACTTGCGTTATATATCAACTGCGTTATGGGACAATGGAACGTTTACAGTACGCCGCAGATATATTTACCGAGTTATCCTAATCTCGCGCTCGGAATTTACGTGTTCGAGTCAGATATGATGTTTATAGAAAACGGTTCGGCAAAATTTTTCGGGGCGATAATTTTATCAAGTCTCGTTCCGTTGATTTTGTTTGCAATAAGTCAAAAAACGATGCTTGCCAATATGTCCGTAGGCGGACTTAAAGGCTGATAAAGGAGAAATTTCTATGAAAAAAATATTGTTATCTGTTTTAACCGCGCTTCTTTGCGTAATGGCCGGGCTATGTGCATGTAGTAAGTCGGAAGAAATGAAGATAGTGAAAGATATTCCGGAAGAGATTACATTTGGCAGCGAGATTTACTTTATGGAATATATAAACGTTGATTATAATGCGGAATACGAACTTTATGCTACTTATACCGACCAAACGAGAAACGTAAAGGTGGAAAACAAACGGCTCGATTCACTGTTGGTTAAATTTGAAAACGTTTCCGATTATGATTTTACGCTGAAAAAATCGGGAGGCAATTCCGTTTCTTTTTCGATAAAATGCGTTGCCATACATCCTGAACTCAAAGAATCAATCGTTTATAAGGTTTCGCGCGGCACAACGGAACCCGTTGAAGATTTAATTTTCTGGTGTGGTCTGGAACTCAAAGACGAGAACGCCAAACTTGACCCTGCGTTTAAATGGGAATTTTCTAAAATTAAAATAAAAAGCGCAACTGTAAACGGGACAGACAGAGAGGAATCTCTTGAAGGGCTGGACGAATATACCTTTTCGGAAGAAGCGGAATACGTTATTTCCGTTAAAGCGGTCAACAGCGTCGGAGAAGATGAAACGAAAATAGTCGTTTCCACTATGGATAGCGACAGGCATTCGGATGAAGTATCCGGTTACGTTTTTGAAGAAGATAACAAAATAGAATTTGATGTTAGCACAATAAAGGGTTTTAATTTACCTCAGGACGGTCAAATTGTAAAAACAAGGATAAACGATACTAAATACGATGCGGTATACGACGCAGAAACTAATAGATTTGCTATAAGCAACGTAGATAAGCAGTTTGAGACGGAAACGCCTTACAGGTTGTTCTTGTCGGATACGGAAAACAATGCGTTCAGTATCGTAGTTGTCGTTCCGGATCTCGTATTGAGCGAAAGCAACTTTAAGGAACTTGAATTAGTCACCAAAGGGGTGGTTATACTTTCGCAAAACATCGATATGAAAAACGTTGCAAATTACGGCGCCGGCAGGGGCGGTAAAAATTACGACGATTACTGGTTTAAGGGAACTTTCGACGGAAGAGGTTATACAATTTCAAATTATAAGACTTATAATATGTCGTTTGCGGGAAGCCTTTTGTGGTCGGCGGACGGTGCAATAATTAAAAACGTAATATTCAAAAATGCCGAAGTGTCCGCAAACAATTCGGTTATAACCGGCAGAACGAGAGGTTTCACCGCCTTTAAAAATGTCGCTGTAGAAGTTGCTTCTATGAATATGTCTCAATCCGGCGCTATTTCCGGTCCCGGAGAGTTTGGATCTTCTTATGAAAATTGTCTAGTTTACGTTCGTAAGAATTCTGTTTCGGAAATAACGAAATCAGGTTTTGTAAACGGTTTATATTGTAGGTCGGCAGAATTCAATAACGCTTATCTGGTATCTGTAACCAAACTTCCGGTAGCACCGAGCGGCCACGAGGGAATCGTTCCCGCAATCGGGGGAGACTATAAATTGTGGACTGCGGTCGAAGCGAAAGAAAAATCAGCGGCTTCTTACGATTGGGGAACGGAACTGCTCAACATTGCGGCGGCGGAATTCTTCTCGGGAGAAGTGGAAACGGAAGATCCTGAAAATGATAACGATAAAATAGTACACCTTACCAAAGACAATATAGAAGCGGAATTGCTTCAACCGTCTGCGGGATATTACATTTTAGACGAAGACATAGATATGTCGGAGTTTACGTCGTGGGGAAGC
>CAJOMP010000029.1 GCA_905235785.1 uncultured Clostridia bacterium | reverse complement strand
ACCACAATGAGAGCGGCTATAATCCATATTTTCAATTTAGCAAATATTTTCATATTTGTTCCCCCTTTTCTCCCGCTACGTCAATGCGTTTAAGTCCGAAAAAACTTTCCTTATATTCCGCAAGGGGTAAAATAAGCGCGCAAAACATTCTTACAAATAAAAGCGTAGTTACTACGGAAACACCCGCGCCTATCGCAAAGATAACCGCAAAGTTTTTGACCGAGCCGCCGGCAAGAGCAAACAGAATAAGCGCGCCGACTATCGCTATTCCCGCAGTTCCCGCAATAGGAGCGAGCGAACGCATAAAGCCCGTTCTCACCGCGCTCTTAACGGTCTTGCCGCGGGCAAATTCTTCCTTTATCCGTTTAGACGTTATGATATATCCGTCGAACGTAAGAATTACCGCAAGCGCAAAGCCGATAACGCCGCCGAAGGAAACTTTTATCCCCGGTATTGCAATCAACATAAACAGGAACAAGTCCACGAATAAAACGGTGGATAAGCAATACACAACGCCGAATTTCTTATCGAGAACGAACATCGCGACTATCGCCGCTACCGTCAACGCGGCGATAACGAGAATACTTTTAAGTTCGATACTCGTTCCGAGCGGAGAAGAAACGTCCGCCCCGTCGCTCACGTTATACTTATAAGCGAGCCCGCCCGTTTTTATTTGCAACGCGAACTGCCTTGCAGCGGCTTCGCCCGCGGTCGTTGTAAGCGTATAATTTTTACTGAACGTACTTGCGGATATAGACAACCCTGCCGTACCCGTAAGCGATTTTTCGCCAACGTCTATGCGGAGATAATAAGTCCCGTTGCCGATAAGAGTTTTAAGTTCGTTATACCCGTAATCGCTGAACGTTATATTTATTATATAATAAGTTTCAGAACCGTTCGTCGTAGCGCCGCCGTAACTCGCGTCAGACACCGCTTTACCTGCGGTCAGAACCTTTTCGGTAGGATTTTCAGACGTGCCGCCGTAAAAGGTAAGTTCGCCGTACGCCGCGGCAACCGCTATATCCTGCGCGAGCGCGGTCTTATCTATCTCACCGTACTTATTTACGTTGCCGCGCGTTTCGATACGTATGTCGTAATCTTTAACAGCGTCGTCAACGTTCTTTATCGCTTTGACGGAATAATTTTCATAACCCAAAAGGTCAAGTCTGTACTTTAAAGTGTTTATAACTTCGCTTACGTCTTCGACGTCTTCGGTATTATCCTTATCGAGTGTAAGCGTGTAAGCCGTGCCGCCGCTTAAATCGTAATCGGTTTCGATAGCGCCCAAAAAACCGTTAAAGTCTTTCGTGCCGATCGGAAACCGCGCAAAAGCCATTGCGGTCAGGATCGCCGTTATAACGAGCACTATAGTAAGTAGCACCGTTGCTTTCCATTTTTTCATTGTTGCCTCCGCACGAAACCCCTTGCCTTTTCAATGTCCGTGCCAACTAAAATTATATAATATTTTAACGCTTTCGGTCAATAACTTTTTTGTTTTTTTTAAAAAAATACGCTCGGCAAACTAAAATTTAACGTTTTTTTACTTTTTCGGCGCTAATAAACTCAAATTTTACACGGTAAATCAGCCTTTAATCAACAAATAAGCGATAACGCCGACTATCGCCGCGCCGAGAAGAATCAATCCGCCGACCCTTAATCCAGATTTAGGATATTTGCCGTAAGTTTTGCCCGTCGTTCCGTTTACGAAAAAATTGTAGAGTTTTTGCCTGAAAGTAAAATTCCCTACGTACACGGGTATCATAACGTATTTATATTTAACGTTTTCGTGCGTTGTTGAAACGTTAAGATAATCGACGACGTCGTAATCGTATCTTCCAAGAATTCGCCGGCGTATGACTTTATCCATACGCGTTTTTGCGGTAGACCAACACTCGGAAAGTTCGTGATCGTAATGATACGCCATAAACCCGAGAAGATATTGCCCCTTATATTCCCGCCCCGAATTAGTGTCGTACGGCGACAGTTTATCGAGTTCTTTCTGCCCGCATTTGTCGCCGGCGGTAATCGCAAGGTCGTCGAAGAAATCGGAATAATTGCCGCTTACAGTTCGCCACACGGTATACGTTTCGGTGCGTTGGTTTTTACCCGACCCCACGACACGGGTATGATGTTTACCTATTCTTCCCCTGTAAACGGAATACGTATGACTGTCAAACGTAAAGCAAGGCGCGTATATGCCGTTTACGTTGTCGGCGTTTAAGTCATTTTTAAACTTGCGCGGCGCGAAAGCCCGCTTTCTCGCCCAAGTTTTGCTGTATTCCAACGCCTTTTCGCGTCCGAAAGCAAAAGGCAAAACCGCGTCGGGTTTAAGCCCTGCAAGTTCTTCGGTTTTTTCGACGTGCGCCGTGCCGCAGAAAGGACATGTTTTAGCGGTTTCGCCTTTCGACAGCACTACCTTCGCGCCGCAGTTTGCGCAACGGAATACCGCCGTTTCGTCAGGTTTCCATATCGAATCCGCGGAAAGTCCTTCTAAAATATCCTTTTCTTTTGCTATTTCGGTTTTGCCGAGTTCCTTTTTGCTGCCGCAATGCGGGCAATAAAGTGTCTGCAAATCGGCGTCGAATACCATATTCGCGCCGCAACCGGGACATTTTACGTTTTCAGCCCCGACTTTTATTCCTTCCGTACCGCTTTCAGCCGAAAAGTCCCTTTCAGCCATAGGAAAATCAGCCTTCGACGTTATTTAATTCTTCGAGCATTTTAACAAGGTCTGCGCCGTGAACGTCTGCCGCTTCGCTTATCGTTTCGCCGTGAGCCAAAGCGCAGCCTAAACAATGCATACCGTATTTCATCAAAATATCGCCCGCGTTGGGGTTTATCTGAATCGCTTCAAAAATCGTAGTATTCTCGGTTATTTTTGCCATAATTTTTCTCCTTTAACGCGCGAGAAATATAATATTCCGCATCCGTCCTTTTGTATATTATTATATATACAAATTTTCTTTAAGTCAAACCTTTTGACCCGCTTTTGCCCGTTTTAATCACAACTCGGAGCAAAATTCGCCGAGAAGTCCTATATCCCACAAAAGCGAAGAAAGCACGTATTTATCCCTTATATCTTTCGTCGCCGCAAACGCTTTTTGCATATCGATTTCTATGCCCGCTTCTTCAAAGGTTTCTGGAATTTCCGCTACCGACAGTATTTCCGCAATCTTGTCCGCGGGCGGCAATTCGTCTTGCACTATTTTCATCAGTTTTTCCCACTTTTCCGTTATCGTTTTTCGACGGATTTTTGCCTTTTCGGGGTCGTATTTTTTCTCTTTGTCTTCGAGTTTTATCATAGGCTCTGCCGCTTTGTTTAAAAACGCTCGTAAATTTTGTTCCCACGCGGCTCTGCTGAACGCACTCGTTTCGGCTTTTCCGCGCTCTTCGCTTAACGTAACAGTTTTTAATTTATCGTAAAGTTTTGCGCAATACAACGTCGCCACCGCGCATTGAATACCGTGCAACTCGGTTTTAGTGCCGAACTGTAAGCCGCGCATATCTATTATGTGCGAGACATAGTGTTCCACGCCAGACGCGGGACGGGACACTCCCGCAAAAGCCATCGCTATGCCGCCGATAATAAGCCCGTCAAACACCGCTTTTACCGCCGTTTCATCCCTTTTTATAAGCCCGGCCGCGTTTTCCACGCACTTATCGCGCGCGCGGCGTATAATTTTTGCGATATTTTCACAGTAATATTCGCCGTTTATTTCGTTTGACAGCCGCCACTCCAAAATACTGACGTACTTTGCAAGCATATCGCCGAGCCCCGCTTTAAGCATTTTAAGCGGAGCGTTTTTCAAAATCTCTATATCGCCGATTATAACGTCCGGACACTTGCTGTTTACCGAAGTTTTAAGACCTTTTACCGCCATAGACGACGTTGCCGACGCGTATCCGTCCATACTCGGCGCTGTGGCGATTATTATATAAAATTTGTTATGTTTTGCGGCGACTATTTTACAGATGTCGTTTATAACTCCGCTACCTACGCCTATAACCGCGTCGCATGCGTTATCAAACGCGTTCATTGCCCTTTCCGTCGCCTGTTCGTCCGGCTCGACAGCGCCGCCGAATAAAAATTCGGAAAAAGGCACGCCGATTTTTGCGAGCGTTTCGGTTACACGTTTTCCCGCCGCGGCGTAAGTGTTTGCGTCGGCAACGATAAAAGGCTTTTTTATGCCGTACTTTGAAATCACGTCGGGGAAATCCCCCAAAACGCCGCTACCCGAAATAATTTCTTTAAGCGGAAAAACGTGTTCTTTTCCGCAAGCGCAGTTTTCAAGTTCTACGCCGTAAAATTCCATAATATTAAACTCCTTGAAATTTTCCCGTCTCTAACCTTGATTTTTATCGGTTTTTAGGTTAAAATCTTATTGAACGCATAAAAAATGCGCGTCAAAAGGTGATACAATGTACGAACAACTCTCTCAATCCGCAAACGAAATTTTGCGCGAAAAATCTCTGAATAAATTACTTTCGCCCTACGCTTTCCGCGACGAGTTTGCGGAAAGACGAAGAAAGGATACTCACGACACAGCAGATTTTTTAAGAGCGCCGTTTGTCAGAGACGCAGATAAAATAATCAACTGCCCGTATTTTCCGCGCTACGCCGATAAAACACAGGTGTTTTCACTCGTAAAAAACGACGACGTGTCAAGGCGCATTCTTCACGTACAGTTGGTTTCGAGAATCGCGCGAACTATCGGAAACGCGCTGTCTTTAAACTCCGAACTCATCGAAGCAATCGCGCTCGGACACGATATCGGACACACGCCTTTCGGGCATGCGGGCGAACGCGTTTTAAATGAAATATATCGCGAACGCACGGGTCGCGGATTTTTCCACAACGTTCAGTCGGTAAGGGTACTCGACCGAATTTTCCCCTATAACGTCACACTGCAAACTCTGGACGGGATTTTAACGCACAACGGCGAACTTCCGAAAGAGAAGTATTATCCTAAACCGATTTCGGGATTTAAAGAGTTCGACGAGCGTATCGAAAATTGTTACACGGAAAACGGATACTGTCAAGCGCTCGCCCCGTCTTCTTTGGAAGCGGCGGTTGTAAGAGTTTCCGATATAATCGCCTATCTCGGCAAAGACCGTCAGGACGCTGAAAAACTCGGCGTGGCAAACGAAACCGATTTCACCAAAACGGTTATAGGCGGTTTTAACGCGGAAATTATCAACAATCTGACCGTGAACGTCATTGAAAACAGCCTTAATAAACCGTATATAATGTTTGACGAAGAACATTTTGCGGGACTTAAAATAGCAATGCGCGAAAATTACGCGCTTATATACAACAATCCCGAAGTAAAGAAAAAAACCGACGAACTTTTAGCGCCGGCAATGCGAAAAATATACTCCCGTTTGCTGAACGCGCTGGAAAATTCCGACCGTTCTTCCCCTATTTTTTCCGCGCATATCGATTATGTCAACAAAAGCCGTTATAAGCGCGATATCCCTTACGAAGAAAATCCGAAAGACGATATCGTTGCCGATTTTATAGCAAGCATGACGGACGATTACTTTATTTCGCTGTTTAACGCTCTTTTTAGCGGACACGAACTAAATTTTGAATACAAAGATTATTTTTGATCCGTCTAACCCGTAAATCCGTTTTTAATTTTTAGAGTTCGGCTTATAATTCCATAGCGCGAAAACGAAAACCGCCGTCGCGATAACCCCGAGCGCGGCGGTTATTATTACCGTATAAACGTCCCACATATTTCCCGCGGCAATGCCGAACGGCGCGGAAAAAATCAACCCGCCTAAATCGAAAACCGTGTGCAATATTATGGGAAAAACAAGATTTTCGCTAAACAGATAAACGATGCCGAACAGCCCGCCCGTTAAAAACGTATATCCGACCTGTAAAACCGTAGGCAACACGCCCGCGGAAAATATGTTGAATATATGACAGAGCGAAAATATAGCGGAAGTTACGAGTACCGTTAAAAACGGCGCGCGCGGCTTATCCCTGAACTTTAACCCGACAAGCGGCATAATAAAACCGCGGAACACTACTTCTTCCGATACGCCTATCGCCGTACAATATACTATATAACGGAAAATCCGCGCGTTTTGTTGCAAAGCAACGTTCCCAGCGGCAAAACCGATTATCGGAAAATTGTTTACGCAAACCAAAAGTCCTAAAACGAACAATAATAAGCATATGCCGCCTGTTTTCGGTTTTACAAACATCTTAAAACCGCACGCTTTTGCCGAATACGCTACAAAAAAAACCGCAAGCGCGCGGCATACGATATCGATAACGAATTTTGCCGTTTCCCCGAAATCGTAAACGTTCGAAAGCGAAAATGCCGCCACGGAAAACAGCGAGACGGCTATTGCCGTCATAAGCGGCGACGAAAAGGCGCTTTCCCTGATTTTATCTTTCATACTCCATTTACCCGCGTATTGCGGAAAGGGTTTTAAGCCACGACGACTGATTCGGCACTTTCGCGGCGTAGCCGTTTATTATTTCTTTCGCCACATGCTTACCGCTCAAAAGTCCCGCAAGGTATTTATGCCGTCCTTCGACAATATACGGCGCGCAGTCGATAAACGCGATTTTTACGGGAGAAAGCGTTTCCCCGCTTTCCAGTCTTTTAACGTAATTTTTTATCTTGTTTTCGTCGACCCCGTCGCATTTTAACGCGCCGAACTCCTTTCCGCTCTTTTCGCTCCGAATTATCGTAAGAACGGTATTAGTCGTTTCCGTAAGGTCATTGTTAGTAATTATATAATCGTATTTATCACTGTAAGAGTTTTCCATATCGTAGCGCGAAAGGCGCTTTTCGATTTCCGTTTCCTTGCGCTCGGTAAGCCGCTCGATAAGCACTTCTTTCGACGCGACTTTCAAAAACACCGTTATGATCTTTACGTCGCCACCGATGCTTTTAACGAGATTTTGCGTGCCTAAAACGTCTATGTCTTTTAGCAGAGTTTTGCCGAGCGAAAGCCTTTCTTTTAGCAGTAATTTAGAAGTTCCGTAATAATGCCCGTGCACGTTTTCGTACTCATAGAGTTCGTTTTCGTCTATTTTTTTCTTAAATTCAGCGTCGGTCAAAAAGCAATAAGGATTACCTTCACACTCCGACGGACGCTTATCTCTCGTCGTGTACGTCGGCATTAAAGCAAAATCGCCTGTTTTTATCAGTTCGCCGATTACGGTGTTTTTACCTGCGCCGGAGCCGCCGGAAAAAATGACAAGCATTGAAACTCCTTTTCACCGCGCGTTATTCGCGCGTTTTTATTTTTAATAAATTGTACTATATATCTGAAAATTTTTCAAGCGTTTTAAAGCATAAAGAGCGCCGCGCCCGCTTAATTGCAGCGGGCGCGGCTAAAACTTTATTTCTTTCTTGCGGCGACTATTTTTTCCTGAATTTCAAACGGAACGGTTTCGTATCTTATAAACTCGCCCGAAAATTTGCCCCTTGCCTGCGTCATGCTTCTTAAATCCATAGCGTATTTTGCCATTTCGGCAAGCGGTATCTCTGCGGAAACTATCTGCTCCGCGCCTTCTGTTTCCATACCGAGCACTCTGCCGCGGCGCTTGCTTACGTCGCCTAAAACGTCGCCGAGATAGTCCGACGGAACGGTTATATAATACGAGTATATCGGTTCTAACAGGACGGGTTTCGCTCTCGTCATCGCGTCGTCGAACGCTAAACGCGCCGCCGACACGAACGCCACTTCTTTGGAGTCTACGGGGTGATATTTGCCGTCATAAAGCGTACACTTTAAATCAACGACGGGATACCCCGCGAGCGGCCCTTGTTTTATCGCTTCTTTTAACCCCTTTTCAACAGCAGGAATAAACGGTTTCGGTACAGAGCCGCCCACAGTTTCGTCTACGAATTCGAATACTCCGTCCGCCGCTCCCGTTTCAAAACGGATATCTACCACGCCGAACTGCCCCGCGCCGCCCGATTGCTTTTTATGTTTGCCTTCCGCTTCGGCTTTCGACGTTATCGTTTCTTTATACGCTATTTCGGGAACGGAAAGTTCTGCGTCGCAACCGTATTTATTTTTAAGTTTCTGACAAATTACGTCAAGTTGAGTTTCACCGAGCCCGCGGATAAGCGTTTCGCCCGTTTCGGCGTTCTTTTCTATTACGAAAGATTTATCTTCTTCGCGAAGTTTATTGAGCCCCGCAAACACTTTATCGTCTTCTTCGGAACGCTTTGCGCGAATTGCCATCGCGTACATGGCGGGCGGCATCTTTATTTCGCTGAATTTTATTTTGCGCTTCACTGAACACAGCGTATCGCCCGTACCCGTTTCGGAAAGTTTGCCGATAGCGCCGATTTCGCCCGCGGAAAGACTGTCGACATTTTCCTGCTTTTTGCCTTTCAGAATATATAACGCGCCGATTTTTTCTTCTTTTTCGGTGATTGAATTATAAACGGTATCGCCGACCTTAACAACACCGGTAAACACTCTTACGTAACTTAATTTGCCCGCAAACGGGTCGACAACGGTCTTAAACACCTGACCTGAAAATGGCAGATCATCGTCGCAAAACACGTCTGTTTTTTCGCCCGAATCGATAAGCGTTGCGGAAACGGGTCTTCTCTCTTTCGGCGACGGCATTATAGCGACTATTTCGTTCAACAAATTTATAACGCCGATATTCTGCATTGCCGAACCGCCGAGAATAGGTATTGTATCGCCGGAGCGGAGTCCTTGCTTAATTCCTGTTATTATATCGTCGTTAGGCAGCCAACCGCCGTTTTGGTCGAATTTTTCCAAAAACTCGTCCGACGTTTCCGCCGCCGCTTCTATTAAACCCTGTTTTAACTCCGCAATGTCGCTTTCCATTTCTTTCGGAACGGGTATTTCTTCTCTGCCGCTCGGTTTAAACTCGTAAGCCTTACCGGATATTACCGACACGTAGCCTTGCATCTTGCCGTCGCGAATAATGGGCGCGTGCATCGTGGCTATCTTTCTGCCGTACAGCGCGCGAAACGCCTCTACGGTTTTGACGTAGTCTGCATTTTCCTTATCTATGCCGTTGACGAATATCATAAGCGGAACGTGGCGTTTAAGACAATAATTTATCGCCTTTTCCGCGCCCACGGAAACAAATCCGCACGCGTCGGCCACAAGCACCGCCGAACCTACCGCGCGAACCGATTCTTCAAACTCGCCTTCGAAATCGTAAAATCCCGGCACGTCGATTATGTTTATTTTTACGCCCTGCCATACGGTATACGCGCACGCGAGAGATACCGAAGTCTGACGCTCGATTTCTTCCGGCATAAAGTCCGTAACGGTATTGCCTTCCGTAACCTTTCCGAGTTTCGGGATCGACCCGCCGTTAAATAAAATCGCTTCCGCAAGAGAAGTTTTGCCTGCGCCGCCGTGACCGATAAGCGCAATGTTCCTTACCGTAGTATTGCTCATAAATTATCCCCGCTTTATATACTTTTGATATTATCTTAACACGGGTAAAACCGCTTGTCAATACGGTTTTTAAATTTCAACGCGTCTGCCGACAATAATATCGCCCCGACGAAACTCCGTCGGGGCGATATAAGAGATTTTCAACTTAAAATCAATCGAATCTCTTTCTGTTTTTATTGTAAGACGTATGCAACAACTCGTGCGCAAGATGCGAATTCGGTTCTCCGAGATACTCTTTGTATAAGTCCTTGATCTGCGGATTGTTGTGAGACTGACGAATCGACTGTCTTTCGTCTTCGCTATAAAGGGCGTTCGCGCGTTTTTGCTTGTAAGAATCCATAATATCGATATCTTCGTTCGGCAAGAACGCTTCCCTTACGTACGGCTGACCGCCGCCGTTTATACAGCCGCCGGGGCAACCCATTATCTCGATAAACGTGTAGGGCGATTTTCCTTCGCGTATTTGGTCTAACAGCACTTTCGCGCCCTTCATACCGCTGGTAACAGCGACTTTTATCTTCTGACCGTTAAGGTCGAATTCCGCTTCTCTGATGTCCTTAAATCCACGGACTTCGCTGAAAATAACGCCTTCGCGCTCTTTACCCGTAAGAACGTAATACGCTGTGCGGAGCGCCGCTTCCATAACGCCGCCCGTTACCCCGAAGATTACGCCCGCGCCCGTATAGTCGTGCACGATATCGTTATCGAAGTCTTCGTCGGGAAGTTTGGTAAACATTATACCCGCGCGCTTTATAAGTTTTCCGAGTTCGCGTGTGGTAAGCACTGCGTCTACGTCGCGCAGCCCGTTACTTTCCATTTCGGGACGCTGTTTTTCAAACTTCTTGCAGGAACACGGCATTATGGATACCACGAACATATCTTTGGGATCTACGCCGATTTTTTCCGCATAATAATTCTTCAATATAGCGCCGAACATTTCGTGCGGAGATTTGCAGGTCGACAGATGGTCTAAAAGATCGCCGTAATAATATTCGGCATAGTTTACCCAACCCGGAGAACAGGACGTTATCATAGGTAGCGTGCCGCCGTTTTTGATTCTCGATAAAAGTTCCGTCGCTTCTTCCATAATGGTAAGATCCGCGCCGAAGTTGGTGTCGAACACCTTTTTAAATCCGAGTCTGCGGAGCGCCGCAACCATTTTGCCCGTTACGGGAGTACCTATCTTCATATCGAACTCTTCGCCGAGCGCAGCGCGCACCGCGGGAGCGGTCTGTACGACGACGTATTTACCGCTAGCCATAGCCGCGTCTACCTTTTCGATTTCGGAAACTTCCATTAAAGCGCCCGTCGGGCAGACGTTGATACATTGTCCGCACATTATACAGGGCGAATTTATGAAACTTCTGTTTTCCGCAGGAGCGACAATTGTCTTAAAGCCCCTGTTTTCAAAACCTAAAACGCCGAGTCCGTGCGCGTTTTTGCAACGTTCCACACACCTGCCGCAGAGAACGCATTTAGACGTATCTCTCTTTATCGTCGGCGTAAGCATATCAACGGTGGTCGGAGTTTTCTCGCCCTCGAACACGCCTTCTCTCGCGCCCGTTATCTGCGCGACGTGCAACAATTCGCATTTGCCGTTTTTGTCGCATTGTTGACAGTTTTTATTATGGTTTGAAAGAAGCAATTCAACCGAGATTCTTCTCGCCGCAGTCGCTTTCGGCGAAGAAATGGTTATTTCCATACCTTCCGCCACGGGATATACGCACGACGCAACGAGTCCCCTTGCGCCCGTCGCTTCGACCAGACACACGCGGCAAGACGCTTTTGAACATTCGCCGTGGTTAAACGCGCAAAGGGTCGGAATTTCGTAACCGCAAATTTTTGCCGCTTCCAAAATGGTAAGCCCCTCTTCTACCTGATAAGGAACCCCTTCTATCTTAATATTGACTTTTGCCATTTTTATTCCCTCCGATTACTTTTTGGAAATGGCTTTGAATTTACACGAAGCCATACATAAGCCGCACTTGATACACTTCTCGGAGTCGATCACTCTCGACGGCAACTTATGCCCTGCCGCGATATAATCGGTCTTGGAAATGGCGCCCACGGGGCATTGTCTTTCGCAAAGACCGCACCCGATACATTTTTCTTTGTCTATTTCGTAAGTCATAAGGCTCTTGCAGACGTGCGCGGGACAACGTTTTTCAACGATGTGCGCTATGTATTCGTCCTTAAAGTGCGCAAGCGTTGAAAGAACGGGGTTGGGCGCGGTTTGACCCAAAGCGCAAAGCGAATTGCTCTTGATATTCGCCGCAAGTTCCTGTAATCTGTCCAAATCTTCAAGCGTCGCTTTGCCTTCGGTGATTTTAGTGAGAATTTCAAGCATACGCTTTGTACCGATACGGCAAGGCGAACATTTACCGCAAGATTCGTCGCAGATAAATTCCATATAGAATTTCGCAACGTCAACCATACAATTGTCTTCGTCCATTACGATCGCGCCGCCGGAACCCATCATAGATCCCCTTGCGACGAGATTGTCGAAGTCTATCATC
>CAJOMP010000028.1 GCA_905235785.1 uncultured Clostridia bacterium | reverse complement strand
TTTTATAAAGCCCGCCCGAAAATAAACGTATTTTTTTAATTTACCAGTCTTCTTTTATATTTGTTTTTACGTCGTCGTAATATTCGAAATATCTTTCTTTTGAAGTTTTATCCCGTTCATCCGCCCACTCTTCGGGATAAAACGCGTCTTCTTCCTTTTCGTCCGCTTCTCTCATATAGTCGTATTCGCTTTTTTCGTTCTGCATTGTTTTCTCCCGCACATGGAACAGTTTTCGCAACATCCGCGCCTTTTTATAAGAATTATTATACTTATTATAAGCCCTACGGCGGCTATTGTCAACGGTAAAAACGTCGCTCCGTATTTTATTATTTCGCCTATCCCGTTTATTACGAACGCGACGATATACGCCGCAATGAACTGAAACGCTATCATAAAACAAAAATCTTTTCCGCTTTTAAGTTCGCGGTAAGCAGTCGACAGCGCCGCAAAACACGGCGGCGCAAGCAAAATAAAAGCCATAAACGCGTACGCCGAAAAGCCCGAAGAAAAAAGCGCGGCGGGATTGTCGGATACCATACTTAAAGTCTGGATAACCGCTTCTTTGGCAACTGCGCTCGTAACTACCGCGACCGACGCCTGCCAGTTGCCAAACCCCAGCGGCGCGAAGAGAAATTTTATTTTATCGCCTATTATAAACAAAAAACTTTCCGTAACTTCGTTCGTATACCCGTTTACCCCGAAACTCTGCAAAAACCATATTACGGCGGAAACCAAAAAAATCACCGAACCCGCCTTTAACACAAAATCCGCGGTTTTATCTTTAAGCGCTCCGAACACTCCCCTAAACGACGGCGCGCGCAAAACGGGTATTTCCATCACAGACCCCGAAACGCCCCTGAACTTGTTTAAGCGGTGTAAAATCGCGCCGAAAATCGCAACGGTAATAATACTCAAAAAATATAAAGACGCGCATATTAACGGATTTCCGCCGAATAACAACCCCGTCAGCCACGCAAACACCGCTGTTTTTGCCCCGCACGGCATAAACGGACTCAAATATACGGTAAGCCGCCGCTGTTTTTCGTCGTCCACCGTTCGCGTCGTCATTATACCGCTTACCGCGCACCCGCAGGAAACGCCGAACGCGACAAGAGATTTTCCGCCGAGTCCTATTTTTTCCATAATACCGTCCATAAGAAACGCGGCGCGGGCGAGATATCCGCTTTCTTCTATTATTTCGAGCAAAAAGAAAAGAACAAGTATTTGCGGCAAAAACGCAAGCACTGCGCCCACTCCCTTTATAAGCGCTCCCGTTATTAAACCTATAAACCACTCTTTTGCGCCGCTTTGTTTCAACGTTTCGGCGATAAAATCGCCGAAACGCTCCATTATCCCCGATATCTTATCGCCGAAAAACCCGCCTACCGTCGTTGTAAGAAAATACACGCCGAAAATAATCGCTACAAAAACAGGTATCCCCCATATTCTGTGCATCAGTATTTTATCCGCTTTATCGGTAAACATCTCGTCCGCCTTGCGCGTAACAGAAAGCGATTTTTCTACGGTTTCCGTTATGAATTTTTCGGTTTTATACGGGTCGATAAAATGCGGCTTGCGCGCGTTTTTGACCGCTGCCGTCATCAGTTGGTCTATCCCCGTATTTTTCCTAGCCGATATCATTACGACGGGTACGCCGAAACGCTCGCTCAATGTAGCGGCGTCGATTTTTACACCGGTTTTTTGCAATTCGTCGGAAAAATTTATTGCAATCACCATCGGAACATTTAAACGCGTCAATTCGCAGGTAAGGCGTAAATTTCTCGTCAAATTCGTACCGTCTACAACGTTTATCACCGTTTGCGAAGAAGAAAGAATATGCTTTGCGGCAATACGTTCGTCGCTTGAACCGCTTTTCAGCGAATACGCCCCCGGAAGATCCGTTACCGTTATAGTTTTATCCTTTTTATACCGTCCTGCTTTACTTTCTACGGTAACACCGGCGCGGTTTCCCACCTTCTCGGTTTTACCCGTAAGAAGATTATAAAGCGTTGTTTTCCCGCAATTCGGGTTGCCCGCAAGGCATAAATCAATCGACATATTCCACCGCTATTTTATCCGCTTGCGCCTTGTTTATCGCAATACGCGAATTGCCGCATTTTATTTCTATCGGCGTTCCGAGCGGCGCAACGCGTTCCGCCTTTACCGTAACACCGGCAGCGACCCCGACGTTTTGCAGTTTTTCCTTTACGCCGTCGTCGCATCCGACGGTAACAATTTTAACCGTTTTACCCGTTTTTATTTCGCTCAATCGCATACTATATTGTATTATGAAAAAGTTCCCTTTATGTTAAGTTGACTTTTTTCGAATTTAATATTAAAATATATTAAAAGGAAGGAAAATGTATGAAAATTCAAGAATCGGGCGAAATGTATTTGGAATCGGTTTTGGTTCTTTCGGAAAAGAAAGGCGCGGTAAGATCTATCGACGTTGCGGAATATATGAACTATTCAAAGCCCAGCGTATCGCGCGCTATGAGTATACTTCGCGCGGAAAATTACATTAAATTCGATAAAAACGGATATATATTGCTGACGGATAAGGGGCGTTGTATTGCGGAAAAGATTTACGAACGGCACACGGTTTTAACGGAACTGTTAAAGGAAATCGGCGTATCCCCCGAAACCGCGGCGGACGACGCGTGCAGAATAGAACACGTAATATCCGACGAAACGTTTAACGCTATCAAAAACAAAATGAAATAAAAAGATAAAATGTTTTTATATAAATTCAGCGCCCCGCCGACAGGCGGGGCACTGTTTGCATCGTTAAGTAACCGATGATCATATCCGATCGTTGTACACTCTTTCGTATTCGGGCTCAACAAAATTCAGCGTTTCGAATTCCCTTTCGGTATCGAAATTTTCGGCGTTTTCATAAGCGGCGAGTTTACTTATAGACACTTCGTAAGCGGTCATAACCTTGATTTCTTCTTCGCTGATACGCTTTTGATATTCGCGGCTCTGAATACGCCCCGCTATCGCAATCTTCTCGCCTACGGCGAGATTTTTAGCAAAACGCGCGTTTCTGCCCCACGCTATACACGGAATATAGTCCGATTTATTGTAAGAACGGTTTACCGCGATAAGGATATCCGCAATTTCGCGGTTAAACGGTGTGGTGCGGTATACGGGCGGCTTGCACACGTATCCCGACAAAACTATGTTGTTGGGATTTTTTACCGACACGCCTTCCAAAAGTTCCCTGACAAATACCGTAAGCATAAGTTTGCTTTTGCCGTCGACGAGTTTGTTGTAACTTCTGAACTGACCCAAAGCGTTTACAAAAACGCCCTTTTGCAGGTTTTTATCCGCGATAAGCCTTTCCGAAACGGTAACGGGCAGTACATCCCCCTGCCCCGACAGCCGCTTTACGAGCACGTTCATTTCGTAAAACCCTTCGCCGTAAACTTCGTGCGAGAACTCCGCCTCGGAAACTATCTCCCCGCTGATAAAGACCTTGTTGTTTTTCTCCGTTAAATTGTTCATAATATATTTTCTCCTTTAATGACGTTGACCTTTTTAGCTGTTCGGTATCTGCGCGCCGTCCGCGCCCATTGTGTAGTTGTTTTTATATATCAGTTCGCCTATAGGCACAAAATCGTACCCTTTCGCTTTAAGTTCAGCAATTATTTCCGGCAACGCTTCCGCCGTGTGCAACCCTTGATTATGAAACAGCACTATCGCTCCGTTATGCGCCCTGCTTACCACCCTTGACTTTATTTCCGCCGCGGATAAATCTTTCCAGTCAAGACTGTCTATCGACCATTGAATAGTGTAAAGTCCGAGTTCGCTTGCGGTATCTATCAACAGGTCGTCGTAATCGCCGTAAGGCGGGCGGAAAAGTTCCACAGTTTTCCCCGTTGTCTTTTCTATCAGTTCTTTCGACGTCGTCAACTCTTTTATTATCGCGTTTTTGTCGAGTTTACTCATATAAGGGTGCGTTGCCGAGTGCGTGCCTATTTCGTGCCCTGCGTCCGCTATTTTTTTAAGGTATTCGGGATATTTTGCCGACCAGAATTCCACAGCGAAAAAAGTACACCTGACGTTTTCTTTGCGCATTATGTCAAGCAGTTTGTCCGTGTAGTCAACGCCCCATGCGCAATCGAAAGATATGGCGATTTTCTTTTCTTCCGTTTTAACGTAATATATCGGAAGTTTTCTGAAATTTCCGCCGTAAAAAACCGCGTAAGCCTTGGTCGAAAACAGCGCGCATACCGCTAAAATTCCGCATAACGCAATCGCGACCGTTGCAAAAAACTTTTTCTTATTTAAAAAAGCAAAATACATTTTAATACCTTTATAACTGCGATTTTTGACAGATTATAGCAAAAAATAAAGTATTTTAGATTTTCCTATTGCCGTATACTATTCTGTTACAAAAATAATGTATTGCGCGTTTTTACTTTTTAGAACAAGGCGTTTAAAATAACCGCGCCCGTTAAGACGAAACGCTTAACGGGCGCGGTTATTTTTTTAATTTACAGTTTATTTCTTATTATTTTACCCGAAACGGTTTTCGGCAGTTCGTCGCGGAATACCACTATTCTCGGATATTTATACGGCGCGGTGTTCTGCTTTACGTAGTTCTGTATTTCTTTCTTTAATTCTTCCGTGGGCTTTGTCCCCTTTACCAAAACTATGCTTGCTTTAACTACTTGTCCCCTTACTTCGTCGGGCGCGGCGGAAACACCGCACTCCAAAACGTACGGGAGTTCCATTATAACGCTTTCTATCTCGAAAGGTCCTATCCTGTAACCCGAAGACTTAATTACGTCGTCCACCCTGCCTACGTACCAAAAATAACCGTCTTCGTCACGCCAAGCGGTGTCGCCCGTATGATAATATCCGTTTTTCCAAGTATCTTTCGTACCTTCTTCGTTACGGTAATATTCCGTCGCCAAACCGCAAGGCATACCGTTTTTAATGTTGATAACGACTTCGCCCACTTCGCCGACTTTTACCGATTTACCGTTTTCGTCTATCAAGTCTATATCGTAAATAGGCGCGGGTTTCCCCATAGAGCCGATTTTATGCGGCGCGCCTATCATATTGCCGATAAGCATCGTCGTTTCCGACTGCCCGAACCCTTCGTGTATTTGCAAGCCCGTCAATTTTTCAAACTGGCGGTAAACTTCGGGGTTTAAGGCTTCGCCCGCGGTAGTCATATGTTTTACGGAAGAAAAATCGTATTTCGATAAATCCTGTTTAATCATCATACGCAGCATTGTCGGCGGCGCGCAGAAAGACGTTATATTGTGCTCTGCAAACATCGGCAAAATATCCGCCGCGTCAAACCTGTCGAAATCGTATACGAAAGTCGCCGCTTCGCACAGCCATTGACCGTACAATTTGCCCCACATAGACTTTGCCCAGCCGGTATCCGAAATAGTGAAATGAAGTCCTTCGGGATTGACGTCGTGCCAGTATTTTGCCGTATGAAAATGTCCGAGCGGGTATTTATGATTGTGGAGCGCCATTTTCGGATAACCCGAAGTTCCCGACGTAAAGAACATAAGCATCGGGTCGTTGCCGCAAGGCGCGTCCGCAGTTCTGTCAAAATGCGTGGAATACATAATATATTCTTTATCGAACTCGCGCCACCCTTCGCGCGCGCCGTTTACAATGAGTTTATGTTTTATTTCGGGGCATTTTGCCGCCGCGATATCCGCCTGATGCGCGGTATCTCCGTCCGCCGTACAGATTATAGCGGAAACACCCGCAGACTTAAAACGGTATTCAAAGTCGTGTTCCTGCAACTGGTTAGTGGCAAGTATGGCTATCGCGCCGAGTTTATTAAGTCCCAAAATCGCAAACCAAAACTGATAATGCCGCTTTAAAACGAGCATTACCCTGTCGCCTTTTTTTATGCCGATAGACTTAAAATAGTTAGCGCAACGCGCAGATTGCTTTTTCATATCGAGAAAGGTAAACCGTCGTTCGGTCTTATCCTTTGCGATATGCAGCATAGCGAGTTTTTCGGGGTCGCGTTCCCCGATTTTATCCACTATATCGAAAGCAAAATTAAACTTTTCGGTGTTTTTGAATTTTATCGAAAGGGGCGCGCCCTGTTCGTTTTCGGTTACGTCTATAAAGTTATGATACTCTCTGAAACCGTCGTCTTTTTTAGCGGTTTCTTCGGTTTCCGACGCGTACTCCGCGCCCGCCTGAAAATCGGGTATAGGTTCGCCCGAAGGATTAAGGACTATCGCGTAAAACACGCAGTCTTTACCGCCGACGGCAATCATCCCGTGCGGAGTCGCGCTGTCGTAATAAATGCTGTCGCCCGCGGAAAGTATCTCGCGGTGTCCGCCTACCTGCACCATTAACTTGCCCGAAACTACTATGTCGCACTCCTGCCCCGCGTGGGTCGTGCACTCTATGTCCCTGTCTTCCGCGCCTTCTACGTATTTTGCCCTTACGTAAAGCGGCTCGGCTATCCTGTTCTGAAAAGCCGCGGCAAGATTAAAGTACGTCATACCGTGCGCGTTCGTTATTCTTTGACCTTTGCCGCTGCGCGTTACGGTGTAAGAAGATAAAAGCGGACTCGTGCCTTCGATTATATCAGTAACGTTGACGTGAAGGGCGTTCGCGCAGCGGTAAATAAACGCAAAGTTAAGGTCGCGCTCGCCACGCTCGCAAGCGGCGTACTCTTCTTCCGTAACGCCCGTCAGTTTTGCCATTTCGGCTAACGAAAGCCCTTCGATTTCGCGCAGTTCCTTTATACGCGCCGCCATCGCTTTGATTTTCAGGTCAAGATTTTTTTCCATAGTATTTCTCCTTTTTAGGATAAAAAAAACGTCTCAAAACAACTATATCGTTGTTTTGAGACGAGTAATTCGTTCTACCCGCGGTACCACTCAAATTGCAAATAAAAATTTGCCACTCTTAGGGTCAATCAACCCCTATGCCTTTACGCAGCAATCACGGAAAGGTTCTACAAGCGGCAAATTTTGCCCCCTTCTTCCTTTCGGCTCCGAAACTACATCGCAAAAACGTTCTTTTACGGCTCGCACCTACCGCCGTTTCTCTGTAAAGAGTTAGTTTAAGTGAACTTTTCATCATCGCCTTTATAAAGTTGAAAATATAATACCATACGCAAAAACTTTTGTCAACTGTTTTTAATACCATATTATACAATTCAGCCTCCGCATAAAAAACATATGCGAAGGCTGAATAATTTTTTATGTCTTTCTTATTTCCCGAAGTATCTGTCCAAAAGTCCTTTGAACGCTTTGCCGTGGCGGGCTTCGTCGCGCGCCATTTCGTGAACAGTGTCGTGAATAGCGTCGAGATTTAACGCTTTCGCTTTCTTTGCGATATCTGTCTTGCCCGCCGTCGCGCCGTTTTCCGCCGCAACGCGGAGTTCCAGATTTTTCTTGGTGGAATCGGTTACGACTTCGCCCAAAAGTTCGGCAAACTTCGCCGCGTGTTCGGCTTCTTCAAAAGCCGCCTTTTCGTAGTACGAACCGATTTCCGGATACCCCTCCCTGTACGCTACGCGCGCCATCGCAAGATACATACCGACTTCGGTACACTCTCCGTTAAAGTTACTGCGCAGACCTTCTAAAATTTCGGGATCAACGCCTTTCGCTATGCCTACGACATGTTCCGCCGCCCACGAAAGTCCTTCTTCCTGCTCTTTGAATTTGGCGGCAGGCGCTTTGCATTGCGGGCAGAATTCGGGGGGATTGTCCCCTTCGTGAACGTAACCGCATATTCCGCATACGTATTTTTTCATAATAAATCTCCTTTTTTTCAGGCGCGACGCGCCGTATTGATATAGTAAAATTTTACACGACGAACGCACATTATGTCAAGCAAAATTCACAATTCTTCGAGTTCGTCGAGCCAAAGCGCGCACACGGCGTCGGACGGCATTTTAAGATCGCCGCGCGGCGAAAGAGCGACCGAGCCTACTTTCACCCCGTCGGGCACGCAAGAACGCTTGAATTGCTGTGAGAAAAACCGCCTTACAAATGTTTTCAGCCATTTTAAAATCGTTTTATCGTCGAATTCGCCCTTAAACGTTTTTTTAGCGATAAAGTATATTTTTGACGGCGAATATCCGCGTCTCATCATATTATAAAGGAAGAAATCGTGTAAAATATACGGTCCTACGATATCTTCGGTTTTCTGCGCGATCTCACCGTCCGTCGGCGGCAAAAGTTCGGGACTTACCGGCGTATCTAAAATATCGTTAAGCACCGCTTTTAACTTTCCGCGCGAAGTATCCGCATAATGTTTTACGATATATCTGACCAGCGTTTTCGGCACGGAAGAATTTACCCCGTACATACTCATATGGTCGCCGTTATAAGTCGCCCAGCCGAGCGCGAGTTCGGAAAGATCACCGGTACCTACGACCAGCCCGCCCGTCATATTCGCAATATCCATTAAGACCTGCGTGCGCTCGCGCGCCTGCGCGTTTTCGTAAGTCGTATCGGGTTCGCCGCCGTGTTTAATGTCTTTTAAATGTCTTAAAACCGATTTGGTTATATCAACTTTTTTGAGTGAAACGCCGAGCGATTTAGCAAGTTTTACGGTGTTATTGAACGTTCTTGACGTCGTGCCGAAACACGGCATAGTTACGGCGATAACGTCTTTTAAGTTTCTGCCGAGTTTTTTCATCGCGTTTACCGCAACGAGTATCGCGAGCGTGGAATCAAGCCCGCCCGAAAGACCTATTACAGCCGTGTTGGCGTTTGTATGCTTTATCCGCTTTTTAAGTCCTTCCGCCTGCATACTGAGTATGAGTTCCGCGCGGCTTGTCAGAGCGCCCGTATCGTTCGGCACGAAAGGCGTTTTATCAAACGCGCGAGTTAAACAGTCGTTATCCTTATATCCGTCGAAATAAACCTTTTCGGCGGTTTTATCCGATAAAATATCGTAGTTGAACGTTTTGCTCCGCTCGAAATCCAAAAAGCCTACGTCGATATCAGCGATTGTCATACCGCTTTCAAACAACTTGCTTTCGCCTATAACCGTTCCGTTTTCCGCAATTATATTATGCCCCGCAAACACGACGTCTGTGGTGGATTCCCCTTCGCCCGTATCTGCGTAAACGTAAGCGCAAGAAAGTTTTGCCGACTGTACCCTTACCAAATCTCTGCGATATTCGGCTTTACCGACTATCTCGTCGCTCGCCGAAAGATTTACTATAATATTCGCGCCGTTTTCGGCGTGATAAACCGACGGCGAGTTCGCCGCCCACAAGTCTTCGCATATTTCCGCGGAAACGGTAAACCTGTTTTCGGTTTTATCGCAAAATACCGCGTTCCTTTGCAAGGTCAAAGGTTCATCGAAATACGGCGTGTTTATCGATACGTTTTCTACGCTGTTTTTCCACGCGGAAAACCAACGTTTTTCGTAAAACTCGTTATAATTCGGAAGATAAGTCTTCGGGATAAGGCGAAGAACTTTTCCGTCGTTTAGCGCCGCCGCAACGTTATATATAAGCCCGTTCACTTTAACGGGCAAACCTACGAATACGAGCATTTTTTTGCCTTTCGTGCTATCCGCAATTTCTCGCAACGCTTTAAGCGCGCCGAATAAAAGCGCGTCGGCATAAAACAAGTCGCCGCAAGTATAGCCCGTTATAGAAAGTTCCGGAAAAACGCAAAGTTCTACACCCGCTTTTTCCGCTTTTTCTATATAGCCGATAATCTGCGCGCAGTTAAAAGACGTATCCGCGACGCGAATTTCCGGTGTTATAGCCGCCGTTTTTATAAAACCGTATTTCATATAAAAATCACCTTTTCTGAATTTTTTATATTTTCAGTAATTTAATTTTACACCTTTTTTCGTAATTTCGCAATTATTTAATATATAAAAAACGCCGTTTTTTGCAAAAAATGCAAAAAACGGCGTTTTACCGTATTCGTTATCATATCAATAAAGAAATGCCGTAGAGCAAGACGAAATGCAATGGAAAATAAACGTAGAAAAGATATTTCAGTTTTAATTTACCGCGCGTTCCGTCGTAAAAAATCAAGAACAAAATCGAAAAATAAGCCCACCATTGAAATCCGCCGAAACTCAATCCCAAAAGCGTTAATCCCAACGCGACCGATAAAAGTTTAAGACGGAAATCTTTTAAAACGTAAATCATAACGGGCAACAGCGTTCCGAAAAATCCGTAATCCACACTCCACTCTTCTCTGCCCGTAACATACGGCATAACGCAATTCATAAACGCGGAAATCAGCACCGTTACGGCGGGAAGAAGATATGCGGCTTTATTTTTCGAACCGAGCGCGTATTGCAAACCGTAAATTACCGCTATCGAAAACGAATAAGTTATAAGCACGTTCAGATACACGGCGCCGAGCGCGACGAGATAACCGACGAAGCAAACTATGCCGACGCCGAAAACCGAAACGAAATATCTCGCCTTACGTCTCGTATAAGCGCAACCTTCGGCGATCATAAAAGCGAACACCGGCATCGCAACGCGCCCTAATATCCTGAAAATTTCGTATTGCGGAAACAAAATTACGCCGATATGATCCAAAGTCATGGAAACGAGCGCGATTATTTTAAGAGCGTTGCCGCTTAATCCCCTTTTAAAAATCAAGCCTTTCATTTCAATTCATAGAAATATTTTTCAGTTTTTCGTATTTTTTTATCGCTACGCGTTTAATTTCCGTTAAATCTCCGCCCGTTTCAAAGGCTTCGTCGCTTATCTTTTTAGCGAGAAAAATGGATTCCGTCGAATAGTCCAAAGAGCCGAGATCGTCCATAAATTTGCCGCTTTGGCGTTCGCCCATAAAGTCGCCCGACCCCCTTAATTTATAGTCGCTTTCGGAAATTTTAAATCCGTCGTTTGTCGATTGCAAAATTTTAAGGCGCTCTATGCTTTCTCCGCCCTTTTTCTTGGTAAGCAGAAAACAGTAACTTTTTATATCCGACCGCCCGACCCTGCCGCGAAGTTGATGGAGCGCGGAAAGTCCGAAACGTTCGGCGTCGTAAATGACCATAACCGACGCGTCAGGAACGTCCACTCCCACTTCTATAACCGTGGTTGAGACGAGTATTTTTATTTTTTTATCCTTAAAATCCTGCATTACGGCGTTCTTTTCTTTGTCTTTCATTTTGCCGTGCAAAAGCCCTATCGGAATATCTGGTAGACGGGTTTTCAGTTCTTCAAAGAGTTCCGTAACGCTCATTATTTCACCGTCAAGGTCGCCTTCAATCTTCGGACAGACGAAATACGCCTGTCTGCCACCGTAAGTTTCGTTCGCAATGAATTTCAGCATATCGGCATACTTTTCCGAAGGCACAATGTTGGTTTGCACGGGCAATCGGTTTTTAGGCTTGTCTGAAATAGTCGTAACGTCAAGGTCGCCGTAAAAAATAAGCGATAACGTTCTCGGAATAGGCGTTGCGCTCATTACGAGAACGTCGGGCGTTACGCCTTTATTTAAGAGCGCGCTCCTTTGCGACACGCCGAAGCGTTGTTGTTCGTCGCACACGCAAAGCGACAGTCCGTAAAACTCGACGTCGTCCGTAAGGATCGCGTGCGTGCCGCATAAAACGTCTATTTTGCCGTCTTTTAAGTCGGATTTTATCTGTTTTTTCTCTTTCGCGCTCATAGAACCCGTTAAAAGCGCGACGTTAAACTCTTTAAAAACGCTCTTTAAAACCTTATAATTCTGCGTAGCCAGAACTTCCGTCGGCGCAAGCATTGCCGCCTGATATCCGCTTTTTACCGCAACGAATACGGCGCAAGTCGCGACGGCGGTCTTACCGCTGCCGACGTCCCCTTGCATCAACCTGTTCATTACCGACTCACCCGTCATATCCGCGAAAATTTCGTTCACCGCCTTTTTCTGCCCGTCGGTAAAATCGAACGGAAACCGCTCCGCAATAAACGTAACGAGTTCCTTTGAAGAACAGGAATACCTGTGTATACGCACCTGCTTGCTGTCGCCCTTTATCACTTTAAACGCCGAAATCAGCGCGAAGTATTCTTCTACGGCGATTCTGTCCGCGGCGAGATTTTTCTTTTCCATACTCGTGGGATTATGTATCTCGCGATACGCCGAGTATAAATCCGAAAGCCCGTATTTAGCCTGTAAATTAAAGGGAATTATGCTTGTCGGCTTTTCAAGGTTTACGGCAAGACGGGCGCTGTCGCGCACGGTTTTTTGCGTTAGCGCGCCCTTTACCTTATAC
>CAJOMP010000027.1 GCA_905235785.1 uncultured Clostridia bacterium | reverse complement strand
TTTATTCTGGACGAAAGCGGAAACGATTGGAAAATTATGTTTTTCATTTTATTCGGTTTCGCGCTCGTAATGCTTGCGATTTGCTTTGCGTTTTTTATCGTTGACGTTATAAAACGCAGAAAAGAAAAATCTACGCAGTATGTGGACTGATATCCTTATACAAGGGATAGGGTTTATAGGGATAGCGTTAAACATAATAGCCGTACAGTTCAATAAGCATTGGCAAATAGTATTGTTAAAAACGCTTGGTTCGGCATTATTCGTAGTGCAGTATATACTGCTTAAAGCGTATACGGGCGCGGCGATGGACGGGATAGGGATATTAAGAAACATAATCTTTATATTCACCGTCAAAAACGGTAAGCCCACGCTATTCTGGATAATATTTTTCTCGGCTTTAACAATAGTGCTGGGGATTGCAACCTTTGAAGGATATATAAGTTTACTCGCAATAACCGCAAAACTCTTGTCCTGTGTATCGTACGGAATAAACAACGCTCGGGCTATACGGTATATAAATCTTCCGTCGAGCGGGTTATGGCTAATATATAACGGTTTGCATTTCTCGCTTGCGGGGATAGTGAACGAGATATTGGTAATCATATCAATAATAATAGCGGAAATCCGCTTGCATTATATAAAAAAAGAAAAAATAAAAGAAGAAGGAGATAAAACAAATGGAATTCAAAGTGTTTCAGAAGGAACTCGAAGTGCAGTCGAAGGGTTGGAGACCGACCTTTCACGACGTAAGTAAGGAAGTAATCGACATAGTTAAAGAGTCGGGGATAAAGAACGGCACGGTAACCATCGCGTCGCATCATACTACTTGCTCTGTAATGATACAGGAGTGTTCGCACGACCTGGATATCTACGATTTAGAATACTTACAGCACGATATCTTAAAGATAATGCAAAAACTCGTTCCCGACTATTCGGAAAACAACGCATATATGCACCCCGGTCCTATCCATACGCAGTTCGGAAGACACGTTGACGAACCCGGCGACTGGACGAGCCTTAACACCGACGGACACCTTCGTTCTGTATTCTTCGGACGTAGCGAAGCGATGACCATTAAAGACGGAGTACTTGACGGCGGGGAATTTGCGCATATATATTTCGTTGACTGGGATCAGGTGAGAGCGAGACACAGACAGATAAACGTAACTGTAATGGGAACGACGGAAGACGTTAACGACCGTAAATACAACGGCGGCAAGGTAATCGACACTTGGAGAAAGTACACCGACGAAGAAAAGGCGGTAGACGTTCACTACACCAAACAGCAGGAAAGAAGAAAACCCGAAGATACAAAGAAGTGGTTTTAATTAAATGAAATATTTACTCGGCGCGGATTTCGGGACTACGTCGTTAAAAATGTGCCTGTTCGAAGAGAACGGCAAACTGATGGTTTCGGAATCCGCGCAGTATAACTTAATAACCGAAGGGGAATACGTAGAGTTTCCCGCCGAAGAGTTTTACAACGTCTTTATATCCGTATTAAATAAAATAACGTGTAAATATCGTGTAGACGCTATGAGTATAGATACTCAGGGCGAAACCTTAATAGTGTTAGACAAAGACAATAAGCCTTTAACTAACGCAATAATCTGGCTTGACAACAGAGCGACAAAACAAGCGAAAGAGATAGAAGAAAAATTTACGGTAAAAGGGATATACGAGTTAACGGGGCAAGCGGAGATACCCGCAGGATACCCCGCACCCAAAATACTGTGGCTTAAAGAGAATAAGCCCGAAGTGTATGAAAGAGCCAAGCATTATCTTTTACTCGAAGACTATATTATATACAGACTAACGGGCAAGTTTGCGGCGTCAAGATCTCTTTATTCGTCGTCGCTTTTGATGAATATTAAAACAGGCGAATATATACCTGAAATGCTTGACTATCTCGGCATAAAAGAAGGTCAACTTTCAACTCTTTACGAGAGCGGAGAATATATAGGCGAGTATAACGGTATAAAGGTAATGACGAGCGCGCTTGACCAGATAGCGGGAATAACGGGCGCGGGAGTAGTAAATACGGGGATAATGAGCGAGACGACGGGAACGGCGCTCGCGGTATCCGTGCTTACGGATAAATTACCCGTATGGCGCGAAAATCTTACGGTATCCGCTTATTACGTTAAAAAAGGTTTATATTGCCTTTTAATGTGGGCGCCGACGGCAGGCGCAACATTAGAATGGTTTAAGAAGAACTTTTGCGAAAACGAAGACTACATTAAACTTAATGAATTAGCAGAAAGTGTACCGAAAGGCAGTGAAGGGCTTATCTGTATTCCGCACTTATGCGGAACGGTAATGCCCGCAAATAATTCCGAAGTCAAGGGCGTGTTTTTTGGGGCGACGTTAAAGCATAGTAAAGGTCATTTCGTCCGCGCTATAATGGAAAGCATAGCGTACACGATAAAAGAGTACGCGGACTACATAAGCGCGGATATAACCGAGATACGTTCTATGGGCGGCGGAGCGAAAAGCGACCTGTGGTGCAGGATAAAAGCGGAAGTTTTAGATAAAAAGGTAATAACGCTAAAACAAAACGAAACGGCGTGTTTAGGTAGTGCAATATTTGCGGGGATAGGCGCGGGAGTATTTGCCGACACCATATCCGCAACGGAGAGGGTTGTCAAGACGGCTAAAACTTACACTGCCGATACCGACGAATATTCCGTTTTATACGGCGAATATAAAGAAAAAGAAAAAAATATAATTAAGATTTACGGGTGATTTTATGAATAATTTGCAGATAGGTTATGCGGAAAAAATTGTCAATCCCGAAATGGGTATAGCGATAGCGGGATATTACGTTCCGAGATTTGCGAAAGGAATATTGAGCGATTTAAAGACGATCGCGCTTGCGATAAAAAGCGGCGACGATACGGCAATCATCGTCAGCGTAGATAATTGCGAAGTGTTTGCCGATGTCGTTCAAGCGATAAAAACGGCGGTACAGAAAAAAACGGGGATAAACGGAGATAATTTATTCGTTTCGGCGACACACACGCACACGGGACCGTGTCTTAAAGCGGACAGAAGTTTTTTATGCGACGAAAAGCCTATTAAGGAATACGTCGATTATCTGGTAAATAATACCGTCGACGTATGCGAAAACGCGTTAAAGGACTTAAAGCCCGCAAAAATGGGATATGCGGTCGGTAAAGCGCCCGATAGGATTGCATATATAAGACGCTATAAAATGAAAGACGGCACGACTATGACGTGTCCGCCGATAAACGATCCGAATATCGATCATCCGATAGGTGAGTTGGATCAAAGAGTAAACGTATTGCGTTTCGACAGAGAAGGCGCTGAAAGCGTAGTCATAATGAATTACGGTTTGCACGCCGACACGGTAAACGGAGAACTGATATCTTCCGACTGGGTAGGTTGGACGCAGGAGACTTTAAAGAAGAGTTTAGACGGCGTTAAATGCCTTTGCATAATGGGCGCGCAGGGGGACGTGGGGAGCACGCACGTAAATCCCACCAAGAGCGATATGAACGATACGGAAATAAGTTTCGATAACGAAATGAAAAGCCCCGGTATGGCAAGATTTGTCGGTCGCGCGCTTGCGGGAACGGTATTACAGGTTTACGACAAGGTGGAATACAACGATGTAGAAAATATTAAAATAATCAACGAAAAATTCGACGTTGAACTTAACGTACCGGATAAAAAGGATTTACCGCTCGCGCATAAATACGCGGAACTTCATAAGCAGGGCAGAGACGACCTTATACCATACGAGGCTATGGAACTTACGACCGTAGTCGCGGAAGCGTTGCGCATGGTAAATTTAGAGAACAGTCCGAAAAAAACGGTTATGACAATGATCGGATTAAGGATAGGCAACGTGGCGCTCGTAGGTATTCCCGGCGAACCTTTTACGGAGATAGGTGAAAGAGTAAAGGCGATAGGTGGGTATGATTTAATAATGCCGTGCGCGCTAACTAACGGATACGAAGGATATTTCCCGTCAAAAGAAGCGTATGACGAAGGCGGATACGAGGCGCGTACTTCGAGATTTAAGCCGACCATTTACGACGCGATTATAAATACATCGGATAAAGTTTTGAAGGAATTAAAACAATAATTATTCGGTTATTTTTCAGTGAGTAAAGATTCAGTTTTTTGTTTGTAAAAAGCAAAAAATCGGTAACTTGAACGCTGGTGTAAACGTTTAATTAAAATTACGGAAAAATATTGGCAATGCAATAATAAATAATGTTTGTATAAGAAATTTTTTTCTTAAAAAATCTCGTCGGCGATTGACGAGATTTTTTATATCGGTTTTAGTTTGCAACCTAAGTTTGTTTTACAACGGATTTTTTGCTTTTTTCGCATTCGCATATTTATATCCCGATTTAAATAATTTTTCAAAAAAAGTGAAAAGCTTTCTTGACAAAGGTAGGAAACTACGATATAATTAAGTAGGAAACTACAAAAAGGGGGTTTTCGATGCCACAAGAAAAAATCGCTATACTCATAAAAAAAGCGGCGCTGGAATTTGAAAAACTTTCAAATCCGTACTTTTCGGAATACGATTTGACTGCGGCGCAATATAAAATACTGAAATATTTATATGCAATGCCTTCCGGCATGGCGCGCGTTACCGATCTCGAAAAATACTATTCGATGACGCATCCGACGACTTTGGGGCTTTTGGAATATCTTAAAGAAAAAGATTTCGTAATGCGGATAGAAAATCCGAACGACGGGAGAGGAAAACTCGTCGCGCTGACCGTTAAGGCGAACGAGATGAGAGATACCCTTCTTTCTCTTGGTGAAGTCATAGAAGATAAACTTACGGAGTCATTGACAAAACGAGAAAAAGAACAACTGATTACCCTGCTATTAAAACTGCTGAACAGAGGTTAAAAAATGCAAACGTCAATACGGATAAATGCGTCGGGTGCGGAAGATGCCTTGCCGTATGCCCCGGCAATATGGTGGGCGGCGATGTGTTGAGACTTGAAAACGGTCGTCCCGTGATGGTAGATCAGACTAATTTCGGTTGGAAAGGTTGCTGGCGGTGTCAGCATTGTATTGCCGTTTGTCCCGTCGGAGCGATATCCGTTTTCGGCTTATCTGCGGAAGAGTTGACCGCAAAGCCCGATCCGTCTATACGGCAAGAGTTGGAAAAACTGATGCAATTCCGCCGTTCCTGTCGCGCTTTTTTAAAAAAAGACGTAGAGAAAGAAGTTATCGACGAAATTCTGCAAGCGGTAAGCGCCGTGCCGACCGGGGGAAATAATTACAGTCTGGAATTTTGCGTCGTGGAGTCGAGAGAACAAATGAAACGACTTTATCGCGCCGTGTTCGGAAACGCTGTTCAAACGAGCATTTTTGAAGAAGAAAACGACGACGATTTAAGCGCTTTGCGTTTGTACGGCGCGCCGCATCTGTTTATCGCGCACAAGGCAGTCGGCGACCGTTTTCAGGACGGCGCTCTGACTGAAATGGGGCTTGCGGCGGCATATTTCGAACTGCTTGCAAACGCCTGCGGGCTGGGAACGGTCATTTCCACTTACGCCGCGGAAATGCTATCGAAAAATAAAAATGCCAAAGCGTTTCTCGGAATTCCCGACGACCATCGGTTGCTGACCGTAGTCGGGTTCGGATATCCGAAATACGAATACGCGCGCGGTGTCAAAAAAAGCAAAAAGATCAACCGTATATAAATCTTAAACACGGGTGAAATTATGAAAAAGCGTTTATTTTTAACGGTGTGTCTCGTACCTACGCTAATGCTTGCGGCGTGTTTTACCGATACGTACGATGCGCCGCCGCGCGGAGCGGAAACAGTGGAAATAGTGTCGGATAAAGAAGAGTTGCTTAATTCCGATATCCCCAGTATCGTAGAAGACGTCGCCGAAGAAAAAAGTATATACTTGGACGAAAACGGCGATATAGCCGTTATTCCCGCGCGTTTCAGGATTTCGGACAAACCCGACGAGCGGACTATACGAACGGGACTGGTCGTTATAGGACCGGACGGAAGCGAATTCGTGTGGGTTCCGACGACGGAAACCGCATTGAAAACGCGCGACTTCGGAAGTTATTTTTCGGGTAGCGACTCTTTTGCCCGTTATTGGGACGATACAAATCTCGATACGTTCAAGGAAATGACTGAAAGCGTCAAGACCTACGGCGGATTTTATATGGGTAGATACGAAGCGAGTAAGGGAGCAAACGGTTTGCCCGCAAGCAAGCGTATCGCGGACGCTTCGCAAGGGCAGATATGGGTACGATTTTCTCCGAAAAATACCGTAACGGTCTGTCAAAACCTGTACGCCGACAACGATACCGTTCAGGGGTTTTTCCCTTGGGGGATAAACTACGATACTTGTCTGCAATGGCTGATAGATTCAGGTAATAAGACGGAACGCGAAGTAAAAAGCAACAGTACGAGTTGGGGAAATTACTCCGACGACGCTTTTTCGCAAGGCGCACGAGGAAACACGACGGGGCAATGGGAAGAAACCAAAGCAAACAATATCTACGACCTTGCCGGCAATAATTGGGAATGGACTCAGGAACGTTGCGGCTCTGATAATTACGTTATGCGCGGCGGCGGATATAATCTGATGGGCGGAGCGTGCCCCGGAAATAAATATCCTGCGGCAATGCGTGATCCACTTCCCGGCAACGATCATCACCCGAACGTTACGTTTCGAGCAGCGCTTTATGTAAAGTAATAAATAGACGGCAGAATAGCCACGTTCGGCAATATGATGGTGTTCAGTCAGTACGGCATTATGATCGTAATGTCCTTTATGATGCTCGTTATGCCGTTTATGATGCTGCCGAGAGGTTCGGTCGCGGCAAAGCGTATCAACGAAGTGTTGGATACCGTCCCCGCCATAGAGAACAGTATCGCGCTTAACGGCAGACGGCGTAAACGTCAAAGAATACGACGAGCACGCGCTGCATAACAAGATTGCCTACGTTTCGCAGTTTGCGACTGCATAAATTTACAGATAGGGAATTCCGGCGTTTCGCTATACAGTTCTCATCTGAGAGCCGAGTGAAATATAAGGAAACTTAAAAGCATAAATTATAAACAAAATCAGGAGGAAAAAAATGAAAAACGTCATTATTACCGGAGCCAATTCCGGTCTCGGATTCGAAACGGCGAAAAAAATCGCAAAAGACAAAGATTACAGAGTAATTCTCGCTTGCAGAAATGACGAAAAAGCGAAGCAGGCGATGGCGGACATTACAGCCGCTACAGGAAATGAAAACACAGACGCTATGAAACTCGACGTTTCTCTTTTATCATCCGTGAGAAAATTTGCGGAAGAATATATAGAGAAATACGGCACTGTGAACGTGCTTATCAATAATGCGGGAATTTCGTCTATGCGCGAAAGCGGGACGACGGCGGAAGGCTTTGAAGTAGTGTTTGCCACCAACTATTTGGGGCATTTTCTGTTGACGCTACTTTTACTGCCGCATTTTTCCGACGTCGGACGTATTATCAATATTACCAGCGATATGCACAATCCGCCCGGGGGCATCGAGTGGCAAGGCGTGGAATACCTGGCGTACAAAGCGATGGCTGACCGCAGACGATATGCATATTCAAAACTTTGCGCAATATATTTTACTCACAAATTAGATGAGATTTTAAAAAGTCGCGAATCGTCCGTTACCGTCAATTCTTTCAATCCGGGGTTTATGGCGGCAACCAACTTTTCCGGCGGTCATGCCGATAAGTTAAGGTCTTTTGCCGTAAAAACGACTATGCCGGAGCGCTATGGCGAACTCGGAAGTTCATCCGACGCTTTGACGCGGATCGCCACGGAGGAAGGCTTTTCAAAAGTTTCGGGCGAATATTTCGACAGAAGCGTAAACACGAAACGTTCTTCCGACCTGTCATACGTTAAGGAGAACGGAGAGGAACTTTGGGCGAAAAGTCTCGAATACTGCGGCATTAAAGGATATTGATATGAAGATCGTAACGATAGAAGAACACTATGCCGACAAACGAATAATCGATCAAACCGCAAAATACGGTTGTCAGTCCTGCCTTAAAGAGTTACCTGAAAAAATTCTCGGCGCGTACGATTCTATGCGCTATATCGGCGGCGATTTGACAGATGTTGACGGGGCGCGTTTCGATTTTATGCGCAAGCAGAAAGTAGATATACAGGTATTGAGTTATACCAATCCCGTTCCCGATTCCGTTCCGTCGCAAGAGGCGGTGCGAATATGCAGAGAGGCAAACGATATTCTTTCAGATATCGTGCGTAAAAATTCGGGGCGTTTTGCCGCTTTTGCAACGCTTCCGATGGGAGATCCCGCAGAGGCGGCAAAGGAATTGGAACGTTGCGTAAAGGACTTGCATTTCGTAGGCGCGTTGATAACGGGTACGTGGCGTGGCAAATTTTATGACGATCCGATGTTTTTCCCGATTTTCAAGAAAGCGGCGGAGTTGGACGTTCCGATTTCGTGGCATCCCGAATTTCCCGACGCAAAGATTCAATCGCATTATTATTTGTCGGACAACTATTCTCTTAGTACCGGTATGCAGTTTGCCACGGCGGGCTTAGGATGGCATTTGGACGTAGGACTTCATATGACAAGGCTTATATTGTCAGGCATATTCGATAAATTGCCCGACTTGAAATTTATCTCCGGACATTGGGGAGAAGGTATTCCGTCGATGCTCGACCGCATGGATCAGATCATGCGCCCCGAAACTACGGGACTGAAAAAGAAGATTTCCGACTATTTTCACGAAAACGTGTATTTTACGCCGAGCGGTATTTTATCGAAAAATCAATTCGAATATATGGTAAAGGTATTCGGCGCGGAGCGTATTATCTGGGCTTTGGACTATCCATATGTTCCGTTTGATTCGTGCAGTACTGATTTTCTTTTAAATTCCGATTTAACTGAAGAAGAAAAAGAACTTATTGCCCATGTGAACGCCGAAAAACTGTTGCGACTTTAACTGTACCGACGATAGCGCGCGGGATTTTCCGCACTGCTTAACGAAAAAGTCGAAAAAACGACGGAAATATACAGCGGAACATAAATTTTACGTAAAAACGGGAGAGTTGTAAAAAAAACGCGTGTTATAACGAAAATTTTCATATAACCACCTTAAAAGCCTTGCAAGCGCAGGGCTTTTATGTTAAAATAATAAGGCTAAAAAATTCACACCCGAACGCTTTTGCTCTTTCGTGTTGCGGCAAAAACACTTATCCGCCGCAATGTTGAGTAAATAAAACGGGCTTCGGGGAGGAGAAACGGAGGAATTATTATGGCAGTTATCACAATGAAGCAACTCCTTGAAACGGGAGTACACTTCGGACACCAGACAAGACGCTGGAATCCGAAAATGAAGAAGTACATTTACGGCGAAAGAAACGGTATTCATATCGTTAATTTGGAGCAGACCGTAGAACTTATCGAAAACGACGTATATCCTTTCGTCGTGGAACAGGTAAAAGCGGGAAAAAGAGTGCTTTTCGTCGGTACTAAAAAGCAGGCGCAGGAAGCCGTTAAGGAAGAAGCCGAAAGATGCGGTGAATTTTTCGTCAATTCGAGATGGCTCGGCGGCACGCTTACCAACTTTAAAACCATCAGATCGAGAATCGACAGGCTCAACAAACTCAACAATATGGAGAAGATGGGCGAATTCGACCTTCTTCCCAAGAAAGAAGTAATAAAACTCAAAGCGGAAAGGGATAAACTCGAAACTAATCTCGGCGGAATAAAAGAAATGCGTACGCTCCCCGGCGTAATGTTCGTCGTAGACCCCGATCAGGAAGATATCGCGGTAGAAGAAGCGCGTAAACTTAATATTCCAGTCGTCGCTATAACCGATACCAACTGCGACCCCGATTTAATCGACCACGTTATCCCCGGTAACGACGACGCTATCCGCGCGGTAAAACTTATCGCGTCGGTCATTGCGGACGCCGTATTAGAAGCAAAGCAGGGCGAAGACTTCGTTAGAGCAAGCGACGCGGAAGAAACCGCGGAAGAACCCGTTGCGGAAGAGCCCGCGGCGGAAACGACCGAAGAAAAAGCGGCGGAATAATCGAAGACTACAATAAATTAAAGGGAGATAGATAATTATGTTTACAGGAAGCGACGTAATAGCGCTCCGCCAAAAAACCGGCGCAGGCGTGTTGGATTGCAAAAAAGCGCTGACCGAAACGGACGGCGACATGGAAAAAGCGGTTGACTATCTGAGAGAAAAAGGCATTGCGAAAGCGGCTAAAAAGGCGTCTCGTATTGCGGCGGAAGGAATAGTCGCGGCTAAAATAGAAGGAAATACGGGCGTTCTTGTCGAAGTCAACTGTGAAACCGACTTCGTTGCGAACGGCGATAAATATCGCGAATTCGTTGCGGGCGTAGCGGATTACGTACTTAAAAACGACGTGAAAGACGCAGACGCTCTTATCGAAGCGAAAAAGGACGAAACTATCGAAGCGACCGCTACGATCGGTGAAAAGATAGCCATCCGCCGTTTCGTAAAATATACGACCGAAAGCGGTATTATCGAAAGTTATATTCATATGGGCGGAAAAGTCGGCGTACTCGTTGAAATCGAAGGTTGCACTTGCGAAAAGGCGCACGAACTTGCTCATGACGTAGCGCTTCAAATCGCCGCGGCAAAGCCGTTGTATTTAGATGCGAGCGAAGTTCCGCAGGAAGTTTTAGAGCACGAAAAGGAAATATTGAAAGCGCAGGCTTTAAACGAAGGCAAGCCCGCCGCTATAATCGACAGGATGGTCGAAGGCAGGGTCAAAAAATATTACGACGAATTCTGCCTTGTAAATCAGGCTTTCATTAAAGATCCGTCGATAACGATCGAAAAACTCGTTGCTAACGTAGGTAAAGAAATGGGCAAAACTTTAACTATAAAGAGATTTACCCGTTTCGAGATGGGCGAAGGTCTTGAAAAGAAGAACGAAGATTTTGCCGCCGAAGTTGAAGCGCAGATGAAAAAATAAATCGTTGATTTTGTAAAAACGCCGAATTTGTTTTTAATTCGGCGTTTTTTATTTGCGTTAATTTGCTTTTTACATAGACAAAACGGCGAAAATATTGTATACTATATTAGACGGTTTTGCTTAAAGCGAAACGTCGACATAAGGAGAAAATTTTATGCGGAACGCAAAATACAAAAGGGTAATAATAAAACTTTCGGGCGAAGCGCTTGCGGGCGATAACGATCACGGAATCAACGAAAAAACGCTTAATCAAGTTGTCGATCAGATAATAGCGGTAAAAAATCTCGGCGTTGAGATAGGTATAATCGTCGGCGGCGGGAATTTCTGGCGCGGCAGACAAGGCAGAGAAATGGACAGAACTACCGCAGACCATATGGGTATGCTCGCCACGGTTATCAACGCGCTCGCTATTCAGGACGCTTTGGAACGGAAAAATATTCCGACGAGAGTACAGACCGCGTTGACCATTACCCGCGTTGCAGAACCTTATATACTCCGAAAGGCAATGTCGCACTTAAATAAAGGAAGGGTTGTGATATTTGCTTGCGGTACGGGCAATCCGTATTTTACCACCGATACCGCGGCGGCGCTCCGCGCGGCGGAAATAGGCGCGGAAGTGTTGCTCCTTGCAAAGAACGTAGACGGTATTTACGATTCTGACCCGAAAGAAAATAAAAACGCTAAAAAACTTAAAACGATAGAATATAAGGACTTTATCGCGAAAGGCTTGCGCGCAATGGATACGACGGCTATCACCATTTGTATGGAAAACGATATTCCCGTTTTGGCGTTCGGGCTGTTTGAAGAAAACGCTCTTCTCCGCGCGGTAACGGGCGACGATATAGGCACGCTTATCAAATAATTTTAAGGAGTTTAATTATGTCGATAGAAAACGAACAATTTGAAATGTTAATGATGGAGACGATGGAAAGGACGGATAAAACCGTTTCGGTGCTCGCCGGCGAATACGTTACGATAAGGGCGGGCAGGGCTAACCCGCATATTCTCGACAAAGTGCTTGTCGATTATTACGGCACGCCGACGCCTATAAATCAGGTTGGTAATCTTTCCGTTCAGGACGGAAGATGCCTTGTTATTTCTCCGTGGGACGCGTCTATGCTTAAAGTAATAGAAAAGCAGTTGCTTGCGGAAAATCTCGGCATAACCCCGTCGAACGACGGCAAGGTGATACGGCTCGTTTTCCCCGCGCTTACCGAAGAACGCCGTCGCGAAATCGTAAAGCAGATAAAGAAAATGGCGGAAGACGCCAAGGTTGCGGCAAGAAACGTCAGAAGAGACGCGATGGACGCCTTAAAGAAAATGAAAACCAACAAAGAACTTTCCGAAGACGAACACGCAACGTGCGAAAAGGACGTAGATAAAGTAATATCCGAAACGATAGACAAGATAGATAAACTTTGCGCCGACAAAGAAAAGGACGTAATGAGCGTATAATATGGACGGAGCAAAAATTCCCGCGCATATCGGCATTATAATGGACGGCAACGGGCGCTGGGCGCAATCTCGCGGCAAAGACCGCTCTTACGGACACAGAGAAGGCACGGCAAACGTAGAGAGAATAACCGAGCGCGCGTTTACTCGCGGCGTAAAAACTCTGTCGCTTTTCGCATTTTCGTCCGAAAACTGGGCTCGTCCCAAAGCAGAAATTGACGAACTTATGCGTCTTTTGGAAACCTATTTCAAAAAGTTTCTCAAAAAACTGCAAAGAGAAAATATCCGCATAACCGTTATGGGCGACATAAGCGCGTTTACCGTTAAACTTCAAAAGATTATCGAAAAATCGGTAGATTCGACCAAGACAAACGACGGGGGCGTACTCAATATCGGTATAAATTACGGCGCAAGACAGGAAATAGCGTACGCCGTCAATAAAATTTTGGAAAAAGGTGAAAAAGTAACGGTAGAAAACATTTCCGCAAATCTTTATACCGCGGAATTCGGTGAGCCGGATCTGATTATAAGAACGGGCGGCGAACTGCGCCTGTCTAATTTTATGTTATATCAGGGCGCGTATTCGGAACTGTATTTTACGGACGTTCTGTGGCCGGATTTTGACGAAACGGAACTCGATAAAGCGATAGAAGAATACGGTCATAGACACCGCCGTTTCGGCAAAATCGAACAACAATAATTAAAGGAGCGCAATGTTAAAGAGAACGGTAACGGGTGCAATATACGTGGCGATCATCGTCGGATTTTTCTTTTTGAGAGATTACGCGGATTATCGCCTTTTTAATATCCTGACTTTTGCTTTTTCGACGATAGGAACTTTTGAAATCGCTCGCGCAATAAAGCCGTATTTATACAAGGGTAATTTTACGCTCGCCGTTATTTACGGCGCGGCGTTTGTGCCCGTTTTCTGTGTTTTTAACTATTTGACTGAATTTAGCGGAGCGATCGTTTGTCTTATTTTTGTCGCAATAATGATAGCGTATCAGGCGATTTTGACCGCCGCAGGGGTTAAGCGTGTAAACGGTGATACCTGCAAAACCACATTTTACGCTTTTATCGTAAACGTTTTGCCGTTCGTTTATCCCGCGTTGCTGCTTTTAACTGTGCTTTGCGCGAACGAACTTTTAAACGGCTTTATTTGTCTGTTACTGATTTTTGCTATTTCGCCATGCGCGGATACGTTTGCCTATCTCGTGGGTATGATATACAATAAAATACGTAAGGGCAAAGCGAAAAAGATGTGTCCTCGACTTTCGCCCAAAAAGACGTGGGCGGGCGCAATCGGCGGCGTTATCGGCGGCGTTATCGGCGCGATAGTAATATATTTTATCGTAGATACTTCGGCGTTATCCGAAACGGCTAAAATAAATCCTTTAATCGTTTTTATTGCGATAGGGGTTTTTGCGAGTATTTTAACGGAAATAGGCGACCTTTTCGAGAGTTATATCAAGAGAAAAGTCGGAATAAAGGATATGGGGAAAATTTTACCGGGGCACGGCGGAGTAATGGACAGGATAGACGGTATGAGTTTTGCCGCGGCGTTTATTTATCTTATTTTTTCGGTATTGTTATAAGGGGCTGATATGAAAAAGATTGCAATTATCGGCAGTACGGGTTCTATCGGCGTGCAGACGCTGTCCGTAATACGCAGGTATCCCGAAAAATTTAAAGTCGTATCTCTCGCGGCGGGAAAAAACGCCGCTCTTTTTGCCGAACAGGTAAAGGAATTTAAGCCAAAAGTCGCAACTGTTGCCGAAACTTTCGACGGAATTTGCGAACTCGGTAAAATTTCCGAAATTCACGTCGGAGAAACCGCTTTTACAAACGCGATAATCCCTGACGCCGATTTGGTGGTAGTTTCGCTCGTGGGGTTTACGGGAATAATCGCAGTTTTAGACGCTATTGAAAAGGGCAAAGACATAGCGCTTGCTAATAAAGAAAGTTTAGTTGTCGGCGGCGATATCGTTATGAGAAAAGCGCGCGAAAAGGGCGTAAAAATAACGCCTATCGACAGCGAGCATTCGGCTATATGGCAGGCGCTCGGTTTTGACTTTGACGCGCCGTTCAAAAGAATAATTCTTACAGCTTCCGGCGGCGCGTTCCGCGATAAAACGCAGGAAGAATTGACAAAGGTAACGGCGGCGGACGCTCTCAAACATCCGAACTGGACAATGGGCGCAAAAATAACCGTCGATTGCGCTACGCTCGTAAACAAAGCGTTTGAAGTGATAGAAGCAAAATGGCTTTACAATACGACGTTTGATAAAATAGACGTAATAATTCATAGAGAAAGCATCATACACTCATTAGTAGAGTATAACGACGGTTCGGTGATAGCGCAGATGGGTTATCCGACGATGGAACTGCCTATTCAGTTGGCGATAGGATATCCCGAAAGATTTTTGCCCGTAACCGAGAGTTTAAATTTTTCAAAAATAGGCAAACTAACATTTAGCGAACTCGACGAGAAAAAATTCCCCGCGTTCCGCGAAGTGGTAAATGCGGGTAAAAAGGGCGGCGCGTATCCTGCCGTGGCGAACGGCGCGAACGACGCGGCGGTAAAACTCTTTCTGGAAAACAAGATAGGTTTTAACGATATCTATATAAGTATCGCGGAAGCGCTTTCGGCTTATTGCGGCGGCGCGGCAAACTGCTTTGAAGACCTTAAATCTGCGAACGACTTTGCCGCTCGGATCGTTAAAGACAAATTCGGGGTGTAATGAATTTTTTATTTTTGACTTCTTTCGGAGAAATAGCGACTTACGTATTATATATTTTTATCGCGGTGCTCGTGTTACTTTTAATGATTACCGTGCACGAAGCGGGGCATTATTTTGCGGGCAAGATTTTCGGTTTCGGTATCGAAGAGTTTTCGATAGGTTTCGGGCCGAAAATTTTTTCACGGAAAAAGCAAAACGGCGAGATATTTTCTCTGCGCCTTATTCCGCTCGGCGGGTATTGTTCGTTTGTCGGCGAAGACGGCGAAAACGACGACCCGAAAGCCTTTAACAATAAAAAACCTTGGCAAAGAATAATAGTTTTAGTTGCGGGCGCGTTTATGAATTATCTCACCGCAATTGTCCTGATTGCGCTTATGTTCGGTTTTTACGGGCATTCCGCGATAATGGTTTATAAAACCGACGGCGCGAGCGAAACGGAAAGCGAATATACGTTAAACGACAGGGACGTTATAATAAAAGCGAACGGAAAGAACGTATATCTTATAACCGACCTTATGAACGCGATAAGCGGAACGAAAAAAGACGAAAAGATAAATTTGTATATTCTGCGTAACGGCGAATTTCAAAACGTCGAAATAGTGCTCGCGGGCGACGCGGATTTTAAAAATCTCGAAGATAGCGAAACGCTTTGCCGCGCGCTCGGCGTTTATTATTCGGAAAGCGAAGACGGGGGAGTAGATACGGGCTTTCGGACTACGGGCATACAACACGGATTTTTCGGCACGATAGGGCGGAGTTTCGAGTATTCGATGAGACTTGCGGGCACGATCTTTACGGTTTTCCGTCAACTGTTTACGGGTATGATGGGAATAAGTTCTCTTGGCGGCACGGTAACGACGATTACGGTAACCGCGAGCGCGATAAAAACGGGCGGGCTGTGGAGTTTGCTGAATATCGGCGCGTTTATCGGAGTAAATCTCGCGGTGTTTAACCTTATACCGTTTCCCGCGCTCGACGGCTCTCGCGTAGTGTTTACCGTAATAGAGTGGATACGCGGTAAGCCCATAAGCCGAAAAGTCGAAGGAATTATTCACGCCGTAGGGTTTGCGTTGATACTCGCTTTCGCGATTTTAGTCGATTTGCAGCGGTGTTTTTAATAAGAACTATCACCCGAAAACTTGGCGTTTTCGGGTTATATAATTAAAAATAATAAACATTATAAAAAATAAGAATAAAAAAATATCGCTAAATCGTTTTTAATTTTGCGTCGTTTTGTGGTAAAATGTTCTTGAAATTTATAAAGGAGAATAAATTTATGGCAATAAAGAACGCATATCTTCTCGACCTTTTGGAAAGAACCAAGAAGAGAAACCCGGGCGAACCCGAGTTCATACAGGCGGTAACCGAAGTTTTCACTTCGCTTGAACCCGTTATCGAAAAAAGACAGGATCTTGTCGACGCGGGCGTGCTCGAAAGAATAGTCGAACCCGAAAGACAAATAATGTTCAGAGTTCCGTGGGTAGACGACAACGGCAAAGTGCAGGTAAACAGGGGATACAGAATTCAGTTTAACTCTGCAATCGGACCTTATAAGGGCGGCATCAGACTTCATCCGTCGGTATATCTCGGAATAATCAAATTTTTGGGCTTTGAGCAGGTGTTTAAAAACAGCCTTACCACGCTTCCGATGGGCGGCGCAAAAGGCGGTTCGGACTTTGACCCCAAAGGCAAATCCGACGGTGAGATTATGAGATTTTGCCAGAGTTTTATGACCGAACTCTGTAAATACATAGGCGCTGATTGCGACGTACCCGCAGGCGATATCGGCACGGGCGCAAGAGAAATCGGCTTTATGTTCGGTCAGTATAAGAGAATCAGAAACGAGTGGGTAGGCGTTTTAACCGGTAAAGGTTTGACCTACGGCGGCTCGCTTGCAAGAACGGAAGCGACAGGCTACGGGCTTTGCTACTTTACCAAAGAAATGCTCGCGGCAAACGGTATGAGTTTCGACGGTAAGACCGTGCTTATTTCCGGCTCCGGCAACGTGGCGATTTACGCTTGCCAGAAGGCGCAGTCCTACGGCGCGAAAGTAGTTGCTATGAGCGACAGTAACGGATATATTTACGATAAGAACGGCATAGACCTTGACGCGGTTAAGGAAATTAAAGAAGTTAAACGCGGCAGAATTAAAGATTATCTCAACTATCATAAAGATGCGGAATACCACGAAGGCTGCAAAGGTATCTGGACTATTCCGTGCGATATCGCTCTTCCTTGCGCTACTCAAAACGAAATCGACGGCGAAAGCGCGGCTATTCTCGTTAAAAACGGCTGTAAGGTCGTATCCGAAGGCGCGAATATGCCTTCTACCCCCGAAGCAATCGACACCTATCTTGCTAACGGGTTGTTGTACGGTCCTGCAAAAGCGGCAAACGCCGGCGGCGTTGCGACGAGCGGGTTGGAAATGAGCCAGAACTCCATAAGATATTCTTGGACGTTTGAAGAAGTCGACGAAAAACTCCACAATATTATGAAGAGCATTTTCAAGGCTTGCGACGACGCGGCGAAAGAATACGGTATGCCCGGCAACTATATGGCGGGCGCGAATATCGCGGGCTTCTTGAAGGTTGCGGAAGCAATGAAGGCGCAAGGCAACGTTTAATCTTATAGAATTAGACGTTTAGTCTTAAAAAACTAACTTAACTGAAAATCCACATCCGCCGCAGGCAACAGCCTGCGGCGGATAATTTTGCTTATAGACGTGGCGGAATTAGTGCTGTATAAAGTTTTATTACTTTATTACTCTTACTTTAATAATATCGGCAAGGGCGGAAATGTGTTCGACGGTTTCTGCCGGTATATCTTCGTCCGTGTCGATTAAAGTTACCGCGTAGTTGCCTTTCGACTGGTTGGAAAGATGCGCGATATTTATTCCTTCCGAACCGACTTTACCCGTTATCTGCGCTAAAATGTTATTGACGTTTTTATGCAGAACAACGAGTCTCGATTTAGAAGAGCGGGGCATAGAGCAAGCGGGATAATTTACCGAGTTGACTATGTTTCCGTTTTCTATATAATCGATGAGTTGTTTAGCCGCCATAACCGCGCAGTTATCTTCCGCTTCCGCCGTGGACGCGCCGAGATGCGGCGTGCATATGACGTTATTTATTCCGATAAGTTCGTCGGCGGGGAAATCGCAGATATAGCGCGCGATTTTGCCGTCGTTTACCGCGGAGATTAAGTCGGCGTTATTTACGAGTTCGCCGCGCGCGCAGTTGATTATGACCGCGCCGTCTTTCATATTTGCGATAAACTTTCCGTCGATTATACCTTTATTCTGATCGGCAATATAGGGGATATGTATGGTAACGTAATCGGAAACTTTGGCAAGTTCGTCAAGGCTTTTAACGATTTTAACCTGCGAAGAAAGGCGCAGCGCCGCGTAAACCGATAAATACGGGTCGTAGCCGTAGACTTGCATGCCGAGATCGATAGCGGCGTTTGCGACGAGAGCGCCGATAGCGCCGAGACCGATTACGCCGAGTTTTTTACCGCTTATTTCCTGACCGGCAAAGTTCGCTTTGCCTTTTTCCACAACTTTCGCAAGGTCGGGGTCGCCTTTAAGTGTTTTGACCCAGTCGATAGAGTCGACTATTTTACGCGAGCCGAGCATTAACGCGGAAATAACGAGTTCTTTTACCGCGTTGGCGTTAGCCCCCGGCGTATTGAAAACGACAACGCCTTTTTCCGCGTAAGCGTCTACGGGGATATTGTTAGTTCCCGCGCCAGCCCTTGCCACCGCGATGGTTTCGGGCGAAAGGGAATAATCGTGCATTTTGAAACTGCGTAAGAGTATCCCTTCGGGGTTGGCGTTATCGGCGGAAATATTGTAATTTTCGTCAAAAACGTCGTTGATTACGGGACTTATGGCGTTTAACGTTAAAATCTTATGCATTTTTGTTCTCCGTTTCGAATTTTTTCATAAATTCCACAAGCGCTTTAACGCCTTCTGTCGGCATAGCGTTGTAAATGGACGCTCTCATGCCGCCGACAAGGCGATGTCCTTTCAGAGAGACAAACCCTGCTTTCGTCGCTTCCGCAACGAATTTGGCGTTTAACTCTTCGCTCGGCGCGACGAAAGGAACGTTCATAATAGAGCGGTATTTTTTATCTACGCTGTTGGTGTAGAAAGAAGAATTGTCGATAAAATCGTAGAGAATTTTCGCCTTTTCTTCGTTTATCTTCTGCATAGCGGGAACGCCGCCGAGAGATTTCAAGTGGCGGAATACCAGCATAGCGACGTAGATAGCAAAGCACGGCGGAGTGTTGTAAAGGCTGTCGTTTTTATCCTGTATAGCGTAATTTAACATAGTGGGGCAGATAGGCAAAGCCTTGCCGAGAAGGTCGCGGCGGACGATAACAATGGTAAGCCCCGCGGGCGCGATGTTTTTCTGCGCTCCGGCATAAATAAGCCCAAACTTTTTAACGTCAACGACTTCGGACAAAATGTTGGAACTCATATCCGATACGAGCGTTGCGTTAGTCTTCGGAAGTTCGATATAACGAGTTCCGAAAATCGTGTTGTTCTGCGTAATGTGCACGTAATCTATACCGTCGCGGAATTTTACCGCGTTCATATCGGGGATATAAGTAAAGTTCGCTTCTTTTGAAGACGCGGCGACAGCCATATCGCCGTACTTTAAGCCTTCTTCGTAGGCTTTGGTGGCGAAATTGCCCGTAAGAATATAATCCGCTTTACCCTTTTGCAAAAGGTTCAAAGGAACGGCGGCGAACTGTTGCGACGCGCCGCCCTGAACGAAAAGCACCGCATAATCGTCGGGAATATTCATAAGTTCACGCAAAAGCGCGTTTGCTTCGGCATTTACCGCCATAAACTGTTTGCCGCGGTGGCTCATTTCGGTGATGCTCATCCCCGAACCCTGATAGTCCAAAAGGTCTTTCTGCACTTCTTCGAGAACGGGAAGGGGTAGAGTGGACGGGCCTGCCGCAAAATTGTAAACTCGCATATATAAACTCCTTTAAGTGGATTTTTGTCAGTCAAACTATTATCATTATATATCTTTATGACATTTTTTTCAAGCGTTTTGACCCCGAGTGGGCAATTTATTTATCCGCCCGAACGAATACGTTTTACTTTTTAAGAAAAAAATGGTACAATATAACGGAAATCGTTTGTTATAACGGCATAATATCATATAATAATTAACCTTACGTTAATAAGGGAGTATATTTTGAAAGATAAAAACAGCAGGGGCGAACCGAAAAAAAACACCCTGAGAGCCGCCGCAAATTCCGCGGCGGTAAAAGGCGGGAAAAAAGTTAATTCAGTAAGTTTACGGCATACGCCTAATAAGGATAAAAAGGCAAAAACCGAAAAAGCGGACAAAAAAACGCTGAAAATAAGGTTTCTCGGCGGAGTGGGCGAAATCGGAAAGAATATGACCGCGCTGGAATTCGGTAAAGACATAATAATTATCGACGCTGGGCTTACTTTCCCAAGCGAAAATATGCCGGGCGTGGATTTGGTAATTCCCGACGTAACCTATCTTACGCAAAATAAAAACAAGATACGCGGTATAGTTATAACCCACGGGCATGAAGACCACATCGGCAGTCTTCCGTATATATTAAAGGAATTATCCGCGCCTGTTTTCGGCACTAAAATCACGCTTACGCTTATAGAGAACAAACTCAAAGAGCAGAAGATCAACGACGCGGTGTTAAACTGCGTAAATGCGGGATCTATCGTAAAACTCGGCTGTTTTACGATAGAATTTATCAACGTAAACCACTCGATAGCGGGCGCGGTCGCGCTTTCCGTTACAACCCCCGTGGGCGTAGTGTTTCACTCCGGCGATTTTAAAATAGATTATACGCCCGTCGCAGGCGACACTATGGATTTAACGCGGATTGCCGAAATAGGTAAAAAGGGCGTGTTACTTTTAATGGCGGATTCCACCAACGTCGAGCGCGAAGGCTTTACCATGAGCGAATCGGTGGTAAAAGACACTTTGGAACACGTTTTCGGCGATAACGTCGGAAGAAGGCTTATTATAGCGACTTTCGCGTCGAACGTGCACAGATTGCAACAAATTTTGGATTTGGCGGTAAAATACAAGCGAAAAGTGGCGTTTTCCGGCAGAAGTATGATAAATATAGCAGAGGCGGCGGAAAAAATCGGCGAACTCAGAATTCCCGCAAACCTTATAATCGACGTCGAAAAAACGGGGAGTTTTAAAGACGGGCAAATAGTTATAGTTTCTACGGGTACGCAGGGCGAACCCATGAGCGCTTTGACGCGTATGGCGAGCGGTGAGTTTAATAAAGTAAAAATCGGCAGTAACGATACGGTCGTAATAAGCGCGTCGGTAATTCCCGGCAACGAAAAGATGATTTACGGCGTAATAAACAATCTTTACAGGCTGGGCGCGGAAGTGATTTACGAATCGCTTGAACCTATTCACGTTTCGGGGCACGCGCTCCGCGGCGAACTGCGCACTTTGCACTCGCTCGTAAAGCCTAAATTCTTTATTCCCGTGCACGGCGAATACCGTCACCTGAAAAAGCACGCCCGCCTTGCCGAAGAAATGGGTATGCGGCAATCGAATATCGTGATTGCGGAAATAGGCGACACGGTTGAAACGGACGGGAAAAATATAAGATTCGGCGAAAAGTTTCCCGCAGGGTCGCGCTTTGTCGACGGCGTGGGGATAGACGGCGCGGACAGTTTCGTTCTGCGCGACAGAATACATTTGTCGGAAGACGGACTTTTGGTCGCGGTAGTCGCGGTCGAAGAACTTTCCGCAACGCTTTCTTCCGTCGAGATAGTGAGTAAAGGGCTTGTGATGACCGACTCCGCAATAGCGGAAGCAAAGGCAGCGCTTTCAAACACCTTAAAACAAATCGATTTAAGGACGGTGCGCGACGAAACGGAACTATCCGGCATAATACGCAGAAGTTTACGGAATTACGTGTTTAAAGCGACAAAGAAAAACCCGATGATAATTCCGATAGTTATGGTAGTGTAAGTTGGACGAACGGATTTACGCTTTAAGGCAGGACGCGAGAGAACGCGGCGAACCCGTGTTAAGGGATAAATCTTTCGACCTTCTTATAAAGACGGTAACGGAACACGCCCCGACGACTATTCTCGAAATCGGCGTAAACGAAGGGCTGTCGGGGATAGCGATGTTGCTCGCGGCGACAAATTCGCGGCTTACGGGCATAGAAATAGACGAAGATAAAGCAATAAAAGCGCGGGCAAACTACCGCGCTTTCGGCGTGGATAAGCGGGCTAAAATTTTTCTCGGCAACGCGTCCGAAATAGTCCCTTTATTATCTGGAAAGTACGATTTTATCTTTCTCGACGGGCCGAAAGGTCATTACGGCGAATATTGCGACAACCTTATAAACGCATTAAATGTCGGCGGGGTGCTTTTTGCCGACAACGTGTTGTATCGCGGATACGTCGGAAAAGGCAAGACCGCGCCGCACAAACACGCCACCATAAAACACTCTTTGGAAAATTTTTTAGATAAGATAACTAACGACGAAAGTCTTAAAACCACGGTTTACGAAACGGAAGACGGCGTAAGCGTAACGGAAAAACTGTATGAAAAAAATCGAACTTTTAGCGCCCGCAGGGGACTTTAACAAACTTAAAACTGCCTTTTACTATGGGGCGGACGCCGTTTACGTCGGCGGAAAGGAGTTAGGTCTTCGCGCAAGCGCGGGGAATTTTACCGACGAAGAGTTAAAGTCCGCGGCGCTTTACGCGCACGAACGGGGTAAAAAGATATACGTTACCGTAAATATTCTCGCGCGAAATTACGATATAGACAAGGCGGAAAAGTATCTGCGGTTTTTAGACGGTATTCATATAGACGGAGCGATTATTTCCGACGCGGGGCTTATTTCGCTCGCGAGAGAAGTCGCGCCCGATTTACCCATCAACGTTTCTACGCAGGCGAGCCTTTTAAATTACAGGGCGGTACGGTTCTGGAAAGACCAAGGCGTAAAGCGCGTAATTTTAGCGCGTGAACTGTCTTTAAAAGAAATTGCGGAAATTCACGAAAAAGTGCCCGATATAGAAATAGAAACCTTTATTCACGGCGCAATGTGTATAAGTTACAGCGGCAGATGTCTTTTATCCGATTACCGCGCGGGCAGACCTTCTAACCGCGGGGAGTGCGTGCAGGCGTGCCGCTGGAACTACGAGATACGCGAAAAAGGTTCATCGGGCGCGTTTATGGAAATGGAAGAAGACGAGCGCGGCACTTATATTTTAAACAGTAAAGATTTGAATTTATCCGAATATATATCGGAACTTGGCGAAGCGGGCGTATGTTCATTTAAAATAGAAGGTCGTATGAAATCCGAATATTACCTTGCTACGGTGATAAACGCTTACCGTCGCGCGCTCGACGCGTATTATAAAGTCGGTAAAGATTACGTTAAAGACGGGTTTTACCGCCTTGAACTCGATAAAACCGCGCACAGAGAATTTACTACCGCTTACCTTTTGGGCGAAAACGACCGCACGGAAAATTTTACCGACAGTCAGAGCCGCGGCACGCATAAGTTTATCGCGACGGTTATTGATGGCGGCGACGGATACGCCATCGTCGAAATGCGTAACCGCTTTAAAGTCGGCGATAAACTCGAAGTGTTGTCGCCTTCCGAAACTTTCAATCATATAATAACCGTAGAAAAGATGGAAACGGAAAGCGGCGAAGAAATTACCGACGCTAAAATCGTTCAGCAAAAAATAAAATTATATACGGACGAGAAACTGAAATCGGGCGATATGTTGCGACTGTCAGTTCAGTCGTGCTGAAAAAATTAAAAATTTTGTAAAAAAATCTGTTTTTTTATTTGACACTCCGAGTTCGGTGTGTTATTATATTACCGTAAAGTTAACATATGCTAACCGTCAGGTTGCGTATTTTTTTGAAAACGAGTTGCTTTATGCTAACTAAAAGGAGAGAATATGCCGATAATACTTGCGCCTATTAACAGAGAACTTAAAATACTTCGCGTTCTTACCGACGAAAAGACGAAAAAACATCTTGAAAGTTTAGGTATAACGCAGAACGGTATAATAACCGTGCTGTCGTCCGGCGGGGGGGCGGTCGTATGCAAGTTAAAGGAAGGCAGGATCGCGCTCGACAGCAATATTTCTACCAAAATTTTGGTAGCGGAAGCGGTCTGACGCAATATAATAGTAAAATTTTAATACGGTAAAAAAATAAATTATATAAGGAGAAAGACGACAAATGCAAAAAATGTTGAACGAATTTGCCATCGGCGAAACGGGCAGGGTTTTAGCGGTCGGCGGCGAAGGTAAAATTAAAAGACGTCTTTTCGATATGGGGATAACCCCCGGCGCGGAAGTTCTTTTAAGAAAGAAAGCGCCGCTCGGCGACCCTATCGAGATCACGGTAAGGGGCTACGAACTGACGCTCCGCAAATCCGAGGCTCAATTTGTAACTATGGAGGTAATAAAATGATAAGATTTGCCTTGGCGGGCAACCCTAACTGCGGTAAAACCACTCTTTTCAACAGTCTGACAGGTTCGACGGCGCACGTCGGCAACTGGCCGGGCGTTACCGTAGACAAAAGGGAAGGCACGTACAAAAAATGCGCAGAACCCATACAGGTCATAGACCTTCCGGGGATATATTCGCTCTCGCCGTACACTCCCGAAGAAGTTATCGCGAGAAATTACGTGTTGGACGAAAAGCCCGATTGCGTGATAAATATCGTGGACGCGACTAATTTAGAGCGCAACCTTTATCTTTCCACGCAGATTATGGAAATCGACGTTCCTATGGTTATCGCCTTAAATATGATGGACGCGTTGGAGAAAAGCGGAGACAAAATCGACGCAAAGTCGTTGGAAAACAAACTCGGCGTTCCGGTCGTCGCTATTTCCGCATTGAAAGGCGCGGGGCTTTCCGAACTTATGGACGCGGCGTACGCGGCTTGCAAGGTAAAGCGCAGCGGCAAAACCGTTTTGGAAAGCGGCGCGCTCGCTCACCTTATCACCGACGTTAAAATAGCGCTCGACGGACAGGGAGTACAAAATCCCTTGTTCCACGCGGTGAAACTTGCGGAAGAAGACGAACTCGAAGTAAACGCGCATAAAGACACCATGAAAATGGTCGAAGAATTCAAACAGACTTTTAAAGACGACACTTTCGGGTGCGACTTCGAAGCGCTTATCGCGGACGCGAGATATAAGTACATATCGGAGAATTTTTCGTCGGTAGTAACCAAAAAGGATAAAGAAAAATTCGCAAGCACGAAATCGGACAAAGCGGATAAAGTATTAACGCATAAGATTTGGGGTATACCTATATTTTTGGTAATACTGTTCGCTATATTCCATCTGACTTTCGGAGAAGATTTCCTGTATCTCGGCAAGATTTTCGGCTTTGCTTCGCTCGACGAGTTGGGCGTGGATACCGAAACGTTCGGCGGACAGTTGCTCGCGTGTTTCTACGACGGCGCGGTGTTCTCACCCGGAGTTATAATAAACAACTTATGGAACAATATAATAGTTGAATATGCGTTCGGCTGGCTTGTGAACCTGATTGCCGAAAGCGGTATGAGCGTGTGGGCGATAGGTTTAATTAACGACGGTATTATCGAAGGTCTTAAAGCGGTGCTGTCTTTCCTGCCCCCGATACTCGTACTGTTCCTTTTCTTCTCTATTTTGGAAGATTCGGGCTACATGGCGCGTATCGCGTTCATACTCGACAGGATGTTCAGAAAATTCGGACTTTCGGGCAGAGCGTTTTTGCCTATGATAATGGGTTTCGGCTGTTCCGTTCCCGCTATGATAAACACGAGAACTCTTGCCGACGATAAAGAACGCGCGGCGACCATCAGGGTTATACCTTTCTTCTCGTGCGGCGCAAAACTGCCTATCCTTACCGCGGTCGCGGGCGCTATCGTCGCGTATTTTAACGTAGGTAACGCAGATTTAATAACTTACGGTATGTATCTCTTGGGCATAGTTTCTGCTATACTTGCAGTTCTCTTTATGAGAAACACCACGCTTAAAGGCGAAACCCCGCCCTTTATAATGGAACTCCCCGCCTATCACGCGCCGCAGTTCAAGAATCTTATGATACACCTTTGGGATAAGACAAAACATTTCGTTAAAAAAGCGTTCACGATAATAGTTGCGTCAACGATAGTTATCTGGGTTCTTTCTCACTTCTCTTTCTCTTGGGGATTTTTGGAAGACGAAGAAGTCAATCAGAGTATTCTCGCGCAGATCTCGATGCTCGTTCAACCGATTTTCACGCCTTTGGGCTTCGGCAGTCAGTTGGGGACTTACGGCTGGGTGTTCGTGGTAGCGGCAATCTCGGGACTTATAGCGAAAGAAAACGTTATAGCGACGTTTGCAACGCTTGCGGCGTGTCTTGCGGCGGTCGCAAGCCTTGATTTGGGTTCGCTCGATATAGCCGCGGAAGAAGGTATAGACGCCGTTCAGGCAATGATACAG
>CAJOMP010000026.1 GCA_905235785.1 uncultured Clostridia bacterium | reverse complement strand
GTGGTGAATTCTCTTACCGCTTTGATAACTTCGATTTTCTTGTCGCCGATTTCTTTGATGGTTACTTTGAATTCGGTCTTTTCTTCTTCTGCGGGAGCAGCAGCCGCGCCTGCCGCAGGAGCAGCCGCTACCGCTACGGGAGCCGCCGCGCTTACGCCGAATTCTTCTTCCAACGCCTTAACGAGTTCGTTAAGTTCCAAAACCGTCATACCTTTTACTTCTTCTAAAAGTTTCTGAATGTCTGCCATTTTTAATTTCCTCCGAATTTTTTGAAATTATTTTTTTATTTTTTTATTTTTTTGTTTTTTGGGTTACAACCCGAAGCTACTGCGCTTTCTTTTCCGCAATAGCGTTAAGCGCAATAACCAAGCCGCGGGGAATTGCCGAAAGCACACCCACGAAATTTGATATAGGCGCTTGCAAAGAACCGAGCATTTTCGCAACGAGTTCTTCTTTCGAAGGCATTGACGCGAGCGCTTTAACACCCTTTTCGTCAACTCTGCTACCTTCTACATACGCGCATTTTACCGAAATCTTATCTTCGTACTTTTTGACCGCGTCTATAACGATTTTCGCCGCCGAAGTTTCGTCTACCCCGAACGCTACCGTTGTAGGTCCGTTCAAATCTTCGTCGAAATCGTTTATCCCGAGATCGTTGAAAGCGCGACGGATAAGCGTGTTCTTCAAAACCTTATATTCGACGTTCTTTGCCCTGAATTCGCGACGGAGCGCGGTATCGTCCGCAACCGTAAGACCTTTCGACGCAACGAAAACGACCGATTTCGAGTTCTGAATTTTTTCTTTTATTTCTTCTACTACCTGTTTTTTCGCTTCTAAATTTGCCGACATCTTATTACCTCCTTGATTTATTTGAAAACGCCCTTCTGCCGAAACGGAAGAAGGGCGTTATTATCGCCTTTTAATTTCCGCCTCGGTTGGTCCGCTTAATGTAAGCGAGTTAAAAACCTACTGTCTTGGGCTATTTAATTATACGATTAGGATTATAGCACTAAAATTAAAGTTTGTCAACTAAATTTTAGCGGCGATTTTTACGCCCGGACCCATCGTGCTGGCGAGCGAAACGCTCCTTAAATAAAGACCTTTCGCCGCGGCAGGTTTTGCCTTAATGATGGCTTCCATAAGCGCGTCGTAGTTTTCTTTGATTTTTTCTACGCCGAAACTCTTTTTACCGATAGCGCAATGGATAATGGCGTTTTTATCGAGCCTGTATTCCACTTTACCTGCTTTGGTATCTTTGATAGCCTTCGTTACGTCCATCGTAACCGTACCGGACTTCGGGTTAGGCATTAAGCCTTTCGGACCTAAAACCTTACCGATACGACCGACAAGTCCCATCATATCGGGGGTCGTGATAATTACGTCGTAATCGAACCAGTTTTCCGTCTGGATTTTCTGAATCATATCTTCCGCGCCGACAAAATCCGCGCCCGCGGCTTTCGCCTCGTCCGCTTTTTCGCCCTTTGCGAGAACCAAAACTTTTACGTCTTTACCCGTTCCGTTCGGAAGAACGATAACGCCCCTGACCTGCTGATCCGCTTGCTTGGGATCGACGCCGAGTCTGACGTGCAATTCGATAGTTTCGTCGAATTTCGCTTTCGCGGTGTCGAGAACTAAACCGATACCTTCCGCCGCGTCGTAAAGTTTTGCGGAATCTATTGCTTTAACGCTGTCTATATACTTTTTTCCGTGTTTCATTTTTTACCTCCTGTGGTACGTCCGAGAAAACATCTCTCCCACATATTCCTTAATCTACGACTTCAACGCCCATGCTTCTCGCCGTGCCCGCGATCATACTCATTGCGGCATCTAACGTGTTCGCGTTTAAGTCGGGCATTTTGAGTTTCGCTATCTTTTCGACCTGCGCTTTCGTGATCTTCGCAACTTTCGTCTTGTTAGGCGTTGCGCTTGCCGATTCTATACCGCACTCTTTCTTGATAAGAACGGGAGCGGGCGGGGTCTTTAAGATAAAAGTAAACGACCTGTCCTGATAAATCGTCATAACGACGGGGATTATAAGCCCTGCCTGATCTGCCGTTTTAGCGTTGAACTCCTTGGTAAAGCCCGGAATATTGATTCCGTGCGGACCGAGAGTCGAACCTACGGGCGGACCGGGGGTTGCCTTTCCTGCCGGTAATTGAAGTTTTACGATTGCTGTAACTTTCTTTGCCATAATAACCTCCTTGGTGGTAATATCGTCGCCGTCATAAAAAATTTAACCGCAACTCCCACTCTATATACTGCTCGGATTATACCGATAAGTATCATTATTTAATCTTTTGAATTCTTTCGTCGTTAATCCGCGGATTTAACGTTGACCTTTTTAACCTGAAAAAATTCCACTTCCACGTCGGTGGATCTGCCGAACATAGACACGTTTACCGTAACTTTCTGCGCCGCCTGATTTATCGCAACGACCTTACCCGTGAAAGTTTCAAGCGGGCCGTTAAGAATCTGAACGTCGTCGCCCACGATAAAGTCGATATCGACGTTTTTAGGTCCGAGCCCCATACGTTTTACTTCTTCTTCGGTAAGCGGCATAGGTCTGCCCTGCGGTCCGACAAAGCCCGTTACCCCGCGCGTGTTGGTAACGAGATACCATATCTCGTTACTGTATATCATTTTAAGAAAAACGTAACAGGGAAATTTCTTTCTTTCGACGACCTTTTTCTTGCCGTTCGCCTTTTCTTCGAGCGTTTCTTCGGTCGGAATCTGAATATCGAAAATGTTTTCTTGCAGATTGTTGTTTTCTATCAGTTTTTCAAGCGAATCTTTCACCATCATCTCGTAACCCGAGTATGTGTGAATAACGTACCACTTTGCGTCTTCTATACTCATTATTCCACCTTAACTTCTCGGAGCGACGAGCGTTAACAAATTCAAAAGTCCCGTGTCGAACGCCGTAATAATCACGAGAAACACCAAAACGACGACGAGCACGACGCCCGTCTTTTTAACGACCTTCGGAAAAGTCGGCCAAGTAACCCTTTTGAGTTCGGAGAACACGTCTCTGATTTTAAGACCTATTCTCTTGAAGAAATTAGGTTTGCCGTCTTTCTTTTTAGCCTTTTTGGCTTCTTTTTCTTTAATTTCCTGCTCTCTTTGTTTTTTGGCTTCTTCCGTCGTGGCGGTAAAGCCGTCTTTGTTGGATTTAAGTTTTTCCATTTAAAATCCCCTTAATCCCGATATTTTCGGACAAAAGCCGAACTTTGCCGAAAAACCTGCCGAATATAAACCGAAAATTACTTCGCTTCTTTATGAACGGTATGTTTACCGCAGAATTTGCAGTATTTTTTGATTTCGATACGTTCCGCGTCGTTCTTTTTGTTTTTGAACGTGTCGTAATTTCTCTGTTTACATTCCGTACAAGCCAAAGTTATCTTGTTTCTTGCGCCTTTCGCTGCCATAAAGCACCTTCCGAACATGAAAAAATTAACACCCCGAAACCGAGATGCTAATGTATTGTATCAAATATGCGTAACTTTGTCAAGGTTTTTGCATTGTTTTTTAAAATTTATATAGTTTATGTATGGTTTTATTCTTATTAGGAAAGATAAACCTTTTTTATTCGGTGGCGTCTTACCTGTTTTTAAAGGTTTATTCCTTTTCGGGGAGTGAGATTGTTTTCTGCTCTCCAACCCCTTTGATACAACGCCGTTATAGGCTTGTAAATAAATTTTAATTATGCCGTATATAGTTGATTTTTTCACGCCGAAATACTCACGTTTAAAGAATAATACGAACTCCGACTTTCCGTCAGGGTTCGTATTATTCTTGTTTGGTGCCAAAGGCGGGACTTGAACCCGCACGGTATCGCTACCACCGGATTTTGAGTCCGGCGCGTCTGCCAATTTCACCACTTTGGCGATTTGTTTCGCTTTTTATGGAAATTAGATGTATTTTTATAAGTTTTTGTGCTACAATTATTATGATTAAAAATATTTCTCTTTCCGCTTGCTATATGATATCACACTTTTTTTATTTTCGCAAGCGTATTTAGGGGGGTTATGGAAAAATTACTTCTTATCGACGGCAACAGTTTAATCAATCGCGCGTTTTACGCTATGCCGCTTTTAACGACGAAGGACGGAAAATACACTAACGGTGTTTTCGGCTTTCTCACAATGTTCATTAAATCTCTTCAAGAACTGAAACCCGATTACGCCGCCGTTGCGTTCGACTTAAAAGCCCCTACTTTCCGTCACAAAATGTACGACGGTTATAAAGCGACGCGTAGGCCTATGCCCGAAGAATTGCGCCCGCAGATACCGCTTTTAAAAGAAGTGCTTAATCTTATGAACATCCGCATTGTGGAAAAAGAAGGTTTCGAGGCGGACGACATTATAGGCACTCTCGCAAAGGCGAACGATGTTACTACCGTTATAGTAACGGGCGACCGCGACTCTTTTCAATTAGTAGACAAAACTACCGAAGTGCATTTTACCAAGCGCGGCATAACCGAAGTCGACGTTTTAACCTGCGATAACTTTAAAGAAAAAACGGGGCTATCGCCGAAACAGATAATTGACTTAAAATCGCTTATGGGCGACGCTTCCGACAATATTCCGGGGGTTGCCGGCATAGGCGAAAAAACGGCTAAATCGCTTATTGCGGAATACGGCTCTTTGGACAGCATTTATAATAATGTAGATAAAATCAGCGGCAAACTGCGCGAAAAACTCGTAAACGGGAAAGAGTTCGCTTATTTATCGTACACCCTTGCGACGATAGACACCGATTGCGGAATAAATCTTTCGCTTGACGATATGCGCGTGCCGAAAACCTTTTCTTCCGAATTGAAAGCCGAATTCGTAGCGCTGGAATTCAAGTCGTTATATTCAAAAACCGAACTGTTCGAGTCGCGAGATACGGGCGACGCCGTTATCGCGACCGAAACAAAAACTGCCGACGTTATAGCGGCACAAGCGCTCGACTTACCCCCGTTTTTCGGCATTACGGATAAAATCGCCGTTTGCATAACCAAGTCTTCGGTAAACCTTTCCGACGGAAAAACCGAATACGTTTATCCCGTAAGCGAAACTATTTTGGGCGACGGTTTTTCTTGCGCGGCGGTGCTTAACGCGATAAACGCCGTTTTTAACGGAAAGACTACGCTTATCACTTTCGATAAAAAGGAACTGAAACACACTCTTTCGGATTACGGGCTGACGCTTTCCGCGCCTTGCGACGACGTTTCTATAATGAAATATCTTACCGACTACACGGGAAAAGCGGAAACGCTTTCGGAAGTTTTGGACGAATACGGCTTCGGAACGGACACCCCCGCTTATTCGCTTTTTTCGATTTACGAAACGCTGACGGAAAAACTCGAAAGCGAAAAAGTGGCGGAACTTTACCGCGACGTGGAACTTCCGCTTGCCGACGTGTTATTCGATATGGAAACCGCGGGATTTAAAGTGGATTTTGCCGCGCTGAACGAGACGGGCGAAAAATACACCAAGGTCGCCGCAAACTACGAGCGGAAAATACGCGAACTCGCGGGCGACGAAAGTTTAAACGTCAATTCTCCAAGGCAACTCGGCGAAGTGCTGTTTGACAAACTTAAAATAGGCAAAGGTAAAAAGACCAAAACGGGCTACTCAACGGGCGCGGACGTTTTAGAATCGCTTGAAACCGCGCATCCTATCGTACCGCTTATACTCGAATACAGAAAAATACAGAAACTCAATTCCACGTACGTCGAAGGCTTTAAACCGCTTATCGACCGCAAAACGGGACTTATACACACGTCTTTCAATCAGACGACTACGTCGACGGGCAGACTTTCTTCAAAAGAGCCGAATTTACAGAACATCCCCGTGCGGGACGAAGAAGGTCGGGAACTCAGAAAATTTTTCGTACCGAAAGCAACCGACAGAATTTTGATAAGCGCGGACTATTCGCAAATAGAATTGCGTCTTCTCGCCGCGTTTTCGGGATGCAAAGGGCTAATCGACGCGTTTAATTCGGATAAAGACGTTCACGCCGCCACCGCCGCAAAAGTTTTCGGAGTAAAGCAGGAAGAAGTAACCCGCGAAATGCGCGCAAACGCAAAGGCGGTCAACTTCGGAATAATTTACGGGATAAGCGAATTCGGGCTCGCAAAAAATCTGAAAATCGCGCCGTTTAAAGCGAAAGGCTATATCGACGCGTATTTCAAAGAGTATCCCGAAGTCAAAGAATATATGAATAAAAACGTAGAGTTCGCAAGAGAAACGGGCTATGCGATAACTATGCTTGGGCGCAGAAGATATATCCGCGAAATACGCTCATCTAACTACGCTCTGCGCAGTTTCGGCGAGCGCGCCGCTATGAATATGCCGCTACAAGGTTCGTCTGCGGACATAATAAAACTCGCGATGCTCGGCGTTTATCGTCGACTTAAAAAGGAAAACTTAAATTCCGAACTTATTTTACAGATACACGACGAACTTATAATAGACGCGTATATTTACGAAGAAGAAAAAGTCCGTAAAATACTCGTGGAAGAAATGGAAAACGCGGTTAAACTCGCCGTGCCGCTCACGGTTTCGGTGGGGAGCGGAAAAACTTGGTTCGACGCAAAATAGCGCGTTAAAAACACACAGGTATAACGGTAAAACGGAAAACGACAATGATAATAGGTTTAACGGGCGGGATAGGCAGCGGAAAATCGACCGCGCTTGACGCTTTAAAAGAACACGGATACAAAACTGTAAGTTGCGACGAGATAACGGACAACCTTTACCGCCGCCGCAAAACGCTTAAAAAATTGCGGGAAGTTTTTCCTTCCGCAATAAAAGGCAGAATATTTTTAAAAGCCGACAAAAAGGAAATTGCCCGCATAGTTTTTTCGGATAAAGAAAAATACGGGTTTTTAACGGAATATTTAACAAACGAAACGTTTAAAATCGCCCTGTCGCGCGCAAAAAAGGCAAAAGGCACGGCGATTGTGGAAGTGCCGCTTTTATTTGAAAACGGATTTCAAAAATATTTTGACAAGGTGATAGTTATAACCCGTGAAAAAACCGCGCGTGTCGAAAGCGTTAAAGCGCGCTCCGCTCTTTCGGAAGAACAAATTTCGGACAGGCTGAAAAAACAGATAGATTACGACAGTTTTGACCTTACGCCTTACGTGGTAATAAAAAACGACGGTTCGGAAAAAGACCTTAAAGCCGCCGTAGTAAAAGTTGTTAAATCTTTTTAACTTGATATCGCGTTTTTCGCCCGCCGCTTATTAAATGCGGCGGGCGAAAAAAAATCAATTTTTTCACTCTATTTTTTCAGTTCGTAATATTTATGCGTTTCATCTTCGCGCGTGAAGATAAAGCCGAGTTTTAAGATAAGTTTTTCCGAGCGGGCGTTCTCTTTAAAGTGCCTGCACGTTATTTTTTTAAACCCGACGGAAAAGGCGTATTTTATCGCCGCTTTTACGCTTTCATAAGCGTAACCTTTGCCCTGATATTCGGTAAAAAATCTGAACCCTATTTCCGTTTCCGCCGCGTAGCCGAAATTATAGAACACAACTTCGCCTATCATTTTGCCGTCCTTTTTCACGGCAAGCGAATATTCTTCTTTTTTCGCTTTAAGCGACTGCATAAAGTTAAAAAAGTACTCGCCGTCCGGCTTGTTTTTTCCTAAATCCTGTCTGTAATCGTACCCGTAAAATCGGTTTATTTCTTCGTCGGTAAAGAGTGTTGCGTAAACGTCTTTATCCTGTTCCGTTATGTCGGTAATTTTCAATCTTTCGGTGTCGATAGTTACGGGCGTACAAATAAAGGAAAAAGACTTTTTTATCGTAACGTAATTTTTAGGCTTTATCTCCGACGGGTGATATTGCGTTTTAGAAATGCGAAGTCCTATATCTCCGCAATCTTCTTCGCGGTTTATAAATTTGACCCTGTCGCAAGCAAACGCTTTCGCAAACTCTTGCGCGGTCATAGGATACGCCCCTTCGTATTCTTTTAACGCTTTTTCCACGTGAACGAAAAGCGTTTCGCCCAGAATTTCACCGATAGACGCGGAAACGATTTTCCCGTTTACGGTGATAAATATCCCGAACTGTTCGAGATATTCCATATTATCCAAAAGCGCGTAAACGCGGGGTTGTTCCTCCGCCGCCCAACCGGACAAGTCGTTTTCGCTTTCGTATTCTTTCAGAAATTTTTTGATTTCGGGAATATCTTTTTCACTTATAAAATTGACCTTATAGTCGGGATAGAGTTTTTTGAATTTATTGACGTGGTTTCTTTGTCCCGAAAGTTTTTTCCCCGCATACGATTTAAACTGTGCCGCGGGATAAATATAGTCGTACCAGTCGCGATAATTCGTTACTTCGGCATAGGGATATCTACGCAAAATATCCGCGGTTTGTTCTTCACTCAAACACCCGAACGCCAAAACTCCCGTACCCGTGTTAAAGGCGATCTCTTCTATTGCGGCGAGCGCGCTTTCAACGTCTTTTCCCATAGGATAATAAAAAGACGAGTGTTCGCTATACGTTTCACGCATTATAAGAGTATCGCCGATTATAGCGTATTCTATACCGAACTCGTCGCCCCACATAAAGCGCGTGCCGAGCGTCAAGTCGTTAAAAATTCCGCCGTATTGTTCTATATACGGACGGATAATATCCATATTATTGCCAAGTTTTTTTAAAGTTATCATAGGTAAGACGTCTTCCCGACGCCTATATTATAGGCGTCGGGAAGACGGATTTTGTTAATTTTCGGGATTTTCTTTTTCCACTACCGCTTTTAAACTCGCGAGTAGTCCCGTTACGTTCTGAATTTCGCTCGGAACGATAATCTTAGTGGACTTGCCGTCCGCCATAATTTTCAACGCGTCGTATCCTTTAAGAGTAAGGTAAGCCGCGTTCGGATTTGCTTCGTTTATCATTTTTATCGCCGTCGCCGTACCTTCCGCTTCGGCTATCACCGCCGCCTTTTTCGCCTCGGCGCGTAAAATCATTGCTTCTTTTTCGCCTTCCGCGACCAAAATGTTACTGCGCTTTTCGCCTTCGGCTTTCAGAATAGACTCTCTCCGTTCGCGCTCCGCTCTCATCTGCTTTTCCATCGCTTGCTGAATATCCTTTGGCGGCAGAATATTTTTAAGTTCCACGCGGTTTATCTTTATGCCCCAAGGGTCGGTCGCTTCGTCTAAAATTATTCGCATCTTGCTGTTTACCGTATCTCTCGAAGTAAGCGTGCCGTCGAGTTCCAACTCGCCGACAAGGTTACGGAGCGTTGTCGCGGTAAGATTTTCTATCGCCTTTATGGGGTTTTCAACGCCGTAAGTAAACAGTTTCGCGTCCGTTACCTGATAATACACTACGGTATCTATCTGCATGGTAACGTTATCCTTGGTGATAACGGGTTGCGGCGCAAAATCGGCAACGCGTTCTTTTAGAGATATAGGCCCGCCGACGCTTCTGTCGATAAACGGCACTATAAAGTGTATGCCCGTGTTTAAAAGCCTGTTGAATTTCCCGAGCCTTTCGACCACGAGCGCCGTCGATTGCCGCACGATTTTTATCGACGCGACTAAAATAACGAATACAATTGCCGCTAAAACTATCAATACTATCAATCCCGGTGTCATAATTGTTTCTCCTTTACAATATATTTATTTCCTTCGATTTTTTCTATAATAACTTTCGTACCGGCGGGAATTTCCGCGTTTTCGTCTTCCGCCACCGCCGTCCAGACCACGCCGTTTATCTTGACCGAACCCGCTTTGTTGAAACCGATATCCGTCAAAAGTTCGAATTCCTTTCCGATAACCGTTTCCGCGTTGGTTTTCTCTGCGGCTTTGTTCAGTTTTTTCAACGCGAGTTGTCTGAAACAAACCATCAACGCGAACGACACGACGATAAACGCGGGTACGTGAAAATACCAGTCAAGCCCCAGCCCCGCAAGCAACATCGCGACGAGTCCGCCGCCCACGAACCAAACGGAAACGAGTTCGCTCGTGATAAACTCTATTATCAGCGCGGCGGCGGTAACCGCCAGCCAGATATAAATCCACATTTTACTTTTCCACCCTTTAATTTTTTATAAGTACACTCATCGGTTTTGACTATTGCCTTATATTAAAACCGTTTGGTTTTCAGCGTTTCGAGCATCTCGGAAAGCCTGTCGAGATCGTCGCGCGTGTAATAATCTATATAAATTCTGCCCTTATTGTCGTTGCCGATAGCGTTGACTTTCGTGCCGAATACCCGTTGCATCTCGCCGATAAGTTCTTTAAGTTCCGCGGAAAGCGGCATTTTTGCTTTCTTCTTTTTCTCTTCGGGGGGAAGAAAATAATCTTTTACGAGTTTTTCCGCCGCTCTTACGGAAAGTCCGCCCTTCACTATTGCCGTAGCCATTTTCTTCTGATCGACGGCGGGGACTGACACTATCGTGCGTGCGTGTCCTGCGGACAGTTCACCGCTTTTGACCATATTAAGGACGTCGTCCTGTAAATTCAAAAGCCTTAAAGTGTTCGCTATCGCCGAACGGGATTTGCCGATACGATCGGCAAGTTCTTCCTGCGATAAATGATAGTCGTCCATAAGCGAACGCATCGCCGTAGCCGCTTCTATGGGGTTTAAGTCTTCGCGTTGCAGGTTTTCGATAAGCGAAATTTCTTTGATTTGCCTTTCGTCGTAATTTTTGACGATAACGGGAACGGTGTCAAGCCCCGCAATCTTCGACGCCCGAAAACGGCGTTCGCCCGCTATTATCATATAACGGTTGCCGTTTTTATTGACGATTATAGGCATTATTACGCCGTGCTTTTTGATTGACGCCGCAAGTTCGTTAAGCGCGTCTTCATCAAACACCTTTCTCGGCTGATCGGGGTTGGCGTATATGTCGGATATCGCTATTTCCGATACAGTTCTCGCGTCTTCCTTGTCTTCGAATAAAAGGCTTTTTCCGTAATCTTCTTCCGTTTCGGAAAAGAGAGCGGAAAGCCCTTTTCCGAGTCCCCTGTTAGGTTTCATTTTTATCTCTCCGTAAAAAAGTTTTGCATTTTACGCTTGTTTTGCCGCCGCCTTAGTCTTTTTCGGCTGGCGTTCCAAAAATTCGTCAGTAAACGCAAGATACGCTTTCGCCCCCGAACACCTCGTATCGTGGAGCATTATCGGAACGCCGTGGCTCGGCGCTTCCGCAAGGCGTATGTTTCTCGGAATAACGGTCTCAAAAACGCTCTTGCCGAAAAATTTTTTTATTTCAGCCGATATCTGGCGGGAAATTATCGCGCGGTTATCGTTCATTGTAAGCACAACGCCTTCGATTTTAAGCGTCGGGTTAAGGTGCTTTACTACAAGACGGATAGTGTTCATAAGTTGACTTAATCCTTCGAGCGCGTAATATTCGCTCTGAATAGGAATAAGCGCGGAATCCGCCGCCGCCAACGCGTTTATCGTCAAAAGCCCCAAAGACGGCGGGCAATCGACGGTTATAAAATCGTAACTCTCGCGCGCGCTGTCTAAAACCTTTTTTAAGACGTGTTCTCTGTCTTTAATGTATACAAGTTCCACTTCCGCGCCCGCAAGATCTATACTCGAAGGCAAAAGATCAAGCCCGTCTACGCAGGTTTTATACACCGCGTCCGCAATCGGAACGTCGTCTATCATAACGTTATAAACGGAATTTTTCACGTCGCTCTTCGCAAACCCCAACCCGCTCGTCGCGTTGCCTTGCGGGTCAAGATCCACAAGCAAACACTTATATCCCTTGCTCGCAAGGTATGCGGACAGATTTACGCAAGTAGTCGTTTTTCCTACGCCGCCTTTCTGGTTGGAAAAAGCAATAATTTTACCCATTTTTTTCTCTCTTTTGCTCATTATTTCTCGTTATAAACAGCGGAATTACGCACACAGGTCGCAACTTGTTGAAAATTTATTCGTCTTTTTTAGGCGACGATTCGGCGGTTTTGCTTTTATTTGTTTTTCCCGTCTTTTTTGCCTTACCCGAATTATCCGAATTTTCCGATTTGTCCGGTTTATCGTCGGCGTTTTCGGTCTTTTCGCTTGCGACGTTTTTCTTTTCGTACTCTTTTACGGCGTCGGGTCCTGCTTTTCTCGCAAACGGATTTTGCGAAAGCGTGCGTTCGTTTTCATCCATAAACGCAATAACGTCGTCCGCGGACTTGCCTTCCATTATCATATCCACTTCTTCGGAGAATATCGTTTCTCTTTCGACTAAAACTCTCGCCATCGTATCGAGAAGATTTTTATGCTCTTTTAAGAGTTTACGCGCTTTTTCGAGCCCTTCCATAATTATTTTCTGAACTTCGTCGTCGATTACGGCGGCGGTCGCTTCGCTGTAAGTTACGTGCGACGCCATGTCTCGCCCGATAAATATTTCTTTATCCGAAGCGTAGGAAATAGGACCAACCTTTTCGCTCATACCCCACTCGGTAACCATATATCTCGCGCGCTTACTAACCGCTTGAATATCTCCGGACGCCCCCGCTGAAATATCCTGAATAATGAGTTCTTCGGCAACTCTGCCGCCGAGCGTCATAACGATATCGTCTAAAAGTTTCGCTTTTGTTAAATGATTGTCGTCGGTATCGGGTCGGGTCATAGTATACCCTGCCGCTTGCCCGCGCGGAATTATAGAAACTTCGTGCACGGGGTCGCAATGCGGCAACAGCCTTGCAAGGATCGCGTGCCCCGATTCGTGATAAGCGGTTATCCGTTTATCCGTTTCGGTAACAAGGCGCGATTTTTTCTGCGGGCCTAAAAGCACTTTGTTTATGCCTTCGTATAAATCTTTGTTGGTTATATATCTTCTGTTTTCGCGCGCGGCAAGTATCGCCGCTTCGTTCAAAAGGTTTTCAAGATCCGCGCCCGAAAATCCGCTCGTCATACGCGCGACCGTCTTAAAATTAACGTCGGGCGAAAGCGGTTTGTTGCGCGCGTGCACCTTCAATATCGCTTCCCTGCCGCGAACGTCCGGCACGTTTACGAAAATCTGACGGTCAAATCTGCCGGGTCTTAAAAGCGCGGGGTCAAGTATATCCGCGCGGTTTGTCGCCGCCATCACTATTATGCCGTCGTTTGTTTCAAAACCGTCCATCTGAACGAGCAGTTGGTTAAGCGTTTGTTCGCGCTC
>CAJOMP010000025.1 GCA_905235785.1 uncultured Clostridia bacterium | reverse complement strand
TTTCCGTTTTTTGCCGAAAGCGCGCCGAGCATAAGCACGGAAGTTCTCACTTTTTCCGATAATAATTTGTCGAATACGCATACGCTTTGCGCGTTATCTTTCGTATCCGACGAATTTATAAAAAGACTGCTCTCAGAAAACCCGACGGGTATCCCGCAACTTTTTAAAATTTCCGCCATATTTAAAACGTCCGCGATTTTCGGGCAATTTTTTATCTCCGTTTGCTCGTCGGTAAGAATCGCCGCCGCCATTACGGGCAGTACGGAATTTTTGGCGCTTTCGGTCTTTAACGTGCCGCAAATCGCTCTTCCGCCGTTTATTTTAAAATCCATAGATATTCCCCTTATCGCCGCAAAACGGCTACGTTTAATAAGACGAACGGCTTTCCGTTTGCCGCCCGCCTTACTTTATACTATGGAATATTAAATTAAAACGTGATTGAACCGGACTTCGACACGTTAAAAAGCACGCCCATTTCCGCCATAAAAATTATTATAGACGTATTGCCGCTTGAAACGAGTGGCAACGGTAGTCCCGTCGGCGGAATACTTCCCGTTACCACGAGCGCGTTTATTACCGTCTGTATTCCGAATATCATTGTTATTCCTATTGCGAGAATAAACCCGAAAACGTCTTTTGCGCGTCTTGCCGCGCGTATTCCGCGAAACACTATAAACGCTAAAAGCGCAAAAAACAGCACAAGTCCGATAAAGCCTATCTCTTCGCCGATGACCGACAGAATAAAATCGGATTCCGCAAAAGGCAAAAACGCGTATTTTTGGCGGGAGTGAAAAAGTCCGACGCCGAACCATCCGCCCGACCCCAGCGCGTAGAGCGATTGAAGAAGTTGATAGCCTTCCCCCTTGGGGTTTGACCATGGATTTAAAAATGCGGCAAGCCTGTCTAACCTGTAAGGTTCTATAATTATCAACACCACGCCCGCAACAAGCGCCGGAAGAACTATGCACATAAGCGCTTTTATTTTTAGCCCCGCCGCAAATACCATAGTGAGCATTAAAAGCGCGATGCACACGGTAATCGACATATTAGGCTCTAAAATAACGAAAAGACAGATCGCGCCGCCGAACAACAGCACGGGAAGAACGCCGACAAAACTTGTCGCCCTGTCCTTATACGCCGAAAAGTAAGTGGCGGCAAATAAAATGAGCGAAAACTTTGCTATTTCCGACGGTTGAATAGTAAAACCGCCGAAACCTATCCAGCGTTTAGCGCCGTAATTTTCTACGCCGACGCCAGGCACAAATACGAGCGCTAAAAGCACAAAAGAAACTACGGCGATAGGCAAAGTGAATTTTTTTAACTTTCCGTAGTCGTAAAATGCCGTAAAAAGCATTGCGAATATGCCGAGAACTATGCCTATCACCTGTTTTTTGACAAAAAACAATCCGTCGCCGTATGTAGCGCTTGCCGAATAATTGCTTGCAGAATATATAAACACCGTGCCTATCGACGCCAAAAGCGCTACGGCAATAAGCAGCGCGTAATCGCCTCCGACTTTTCGTTTAAGCGGTTTCACCGATTCGCTCCGATTATCGAGTTAAATCTTTCACCGCGTTCTTCAAACCCCGAAAAGACGTCGAAACTCGCGCAGGCGGGGCTTAAAAGCACGGCGTCGCCGCTTTCAGCCATCATAGCCGCGATCTTTACCGCGTAATCGAAATCCGCGCAAACCGTTACGTCGTAATACCCCGCTTTATCCGCCGCCACAAGCATGTTTCTTCTCGATCTACCCGTTAAAACTACGTGTTTTACCGCCGAGTTTTTAACGCAATCGAAAAGTTTTTCGTACGTTTCGCCCTTTTCGCTTCCGCCGAGAATCAGTACCGTCGGGCGTTTTGCCGCCGATATTGCGGTTATCGCCGAAGCGGTATTCGTGGACTTTGAGTCGTTTATAAACTGCACGCCGTTTATCTCGGCGACGAGTTGAGCACGGAAAGGCACGCCCTTGAAATTTTCTATCGCGCGCGCCGCGGTTTCGGCGCTTACGCCCATGATACGCGCCGCCGCGATAGCAAACAACGCGTTATAAACGTTGTGTCTGCCGACAAGCGGGATTTTATCCGCGTCGATTATCTTTTCACCTTTATAAAACAGAGCATCGTCCTTTAAATACGCGCCGTCGACTTCTTCCGCGCAGGATACCCATACGACTTTTGCTTTTATATCGGCATAAAAACTCTTCACGGTTTCGTCGTCGTAATTAAGCACGCAATAATCGTTTTCCTTCTGATTGACGAATATGCGTTTTTTTAAGAATATGTAATTTTCCATCGTATAGTGTCTTTCCAGATGGTCGGGCGCAATATTCAGAATACAGGATATATAAGGATGAAATTCGCTTACGCTTTCCAACTGAAAACTCGACACTTCCGCAACGAATACCGCGTCGCCGCCCGCGCGGTCTGTTTTTGAAGTGAGCGGCACGCCGACGTTACCTACAAGTTTACTGTTTATTCCGGCGTTTTCCAAAACGTCATTTATAAGCGAAACGGTCGTGGTTTTGCCGTTAGTGCCCGTTACCGCGATAAAAGGCGGAGTGAAACTTTCAAAGCCGAGTTCGAGTTCGCCGATAATGCGCTTTTTAAGAGACTTCGCTTTTACCGCTACGGGATGATTTATCGGAACGCCGGGACTTATCACAACGACGTCGGTATCGGTTAAAACCGCGTCGATATTTTCCCTTGTCGCTTCTTCGCCGCCGAGAGATGTGATTTCGCTTTTCGCCGCGGATATTTTATCGCTTGACATCTCTTCGTAAAAACGACAAACGGCGTTTTCGCTAAGCACATGTTTTGCCGCCGCAATACCGCTTTTGGAAACGCCGAGTATCAAAAATTTTTGATTTTTATAGTACATGCTTTCACCTCATAAATAAAATATGACGGCGACAAGCCCTAATATGACGGTAAACCCCGAATAATAAAAACAAATTTGCGTTTCTGTAAAGCCCTTCATTTGCAAGTGATGATGAAAGGGCGCCATTAAAAACACTCTTTTTTTCGTGCGTTTAAAATGCGCCACCTGTATTATCACCGAAAGGCTTGACCACACGAACGCAAAGCCTATTACGGGTATAAAAAGCGTATTACCCGAAAATACGGAAACAGCGCCCACAAAACCGCCGAGAGACAGCGAGCCCGTGTCGCCCATAAACACTTTTGCTTTCGGCACGTTGAAAACGAGAAATCCGAAAATAGAGAAAATCATTACCGAAATCAGCAAAAACAATCCGTCATACTCTTCGCTTTTTAAGTACGGCGCAAAGCCCTTTTCAAGTACAATCACGGCGGCAATCGCGAAAAGATAACACATTGACACTCCGCCTGCAAGCCCGTCCATACCGTCCGTAAGATTGACGCTGTTCGTTACGGCTATGAATACGAGCGCGATAACGACCGTTATCCATATTCCGACGTCTACCGTTTTTTTAACGAACGGAATATATAAATCGGTAAGTCCGTTAAAATAAGCAAACGCGCCGCCGAGAACGGCTATCGCAGTCTGAAAGATTATTTTTTGGTATGGCTTTAACCCTTCGTTGTGTTTCAGTTTTATTTTAAGAAAATCGTCTAAAAACCCGACCAGCATATAGAAAAGCCCTATCGCTACGGACACCGTCGCGATTCTTGACTTAGCGCCGCCGAAAACAAAAAAAACCGCGGATAGCGGCAGTATGAAAAACAGACCGCCCATTGTCGGCGTTCCGTTTTTGTTTTCGTGCTCTTTTACGTATTTCAATATGGGCTGTCCCGCTTTCGCCTTTCTCAATACGGGTATAAACAAAAATCCGCCCGTAACGACAAGCGCGAGAGTGCAAAGCCCCGCAGAAAGTATTACGCTCATTTTTTTCTCCGCAAATATTCGTCTACAAAATCTTTGTCGCAAAACGGGCGTTTTATACCGAAAATTTCCTGATATTTTTCGCTGCCCTTACCCGCGATAAGTACGATATCGCCTTTTTTTGCCATATCGAGCGCGTATGCTATCCCTTCCGCGCGCTCCTGAACTATAACGTATCCGTCGGTTTTTTCAGAAACGCCGCGCTCTATCTGCCACAAAATTTCCATAGGCTCTTCGTATCTCGGATTGTCGGACGTAAGAACGGTAAAATCGGCTATCTCGCCGCTTATTTTCCCCATAACGGGTCTTTTTTCTTTATCCCTGTTTCCGCCGCAACCGAACACACATATCAATCTGTTTTGCGTATGCTCTTTTAACGTCGAAAGACATTTCAAAAGCCCGTCAGGCGTATGCGCGTAGTCTATGTACACGGAAAAATCGCCGTCGTACACGCACTCTAATCTGCCGCTTACGCCCTTTAAATTTTCCACCCCTTCCGCAACCTTTTCAGGCGAAACCCCGTAAAGCGCGCAAGTCGTCGCCGCCGCAATGGCGTTATACACGTTATATCTTCCTATCAGATTTAAATTCACGTCGTAAATGCAATCGAACAGATTTAAAATAAAACTCGTTTCCGCCTGTTTTTCGTCTATTTCGATCGCAAACACGTCGGCAGGGTTTTCTATCCCGTAAGTTATCACCTTGCTTTTTGAATTCTTCGCTATTTCCGCGCCCGTAGCGTCGTCGCTGTTAGTAACGACGTATTTACAGAAATTATTGCAAAAAAACGAAGTTTTAGCCTTTTTATAGTTTTCCATATCCCCGAAAAAGTCCAGATGATCCTGCGAAAGGTTGGTAAAAACTCCTATCTCGAATTCAAGACCGTAAACTTTTTTGAGATAAACCGCGTGCGCGGAAACTTCCATTACCACCGCTTCGACTCCGCTATCAAACATATCCGCAAGCGTTTTATGTAACTCCAAAGGGTCGGGCGTAGTAAGCGTCGGCTCAAAATATTTGTTACCGTAAAAAACGCCGAGCGTGCCGATAAGTCCGCACTTAACGCCGGAATTTATCAGTATAGAAGCGATAAGATGCGTGGTCGTAGTTTTACCGTTCGTGCCGACAACGCCTATTATCTTCATTTTTTTGTCGGCGTGCCCGTAAAACGCCGCGGCGACTTCGCTCATTGCTTGCCTTGCGTCGCTTACTACTATCTGCGTAAGTCGCGTATCGAGCCTTTTCTCCACTATCGCCGCCGAGCACCCGTAATCTTCCACTTGCTTTATAAAATCGTGTCCGTCGTAGTTGCCGCCGCTGACGCAAATAAACAGCCCGCCTTTGCTTACCGCGTTACTGTCTGCCGATACGTCTTTTATTTCACAATCGGTTGAACCTATTACTTCTTTAAAAGACACGTCTTTTAATATTTCCGATAACTTCACTTGTCTGAATCTCCCGACCCTTTTTAATCACGCGTCAACAGGCGCTAAACCCTTGACGTTTATTATTCCTTCAAAAACCTGCTTTGCATACGGCGCGGCGACCGTGCTACCGTAATATTCGCCCTGCGGCTCGTCAATTATAACGAGCGCGAGATATTTCGGGTCGTTTGCCGGAAAATATCCGACAAAAGACGACACGTATTTACCTGCCGCAAGTCTGCCGTTTTCGTATTTTTGCGCCGTGCCCGTCTTCCCCGCTACGCGGTAGCCTTCTATATACGCCTTTTTACCCGAACCGTCTTTAATTACGCCTTCGAGCATTTCCGACAAAACCGCCGACGTTTTTTTGCTTACCGCTTTTGCTTTGGGTTTAGCCGCAACGCTTTCCGCAATTATTCCGTTATCCGAATAAATCTCCTGCACGAGATACGGTGCGTAATAGTTCCCTCCGTTTATCGCCGCCGCGGTCGCCGCCGCAAGTTGCAAGCCCGTAACCGCTATCGTCTGACCGAACGCTATTCTTGCAAGGTCGACGTTCTGTACTGCGGTTAAAGGCAATATCATACCTTGCGCTTCGCCCGAAAAGTCCACGCCCGTCGTCGCTCCGTAATTAAACAATTCTATATATTTATACATTGTATCCTTGCCGAGCGACATGGCTATATCTACGAATATCGGGTTGCAACTGTTGTTAAGCGCGCCCTGTAAATTGAGATTTGCGTGCTTGCCGTGTTCGTGATTACTCCAACATTTTACCTTTTGCCCGTCGATATATCTGTACCTTGAAGAATTGAATATATGCTCTACCGAATAAGCTTTCGGGTTGCCTTTGAAATATTCTTCTATATTTGCCGCCGCGGTCAGTATCTTAAAAGTGGACCCCGGCTCGTACACGTCGCAGAACATACTGTTGCGCGACGCTTTATAGAGCGCGGCGGTATCGTCGCGCGGGATATCATTTAAATTGTAAGACGGTTTTATCGCAAGCGCGCGTATAGCGCCGCTTTGCGGGTCTAACACGATCATTTGCGCGGATTTAGCATTGTGAATTTCCATCGCCTCGCTCATAGCCGTTTCCGCAAGTTGCTGAATTTCGTAATCGACGGTAAGTTTAAGATTCAGCCCGCCCGTTGCGGGAACGTAACTCGCTTTGCCGCCGTCAATTTCTACGCCGACGATATCCGTTTCGTACAGTATTTCGCCGTCAATCCCGCTCAAATATTTATCGTAATAAAGTTCCAGCCCCGATTGACCTTTACCGTCAGTCGAAGTAAAACCCAAAACCTGCGTTAAAAAATCGTTATACGGATAAACCCTTGAATTATCGCGCGAATAATACACTCCGCTGAACCCGTAAGATAACAGTTTATTTATCTTATCCTTTTCGACCTGTTTTTTTATCGTTATTTCGCTCGAAACCGTTTCCGTAAGCCGCTTATATACGTACTCGTAACCGAGCCCCAACGTATCCGACAGCGCGGCGCATAAAGCGTTTAAATCTTCGACTGCTTTTTTACGCACGAACACGGTATAAGTATCGTCGTTTGCCGCAAGCAACACGCCGTTAACGTCGGTTATTACGCCGCGCTCTGCAATAACGGGTATTTCGCGCGTCCATTGATCTATCGCCTTTTTCTGTAAATCTTCGCCCCAAATTATCTGGACGTAGAACAATCTGCCTAAAACAAAACAAAATAAAAAGGCTACCGCAATCGTAATCGCGAATAACCTCTTTCGTAAAAGCGTTATTGAAAAATCTGTTTTTATGGTTTTGACCCCTTTTTTATAACTTTCGGAAAACTTTTCCTTGCGTTATAATGTATATGTCAAATCCCCGTTTTTAATTACCTTAAAATCATACCGAGATCCGTTTCCGCCACTCTCGCTATATACTCGTCCGAAGATATCTCGGCTATTTCCGCTCTTTGCGCGCTGACTGCCGCCGCTTGCGCTCTGTACGATTCGCCCAAAGTCGCCACGTCTTTTGAAAGCGATTTCAGAACGCCCGTGTTTAGCACTATAAGCGCCAAAACCACGGTTACGACAAGCGCGTAAAGCACTACGACAAGTTTGCCTTTTCCGTTTAGTTTATAGGTGCTTTTTTCTTCTTTTTTGCTTTTTTCCGCGTCGTTGAAAATCTGCGGATCGCCGTCTATAAACTGCGTGGTCGTAGTTGTCGGACGAATATCCTCATCGGAATAAGCAACCGTTTCTATCTTTTCGGTCTCGGGAGCGTCTTCTATAACGGCTGCTTTTTCTTCCGCTTCGATTTCGGAATATCTGTCATAGTTTAAAAGACGGTCGAGATTGCGTTGCATTCTCGCTTTCGCTTCTTCCATACTCTCTTCGCGCGCCGGCGCGGTTTCGCTTATTCCCGAAATTTTCCTGTCGAGAACGTCAACTCCGCCCCTTACGGTTTCTACGGTATCGTATCCGTTTGAACGCCTTGTCGTTATCATAGTAATGCTCCTTCCCCTTTTTTAGGTATATACGTAATTCGTTTATGCGCTTTTATACTCTTTCTGCAACGCGGAGTTTCGCGCTTTTTGAACGTTTATTTACGGCGAGTTCTTCTTCACTTGCGGTTACGGGATGTTTTGTAATTATTACCGCTTCGCGTTTTTTGCCGCACACGCAAACCGGAAGACTTTTATCGCATATGCAATCCGTTTCGAGTTCGCGGAAAGCGCGTTTTACTATTCTGTCTTCGAGCGAGTGAAAAGTAATTATCGCAATTCTTCCGCCCTTTTTAAGTCCGCGCGTCATTGTTATTACTGTATCGTAAAGGTCGTCGAGTTCGCCGTTGACTTCTATCCTTATTGCCTGAAAAGTTCTTTTCGACGGATGTCCGTCGCGCTTAAATTTAGCGGGAATACTCTTTTCTATTATCGCGTTTAACTGTCCAACGGTGGTTATCGCGCTTTTTTTCCTTTCGAGAACGATATTTTTTGCGATATTCGCCGCAAACCGCTCTTCGCCGTACTCCGAAATTATCCTTTTAAGTTCCTTTTCGTCGTAACTGTTTACGACCGTTTCCGCAGAGAAAGGCGAACTTTTGTCCATTCTCATATCGAGTTTTTCGTTATCCGCAAGATAGGAAAAGCCACGACTTCTGTCGTCAAGTTGAAAACTCGACACGCCTAAATCCAAAAGTATTCCGTCAAAGCCGTCTATATTGAGCCTGTCCTTTATTTCGGAAAAATTTTTGAAATTGTCTTTTATTACGGTCAGCCTGTCGCCGAATTCTTTAAGCCTTTCTTTTGCCCGCATTATCGCGTAATCGTCAAGGTCTGTCGCTATAACTTGTCCGTTCGGCGCGCTCATTTTAAGAATTTCGTAAGTGTGCCCGCCACCGCCAAGCGTTCCGTCGAAATAAATCCCGTCAGGCTTAATTTCAAGCGCGTCAACGCACTCTTTCGCCATTACGGAAACGTGTTCAAATTCAGCCATTTTGCAAAGATTCCAAAGCGTCGGCAAGGTCTTCGAAATTAACGTCGTTAAAGTATTCGTTCCAGTTCTCTTCGCTCCATATTTCTATGCAGGCAGGACCTTTGAATACAATTATGTTTTTAGTAATGTTCGCGTATTTGCGAAGATTTTCGGGAAGAAGTATTCTGCCCTGATTGTCTTCTTCCGCTTCCCATGTATTGTAAAGAATAAAACGCGCGGCTTTAAGTTGCTTGTCCCTGTACGCGCTGACTTTTTTGAGAGAGTCTTTGACTTCCGCCATTTGTTCCTTGGTATAAACGTAAAGACATTTACCTGTCCCGACGGTGATACAATAACCTTCACCGAGTTCTTCGCGGAATTTAGCCGGAATACGCATTCTGTTCTTCGCGTCGAGTTGATGCGAATAGTTTTTTCCGGCCATATTATACTCCCCCCTTTTTGTGATGTAAAAATTGTAGCATAATTTTTGACCACTGTCAACCACTTTTTTATTTTTTTTAAAATTTTTTTGCCGCTTTATTTTTGAAAAATCAAATCTTTAACCACCATATTATAAAAATTAAAATTTTCTTCGGCGTTTTCGCCGATAAAATCGACAGTAAATTCCTTGTTTTTTGACATCAAAGCGTTTTTATTCAAGTATTTTTTTACCCGCTTTGCCGTCTCCTCTTCTCCCGAATATATTTTTCGGGGGCAAAAGTGGTCGGTAAATTGTTTTTTTACAAAAAAATAGTGCGTACAACCTAAAATTAAGGTTTCGGGGCGGCTTGCGGAATTTAAAGAAGTATTGACCGAAATATGATTTTTTATATCGACAAAACCGAGACGCATTTTATTTTTCTCGATATCGGTCGCAAGATTTGCAAGCGGGAAAATTGTAATTCCGCGGGCGTTTTTGCAATATGAACAAGTTACGGGCGTTGCAAAAAGATAAGTTCTTCCGCTACGTTTATCCACGGGCGGATACACTCCGAAAAGCGGAACGTCGCAAGTCGGTCTGATTATCGGCAACACGCTTACCGAAAGCGTGTTGCACCCTATTATTATCGCTTTAACGTTATATTTTAAAATCAAAGAAAGATTTTTACGTAAGAGATTATACAGTTCGCTTTTAGATTTATTGCCGTAAGGCGCGTTTTTATTATCGCCGAAATATAAAAACCGCTCGCCCTTTGTTCTTCGCGCAGTTTCGATAAGCACGGAAAATCCGCCTATTCCGCTGTCCAAAATCGCTATGTAACCGCTATTCATAATTTATAAATATGTTTTATAGGTTAAAAATAGTTAATTTTAATGCTAAAACGAAAAAATGTGGGTCAAATGTAGTTGCATTTACTTTCGTTTTGTGTTAAAATGTTATTCGTTAAATTCAGTAGTTTAAGGAGTTCATACAAAATGCCGAACATTAAGTCAGCAAAAAAGAGAGTTATCGTTAATCAGAAAAAAACCGAACAGAATAAAAATATCCGCTCGGAAGTAAGAACGGAAATCAAAAAAGTCGAAGCGCTTGTTAAGGAAAATAAAATAGCGGAAGCAAAGGCTCTTCTTCCCCATGCGTTCGCTTTAATCGACTCTGCGGCAAGCAAAAATATAATACACGCGAACAACGCGGCAAACAAAAAGGCAAGGCTCGCTAAAAAGATTGACGCAGCCGCTCCCGTAGCGGATGCTCCCGTTGCGCCCGCGCCCGAAGTTAAAGAAGAAGTAAAAGCGGAAGAACCCGCCCCCGCGATAACGGAAACCCCTGCGGAAGAACCCGTTAAAAAGACGGTAAGAAAACCCCGCGCTAAAAAGGCGGATGCGGAAGAACCGAAAGCCGAATAAAATTTTCGGTATAATTTTGAATTTAAAATTTAAGCCTTCGGCATTTGCCGAAGGCTTTTTATTGACATTTTATAACGTATTTATTTTATCAAGATTTTAATCTTCTGCGATTTTGCCCTTATCCGCCGAACCGTCCGTTTGTTCTTTCGGCAGTCTTAACGGTATCTTCTTAAAGATATAAATTAAAAGCATTACTATGCCGCCCGCTATGAAGATTATCGACTGCCATTGCGAAGGATAAAGTCCCAAAATAACCGCGCCGCGCGCGTCTGTTCTGAAAAATTCAATAATTATACGCCACACGCCGTACGCGATTAAATATATCTGCATTGTTATATTACTTCTGTTAAAGTAAAGATACGAAAGCACGGCAAACAGCGCAAACAGGAAAAGCGCTTCGTAAAGTTGCGTCGGAACGTAATACCCCCACACCCCATCGGATTTCATATAAAGCCCGCCGTGCCCTGCTTCGTGAGATATAAAAGCGCCGTGGCAACACCCCGCGCAAAGACAGCCTAAACGCCCGAAAGCGTGCGCTATCGTTATACAACAAGGCGCGCAAAGTAAAATTTTATTAAATTCTTTTTTATGTAAACCTTCTTCCTTACCCCTAAAAACGAACTTCCCGCCGACAAAATACGCGATAAGAAACACTGCCGCGCCGCCGACAAATCCGCCCATCGCGGTAATACCTGAGTGATAAAAGTCAAACTTGCCCGTTTCTATCCACTCGTAAACCGCTTCGTAAAGTTTTGCAAACAAAAAGCCCAAGGCTATGGCGATTATCGCCACGATAAATATAAAATCTTGCACTTTCTCCGGCATATCTTTCTTCTTCGTATAAAGATAAAAAACCAACAAACAAACAAGTATTCCGACAGCGATACATATTCCGTACATATATATCTTTAAATCGTTGCCGAATAAAGAAAATTCCAACACGGGATCAGGTAACATTTTCAGCCCCTTATGTTTTTGTTTATATTGTATACTTTTCTCGCCTGTTTGTCAATCGTATCGCAAAAAAGCAAATGCCTTATTTTATTCGCTTTTATTTTAAGTTTATGATATTATATAATTATGCACGTAAACTGTTTTGCGCCGATTGTCGACAAAGACTGCAAAGTTCTTATTCTCGGTTCTTGCCCGAGCGTAATTTCGCGCGAAGTCGAATTCTACTACGGAAACTCCGCTAACCGTTTCTGGAAAATAATGTCCGTTCTGCTCGGCGCAGACTTTACCGTTATGACAAACGGGCAAAAATCGGCGGAACTGCTGAAAAGACATATCGCGCTTTTCGACGTGTTTTCTTCTTGCGAAATAACGGGCTCGCTCGACAGTAATATAAAAAATGCGGAATTCAACGATATCCCCGCGCTTGTCAGCGAAACGAATATCAAAACGATATATATTACGTCTAAAAAAGCCTATCTCGATTTTCTGAAAAAATACGGCGAATATTTTAATACCCTAAAAATACAGGTTATTAATCTACCGTCCACGTCCGGCGCAAACCGCAGTAAATTCAAAACCGACGACGCCCTTTTTGCCGAGTGGCAACGACTTTTTAAATTATAACTCTGCTACATAAAGGGCGACCGCGTTCGGTCGCCCTTTATGTATGATCGATTTTAACAAACGAGCCTATTCGGGTTTTTTATCAAAATCAAGCGTCACAAAATCGAAGATTAAAAGGGTATAATAGTAGCCATTTGTATCGCATATATTGCCGCCCATTATATTTTTGAAAAAACTCTTTAAAGTTTTGTTTAATTTCCGTTCATACCGTTTAAGACGTTTAATTTAATTTTGATCGTATTTTGTCGTTTATAAATGACATCTGTCGAAGTAAACTGCGCGTCGCAAGTTTGCGCTTGACTTTAACGACGGTTTGGTGTTATCATTTATAAAAATCAGGAAGGTACTTTTAATGACTGACGCGGTACTTAAAAAATTCGCCGAAACGGTTTTGCAAGTCGGCGTAAACTTACAGGAAAATCAAGGGCTTGAAATTATATGCTCCGTTGAAAAAAGCGAAGTTGCGGAAGCGATAGCAAAAGCGGCTTACGAAATGAAAGCGAAAATAGTACGCGTAAGATGGGAATGCGAAAATATCGATAGATTGACCTATCTTAATGCGTCGACGCAAACGCTTTCGGATATCCCAAAATGGCTTGTTGACAGTAAAAATTATCTTGTGGAAAACGGATTTTGCTATATCGCGATAGCGGCGGAAAACCCTTCGGCGTTTAACGGCGTTCCTTCCGAAAAAATCGCCGCGGCGGCGCGGGCGCGCGGGAAGGCGCTTAAAAAGTTTTTTGAAAACGTTATGTCAAACGGTATACGCTGGTGCGTAGTATCCGTTCCGACGAAAGAGTGGGCAAAACAGGTTTTCCCGAATTCGGAAGACCCCGAAAACGACCTTTCAAAAGAAATAGAACGCTCTATGCGTCTACACTCAACAGACCCTGTAAAAGAGTGGAAAAAGCACGTTGAAACGCTTAACGCTCGCGCGGAATTTCTAAATTCTCACGATTTTACAGCGTTGCGTTTTACAAACGGCAAGGGAACGGATTTCACGGTGGGACTTGCCCTTGGACACAAATGGATTTCCGCCGAAGAAAAGGCGCAGGACGGACTGAATTTTATCGCGAATATGCCGACGGAAGAAGTATTCACCGCCCCGCACAGGCTTAAAGCCGACGGCGTAGTAAAATCCGCTATGCCGCTTTGTTACGAAGGGCAAATCATCGACGATTTTTCGCTCACGTTTAAAAACGGCAAGGTCGTGGGTTTTTCCGCGGCGAAAGGCTATAACACTTTAAAACAAATCATAGAAACGGATAAAGGCACGACGCGACTCGGTGAAGTCGCTTTAATCGGTAAAAATTCGCCTATCGCAAAGTCTGAAATTCTGTTTTACAACACGCTTTTCGACGAGAACGCGAGTTGCCATATCGCGCTCGGAAAAGGTTATCCGACTACGATATCGGGGGGCGAACAAATGACTAAACGCGAACTTTCGGCGCGCGGTCTTAACGATTCCATCGAACACGTGGATTTTATGATAGGCACTTCCGACCTGAAAGTCGACGGCATTATGAAAGACGGTTCCGTTATACCGCTTTTCATAAAAGGCGACTGGGTAATATAAGCGATTATGATTTAAAATGGTTGCGGCGCGGAAAATTTCCGCGCCGCGCTTTTTTATAATCTTATCAAATACTTTTCCCCTTCCGTTTTAAGCCATCTTCGCCGCTCTTTATATTCCGGACACACGCTTGCGACTATCGCCCAAAACTTTTTCGAGTGGTTCATTTCTTTCCTATGGCACAATTCGTGAATTACGACGTAATCGAGAATTTCGGGCGGCACTGCGGCAAGCAGACAATTAAAATTGAGATTGCCGCGCGCTGTGCAACTGCCCCAAACAGTTTTCTCGCGGCGAATAGTTATTCTGCCGTAACTTACGCCGAGCGCCGCGGCAAAACGCGCCGATTTTTCGGGTATAATCCGTTTTGCCGCCTGTATAAAATCGTTTATCTCTTTATCGGTAAATTTCGGCAAAACTTCGCGTTTTTCAATTTCCGAAAGATGCTTTTTTATCCAAGCGGACTTTGCCGATAAAAATTTTTCTATCGACTTTAACGAAGTTTTATAATTCGCCCTGACAATAACCTTTCCGTCCCGCTTTATCTGTATGGCAAGACTGCGCCTTGCGGAACGAATAACCGTATATTCCATAATTTACCGTTATTATAAT
>CAJOMP010000024.1 GCA_905235785.1 uncultured Clostridia bacterium | reverse complement strand
CTCGCCCTGACGGCTTTGCCGGCGTAAGCGTCCGCGCCGCTTGCAATTAAAACGGTATTGTACCCGAAAGCCGCTGCGGAACGGATTATCGCGCCCACGTTCGCGGGGTCTCCTACGCCGTCTAATAACACGCATTTTTCGGTTACGGTTACAGCGTCGCAGACGGGCTTTTCAATCACCGCCAGAACGCCTTGCGGCGAAACTTCTTCGCTTACCGACTTAAAAACGTCGTCCGACAGAATTTCAAACGGCAAGGACAAGTCGCCGAAAAGAGTTTTCCCTTTTTCGGTAAAAAGGATATTGCGAACGGTAAAGCCGAGCGAAATCGCGTCTTTTACAGACTTAACGCCTTCTACCACGAATTCGCCCGCGCTGTCTCTGTTCTTTTTATCCGAAAGAGCCCGCACTCTTTTTACGAGCCCGTTTTGCCTTGACGTTATCATTTAACTTAAATAAAGCCTACGCTACGGTAGGCTTTTATCTCGTTACTTTAAGTTCGCTTTCGCCTGCTCGCAAAGCGCGGTAAATCCCGCCGCGTCCGAAACCGCGATTTCCGCTAAAACCTTACGGTTAAGGGTTACGCCCGCAGACTTCAAACCGAACATAAACTTGCTGTAAGAAAGCCCGTTAAGCCTTGCCGCCGCATTGATACGCGCTATCCACAAAGACCTGAAATCGCGCTTTTTAGCCTTTCTGCCGATATACGCGTAAAGCCCTGATTTCATAACCGCTTCGCGCGCTACTCTGTACCTTTTGCTCCTGCCGCCGAAATACCCTTTGGCGAGTTTTAATATTTTTCTGCGTTTTTTAACGCCGTTAACTCCTCTTTTAATACGCATAACCGTTCTCCTTTATTTATTGTATATGAGCGTTTTCATCGTTTTTTCTTGGCTTACGTCTACGTACGCGCCTTCGCACAAACGGTTCTTTCTCTTTCTGTCTTTTTTGGTTAAAATGTGGTTTTTGCCCGAACAAGCCCTTTTGATCTTGCCCGACGCGGTTACCTTAAATCTCTTTTTCGCCGCGCTTTTAGTTTTCATTTTCGGCATAATTTTGCCCTCCGTATATGTTTTTAAAAAATCACGCTTTAAGCGGCGCGAGCATCATCCAGATGTTTCTGCCTTCCGTAAGCGGTTGTTTTTCGATAGTTCCGAAATCTTTTACCATTTCAAAGAAACGTTTCATAACGTCGACGCCGATATCCTGATGCGCCATTTGTCTGCCGCGCATACGAATCGAAACTTTTACCTTGTTACCTACGGACAAAAATTTCTGCGTTTGCTTGGCTTTTACTTGTAAATCGCCGATATCGATGGTCATTGAAAGCCATATTTCCTTGATTTCGGTAACTTTTTGGTTTTTCTTTGCCTCTTTCGCCTTTTTGGCAAGTTCGAACACGTATTTGCCGTAATCCATTATCTTACAAACGGGCGGGTTTGCGTTAGGCGAAATTTTAACTAAATCAAGCCCCGCGTCTTCGGCGGTTTTAAGCGCTTCGCGTGATGACACTATACCGAGTTGCTCGCCGTTAGAGCCTATAAGGCGCACTTCTCTGTCGCGAATTTCTTCGTTTAACTGATGTTCCTTTTTAATGGGTTTGTACCTCTCTCGTTATTTTCCGTCGTTTCGGAATAAGAAGTAAAAAAATCGGGTCGTCTTAAAGATAAGAAGACCCGAATACTAACGCCGATACGCGTTAAAAACCTTTTGATATCGAGCCGAACGCAACTATTTTGGTGCGGCGAGAAGGGTCGTCTTCTTCTTTAAGCCTTATAATAATACACAATTTTTCGTCGTTTGTCAACGGTTTTTAAGCGAATTATACCATTTTACGAATTTTTCTAAAAATTCCGAATAATCGCTTGACTTTTCAATTTTGCATCCGAAACCGCGAATTTTTTAAGTCTTGCCGATATGTTGTATACCGCGCCGATTTATCAACTATATATTGCCCCGTTTTGCTCGCAAAACGGGGCAATAGTCGGATAAAAGCCAAATGAAAGTAGGACTACACGTACTTTTCGAGTTTCGAGTAAAGGTCGCCCGTCGCGAGAATTTTAGCGATTTCCCGATGATTTAATTTTTTTACGAGCGCGTCGCCGTCGTACACGTCGATTTCGTTTATCGCGTTCGCGTCCGTGATTTTTACGAGCGTTTTAACCGTTATATCTTTTGAAACGGCTTGACGCTTTATCGGCACGCCGCGACGGAGTTTATCTTTATCCATCGCCGAACTTATTTTTACGTATTTATTCTCTTTATCTCGGCTTACCGCCCCGACGAACACGAATACGGCGAATATCAGTAAAGAAACGTTCGGCAAAGAAAACGCGGTGTAAATAAACCCCGCAAACAGCGCCGCCGCAAAAGCAATGCCTATAATCTTACATATTTTCGCCGCGCGTTCGCCGCCGATTTTAAGCGCCAAAAGAGCGGATAAAATTCTTCCGCCGTCCAAAGGGTATGCGGGAATAAGGTTTACGAGCGCGAGCGAAAAGTTGGCTTCCGCCGCGACGTCCGTAAACGCGTAAATTTCGGGAAATATCCACCATAGCGCCACAAACAGCAGTCCTATTGCGAGATTGACCAAAGGTCCTGCCGCCGCGATCACGAATTCGTCGTAAAATTTAAGCCCTTCGATATTGCCTTGCGCGACCGCGCCGAAGGGCGTTAAAATGATTTTATTAAGTTCGTAACCGGACTTTGCCGCCGCGACCGAGTGCCCCGTTTCGTGCAGAACGGCGGTAAAGGCGTATATGAGAAACACGAATATTCTGCCCGTTAAGGCATAATAAAATCCGACGACGAAAAAAAGCGGGTGAACGTTATATTTTATACCGCCCATAACACGGCGCCGTTTTCTATCGTGTATTCGGTAATGACGTTTTCGCCCGAATTAAAGCACACGGTAAAGCCGCCGTCCGTAACGTAGCCTACGGGAATATTGCCGTAAACGGTATCGCCCGTTCCGAGATAAGCGTACGTAAGCCCCGAAATAACGGTCGAAAACGCTCCGCTCGTCGCGATGTTCATAGTATAAGTTCCGTTTTCTTCGCGATTAACGGAAGAAACGACGCCGTCTACCGGCGCATATACCGAACCGCTGCCCGTACAGGAAATAACTCCGTCGTTAAGACTTACGTCGCCGTTAAAATTCATAACGGGCGCGAATTCGTCGTAGGTTTTTTCGCGCGCGGTTTCCGTAGCGGTCGGCGAAAAGACTTTTCGCATAAACACGTTTATCGCGCTGTCTTTATAAAAAGCGTTAGTAAGAAAAATAACCGCTACAAGCGCGAAAACCGCGACTATTTCCGCCGTTACCGCGGTAAATTTGAATACGGGTCTGCGCCGTTTTTTATGTACGCTCGCGCTTACGGTCGTAACGGCGTCCGATATTTCGTCGGTTTCGGTCGTATCAACAGCGATTTCCTGTTCCGCCGCCATTGATTCTTCCGTATTCTCGACTACGGGCATTGCGGAATTTTCCGCCGCCGCATCCGAAGGTTCTCGGAACGTTTCGCTTTCGGAATTTACTTTTAACAGCAACTCTTCTTTAACGGCGTCGGGATTTTTGATTTTCTTTTTAAATAGACGTCGTTTTTTGCTCGGCTTGTAAGTGATGTTACAAGTGTTTACGGGAATTTCAAGCATAGTCGCGTATTGTAATTTTTCGTTCATAATAATCTCTCCTTTTGCGTCCTTTACAAATTTTATATGCGTAAAGTCGGACAAATAGAACGCCCCGAAAAAGGAAATTACTCCTTTTTCGGGGCGTAAAAACATTTTTCGATAAAATATAAAAAATAGTACAGTTTTAATGTACTTTACTTTTTTAATTGTTCGTTTGCGATAAAATTATCTCGCATATCGAAAGTTGTCAAACTTGTGCGAACAAAGTAGCGCCCGCTCCGCAAAATTACGGGGCGGGCGCTATCGATTCATTTAACGCAATATAATGATAGATTTTTTGTCATTCTGTCAATGTTCATCGCAGATGAATATTTTACCGAGAGGCCCCCTTTGGCGTGTCGGTATAGGGGCTTAAATCGTATATTTATAAAGCGAAGATTTCGGAACTCCCCGCTCTTTCGCAACGCGCTTTAACGCGTCTTTTTTATCCATACCGCTATCAATGTACTTTCTCAAATGTTCTTCTTCGGAAAGATTTTCGTATTCCGCGCCCTTTTTAGCGCCGTCTACTATTAAAACGTATTCACCTTTCGGTTCGGTGGGAAAACCGTCTTTTAGATTAAAAAATTCCACCCGCTCGTGAATTTTGGTTATTTCCTTGACCGCGGCGGCGCGCCTATCGCCGAGAACCGAAAAAAGCGTTTCAATATCCTTTTTAACGTCGTGCGGGGCGGAATAAAATATTAAAGTTGCGGAAAGATTTTTATATTCATTTAAAAGGCTCTCCCTGTCGCTTTTCTTTTCGGGTAAAAAACCCAGAAAACAGAACTTCTCGGCATTAAAACCCGAAAGCACGAGCGCCGAAAGCGCCGCGTTCGCCCCCGGGATTACAGTATATTCGAGCCCGTTTTCTATCAGCGCGTTTACGAGAACATTACCGGGGTCGGATATGACGGGCATGCCCGCGTCGGATATCACCGCTATGTTTTTACCTTCTTTAAGTTTTTGCACTATTCCGTCGCACTCTTTGCTTTCGTTGAATTTATGATAGGAAAACAGCGGCTTTTTTATGCCATAAGCGGACAAAAGGGTCAAAGAGTGCCGAGTGTCTTCGCACCCGATCTCGTCGACGGATTTCAGCGTTTCCACTGCCCTGTACGATATATCTTTTAAGTTGCCTATCGGCGTTGCTATAAAATACAGCATATAGCCCCCTAATTATATATTGTTTCCGTAAGTTTCAGCCCGCTTTTGCCGCCTTTTACACCTTCGACTAAAACGAGATACGGCTCTTTGCCTTTCGCCGCGACGGGCGTTAAACGCTTAACTTCTATATTATGCTCGCGCATCGAACACACGACGTCTATAAGTCTGTCCGCGCGGTGCACCATACAAACTCTGCCGCCGAATTTCAGTCCTTTGGCAATTGCGGCGACGAGTTCAAAAAGAGAAAGCGCGAGTTCGGTTTTAGCCGTGGCAATCTCTACCGATTTATCCGTTTCGCCCGCGCCCGCTTTTCCGTAAGGCGGATTACACACTATAAGCGAAAACTTGCCGTAATATTCTTTCGGAAGGTCTTGCACTCTGCCTTTTACCGCGTTGAATTTATCGGAAAGGTCGTTTATCGCGATATTTTCTTCTAAAAGCGAAAAGAGCGGCGCTTGCAACTCGAAAAACGTAAGCGAAGAAAATTTATCTTTATTAAGCGCGTAAAGATTAAACCCGACGACCCCCACGCCCGCGCAAAAATCCGCGACGACATCGCCCTTTTTGACGGTCGCGAATTTCGATAATAGGATAGCGTCGGACGTGAAAGTATAGAGTTCGTCGTCCTGAAAAATTTTAACGTCGTTATCTAAATATTCGAGTTCTTTCATTGTGAATACAGCGCCTTAATAAATTTCAAGGCGCGAAAAGATTTCCGCGCCTTGAAGATTTTTTGTAGAAATTATTCTTCGGAAATAGCCTCTACGGGGCAACCCGCGGCGCACGCGCCGCAACTGATGCATTGTTCGGGATCGATATTGTACTGCGTATCGCCCTGACTTATCGCTCCTACGGGACAGGTTTCCGCGCAAGAACCGCAAGAAATGCACTCTTCGCTTATCTTATATGCCATTTTACATACCTCCGATAAAATTCTGTTTAATTATTGTAACACAATTGTTTTGCTTTTGCAACAGCGTTTGAAAACTTTTCGCGCCTTTTTTAATTTTATTCTTCGTCCTTTAATAACTCGTCGGTATCGTCTGCGTCGTCGTCGGATTTTTTGCCGCACCCTTCGCAACTTTTGCGCTGGAATTTCAAGTCTTTAACGGCAAAATCTTTATACACTTCGCTACCGTCGGACTTTTGTATTTTTACTTTCGATATCATTTTCAGCATATCGTTTGAAACGACTGTGCCTTCCCCTTCGGGGGTCTTTACCGAGCCGCCCACTTTCGGAACTAATTTACACGCTTTTTCGTAGTAATCGTTCTCGTATTCCAGACAGCACATAAGCCTGCCGCAAAGTCCGCTTATTTTAGTCGGATTTAAATGTAAACCCTGATTTTTCGCCATTTTTATCGAAACTTTCGCAAAATCGCTCATTGCGCCCGCGCAACAACAAGTCCTGCCGCACGGCGCGATGCCGCCCAAAATTTTCGTTTCGTCGCGAATACCCACTTGCCGCAATTCTATTCTCAATTTAAATTGCGACGCGAGTTGCTTTACGAGTTCGCGGAAGTCCACTCTGTCTTCCGCCGAGAAAAAGAAGGTCAGTTTTTTGCCGTCGAAAGAATACTCCGCGCCGATAAGTTTCATGCCGAGCGAAAGTTCCGCTATCTTTTCCCGCGCTTTTTCCATCGCGTCGGGAATTTTTTCGCTGTTTTCTTTCACTCTTTTTTCGTCTTCTTCGGTCGCGAGCCGTATTATGGGTTTAAGCGGATGCGTTACGGTGGCGTCGTCTACCGTCTTAACGCCGAAAACTACCGTGCCGTATTCCAACCCCTTTGCCGTTTCCACTATAACGCCCGTCTTTTCGGGATATTCCGTTACGCCTTTCGCGGGCGAAAAATAATAAATTTTCGCCGTGTTTTTAAATTTTACTCCTATGACTTCCGCCATTTGTGTTTACCCTCCAAAATCGCGAACAACAGTCGCTCCAACACCGCTTGCGGGTTGCCGTTCGCAGAAATACGCTTTTCGGCTTCGGCTATCTGTTCCGCGGCGTATACCACCGCGCCCGCCGTAAAATTTTGCGCGCCTTTTACCCGCGCAAGCGTGATTTTATTGAATACCGCGCTTTCCGCGCCGTTTAAATACAGCATATAATCGCGGTTTATAAGTTCCAAAACGGATAAAAACTCTTTTACGTCGCCTTTACTCGCTATTTTATTCGAAAATTCCAGCACGTCGCGGCTGGTTTTCATATTGACGAACGTGTCGACCGCAAGGTCTATCGTTTCCGATAGCTTATCGTCGCCGTAAAGCGCGAGCGCCTTTCCGAGCGTTCCGTCCCCGCAAGAAACGGCGTTTATTAGCCGTTCTTTGTCAACGCACTCGCTTTCGAGCACGGAAATCAATTGTTCCGCGGAAAACGGCGGTATAACGAGTTTTTTGACCCTTGACCGCACCGTTGAAAGCAAGGAATATTCGTTCGCAGAACCTATTAAAATATGCACGCCGTTCGGCGGCTCTTCCAAGGTCTTTAACAGTTTATTCTGCGACGCCGCGTTCATCGATTCGCCGTTTTTTATTATAAAAAGTTTTTTATCGCTCTCAATGGGCTTTAAAAAACTTTCTTCGATTATTTTTTCGACGTCTTCTTTTAAAACGGCGTCGCCCTTTGTCGGAAAAGTAAAAACGTCGGGGTGAAAGCCTTCGTCAATAAGCCTGTCCGCCCGCTCCCCGCCGGAAAGGATGAGTTTCGCGAAAATTTTGAGATATTCGCCGAGATTTTCTTTATCTGCGGACAAAATAAGGTATGCATGCGAAAGCCTTTCCGAAGTTTTATCGGCTTTTACCGTTTTATACGCGCTCGTGTCTTTTATAAGACGCGTTAAATCGATCATCTTTTTAACCTTTCGTTAAATTATTCCCTTTGCTTTGAGCGCGGCGACGATTTTCGCGTGCGTTTCTTCCTTCGCGCCCGACGCGTCTATCACGGCAAACCTGTCGGGGTTTTCCGCGGCGATTTCAAGATATCCTTCGTACACTTTCTTGTGAAATTCCATACCCGAAAGTTCCACTCTGTCAGCGCCGTCCGCGCCGCCCTTTCTCTTGAAAGCGTCTTCGGGCGACAGTTTTAAAAACACTGTGAGATCGGGCATAAAATTCTCGAAAGCGTAGGAATTTATCTTTTTCACAAAATCGTAGCCAAGCCCCCGCGCTTTCCCCTGATACGCGAGCGAAGAGTCTACGTACCTATCGCAGAAAATGAGTTCGCCACGGTTTAGGCGCGGCGCTAACTCTTCTTTTATAAGTTGAACGCGCGCCGCGGCGTAAAGTAACGCTTCGCACTCGTCCGCCATCGCGACGTTTTTGCCGTCTAAAATAATATTTCTTATCTGTTCGGATATATCCGTTCCGCCCGGCTCGCGGGTGAGATAATATTTTATTCCGTTATTTATAAGGTATTCTTCCAAGAGTTTTATCTGGCGGGATTTTCCCACGCCTTCGCACCCTTCGAATACTACGAATTTACCTTTCATATTTTATCCTTGACGTTTATCCCAAGAAGTCGCTGAACTCCCTTGCGAGCGTAACGCAAAACGAAATGCTCTCATATTGCAAATCGGGCTGAAACGACGCAAAATCGAACAGGAGCAAAACGACCCCTTCCGCATTTTCTTTGCCTTGAAGTTTAAGATATTCCGAAACGTTCTTTTTTCCGCCCGTAAGCGCGGACATATTAAAGCCGTAAACGAGATTTTCGCCGCTATCCCGCTCTCTTTGATAAGCGTTATTATAGTTTTCGTTGTCGGGATTATTGTTTGCCGTTTGTTCGAATCTGGTATAGCGGTAAAAAAGCCCCTTTTCTTCGCCTATCGACAGAAGATACTCGAAATCGCTCGCGTCTTTCGCGAGTTTTTTAATGCGCCCGATCTCGTTTTGCCGCCCTTCTTCCTTTTGTTCTTCCGTGCGGAAACGCTTATCGCCTTTCATGCGTTCGTCGAAATATCCGCGTATTTTATTCTCGTCGTAGTCGTTTTCGTTATAGATATTTCCGCCGCTCACGGTAAAATTACCCAAATAGGCTTTCGCGCTCTCTAATAAGCCGAACATATCGTAAACGCCCGTTTCGTCTATTATCGTTTTTGCTCTTACCGGCGAGCCTTCTTCTTCGACGGAAGAAGTAAAAATAGCGTCGCCCTCCTGAACCGAAAGCCGCACGGACAGCACGTTATACGAAGACATAAGGTTTTCGGCTTCCACCGATAAAACGTCGTAACTGAACGTTTTGCCGTTTTCACCGGCGGAAAAGTCCAAAAGGTTGTATACGGACTTATCCGCATTTGCGATATAAATGTTTTCGTCGAGATAATACTTGAATTGTTGACCGGTAGAAAGACGGGTAGCCGCGATCGTGTATACGAGTTCCAGCACGACGATCGCCGCCACCGCGACGATTATCGTTAATATCCACTCGTAAGCGAGAAAATCGGATAGTCTTTTTTTAGTCAACCTGTTATCCATAACTTTTACTGTTTTTGCTTTGCTATTTCTGCGTGGGTTTCATTGTCGGGAAGAGTATTACGTCCCTTATCGACGCGCTGTCGGTTAAAAGCATAACTAATCTGTCCACGCCGAACCCTAATCCGCCCGTCGGGGGCATACCGTATTCCAACGCCGTCAAAAAGTCTTCGTCGACTTTCGCGTCGTTGCCGCCTTTGGCGCGTTTTTCTTTTACCTGTTTTTCAAATCTCTGTCTTTGATCTATGGGGTCGTTGAGTTCGGAGAACGCGTTGCCCATCTCTCTCGAATATATGAAATATTCGAACCGTTCGGTAAAGGCGGGGTCGGTCGGTTTTCTCTTCGCGAGCGGCGAGTTTTCTACGGGATAATCGTAGATAAATGTGGGCTGAACGAGTTTTTCTTCCACAAACGCGTCAAAAAACGCGATAAGAACGTGTCCTTTTGTGGCGTTTTCGCCTTCTTCGACGGTAACGCCCTTCTCTTTTGCCGCTTTACGCGCGTCTTCGTCCGTTTTCCAGTCGTTATAGTCTACGCCCGCGTATTTTTTGACCGCTTCTATCATAGTAAGGCGTTCCCACTTCGAGCCTAAATCGATATCTACGCCCTGATAGGTGATTTTAGCCGAACCGCAGACCTTTTCCGCAACCGTACGGTAAAGATCTTCAATTTCGTCCATCATATCGCGATAATCGCTGTACGCCTGATACATTTCCACCGTGGTAAATTCGGGGTTATGCGAACGGTCCATACCTTCGTTACGGAAAATCCTGCCGACTTCGTATACCCTGTCGAACCCGCCGACGATAAGACGTTTCAGATAGAGTTCGGTTTCTATGCGGAGATACATATCGATATCGAGCGCGTTGTGATGAGTTTTAAAAGGTCTTGCCGCCGCGCCGATTTCCAAGGGTTGCAGAACGGGCGTATCCACTTCGAGATAACCTATCCCGTCCAAATACGCGCGAATCTCTTTCAGAATTTTAGAACGCATAACGAACGTCTTTTTAACTTCGGGGTTTGCAATCAAATCCACTTCGCGGTTTCTGTAACGCGTGTCTTCGTCTTTTAATCCGTGGAACTTTTCGGGGAGCGGCAAAAGCGATTTCGACAAAAGTTCGACGCTTTGCGCGTGAACGGATATTTCGCCCGTGCGGGTTTTAAACACGAAACCCGTTATACCTATTATGTCCCCTATGTCGTAATCTTTAAACGCCGTATATTCGTCGCCCAAATCGTTTATGGAAAGATAGGACTGAATAGTGCCCTTGCCGTCCAAAATCACGGCGAAAGACGCCTTGCCCATAACGCGCTTACTAATAAGTCTGCCCGCAATGCCGACGACCTTGTTTTCATACTCGTCGTAAGCGTCTTTAATGTCCGCGCTCATTGCCGTGCGGTCGTACCTGACTTTTTCGTAAGGGTTTTTACCCGCCGCCTTTAACGCGTCGAGTTTTTCGCGTCGAACGCGCAAAATCTCGCTTAAATCTTCGGTTTCTCTGCTGATTATGTTTTCTTCCATTTTACGCTCCGCAGGACTTTTTAATATACTTTTTTAACGATAAGTTCGATAATGCCGGACGGTGTGGAAACGGAAACTCTGTCTCCCTTTTTTCTGCCGAGAAGAGCGTTGCCGATGGGCGATTCGTTGGATATTCTGCCCGCTTCGACGTCCGCTTCGGTAGTGCCGACAATCTCGTAAGAAGAAATTTCGTCGGGATTAGCGGCGTCGGCAAAGTCGACTTTACTGCCCAAAGAAACAATGCCGTTTTTGCCTTCGTCCTTTATTATGACGGCGTATTTCAGTTTGTTCTCGATTTCAAGAATTTCGCCTTCGATCATCGCCTGCTCGTTTTTCGCGGCGTCGTATTCGGCGTTTTCGGAAAGGTCGCCGAATTCTCTCGCGACTTTAATGCGTTCGGTGATTTCTTTGCGCTTTTCAAATTTTAAATATTCGAGTCTTTTTTCGAGTTCTTCTTTGCCTTCTTTGGTAAGTATAACTTCTTCTGCCATAATTATATACTCCTTAAATTAACATACTATCGGATTTTATAATTATATAATAAGTTTTTCCCTTTGTCAACTTATGTAAAAGCGCGTTGCCGCGCGGCGGGCAAAAATTTTTTCCGTTTTCCGTAAAGTTTTTGCCGAAAGCGGATTTTCGGCAACAAAAACGCGAAAAAACACAAAAAAACATTAAAAATATCGAATAAATTTTCAAAACCCCCTTGACAAACGTAAAAACTGTGGTAAAATCGAGTTGTAAGGGGAAATGCGGGCTTTGCTATACAGGATGATTTTCCGGAATAATATATGGGAAAGGGGTTGCGCGAAACGCAACCCCTTGAAATTTTGCGACTTATTCTTCGGAATAATCGCCGCAACAGGTTTGATTTTTACCGCAACCGCAGGTTATTTTCACGCTGTCAAGACAGCAATTGCAACCTTCCGAGTTGTGGCGGCATTTTTTAACGTCGCACTTAATAGAAAAATTCTTTTTCATAATACGCTCCTTTTGCTTTTATTATGCGCCGAAAAAAAAGTATTATTCTTATAAAACGACCTTTGCCCCCGAGTATTCTTGACAATTCGCTCTGTTGCGGTTAAAATATAATTGTAAAATTACGGAGATATTATTATGAAAGTTGTGCTACTTAAAGACGTAAAAGGTTCGGGAAAGGCAGGCGATATTATCGAAGCGAAACAGGGTTACGCGCAAAATTACCTTATCAAAAACGGCTTGGCGAAAGCCGCCGACGCGAGCGCGATAAACGAGAATAAAGCGCAAAAAGCCGCGCAAGAGTTTCATAGGCAAGAGCAGTTAAAGGCGAATAAAGCCCTTCGTGAAAAAATCGACGGTATGGAGATAACTATTCAGGTAAAAAGCGGCGAATCGGGCAAATTTTTCGGCTCGGTTACGAATAAAGAAGTGGCGGAAAAATTCGCCGATCTCGGAATCGAAATCGACAAAAAGAAGATAGTTTTAGAGCCGAATATAAAAACCGCTGGCGTTTACCCCGCAACCGTACGCATTTCCGCGGAAGAAACGGCGAAAATCAAGGTCAATATCATAAATTGATTTTTCAAGCGGCAAAACCGAATAAAACGGAATAACTTTATAAGCCGCCCCCTTGTCACGGGGCGGTTTTTGTCGATTGCGGGATTATTTCGGCGTGTACGCAAAAAGGTTTTCCGTTGACAAATTTTTTAGTTTCGTTTATAATACATACAACTATGGGCAAACTCGGAAAGAAAATAGGTATAAGAAAAATAGAGATAGACGCAAAGACTTCCGAACCGACGATCGTCGGGTATGAAGAAGATTACGTTTTGAAAATGGCTGAAGAAGAAGTAACGAAACAATCCGTTTCGGAAAAAAACAAACAAAGCAGCATCGGGAAACAACTCGTGATGACGAGAATTCTCGGTTTGCAGCAATACGATAAAGACGTCAACAAAAGGCAGAAGTTTTTCAAACGCCTTATAAGCATAGTTTTTATCGTGTTCGTCGCGGGTGTTTTAGGCTTTACTTTTTATAAGGACTTTTTCGCGCCCGACGCAACTAAACAGTCCGTTTCTCTTGTCGGACTGTTGGATAAATTTGCGGACACTTGGTATTACCTGTTATTCGCGATTTTTTCGCTTGCTCTCGCGATTATTTTAAAAGGATTTAAACTTTCCGTTATCTGTAAATCGCAGACGGGAAAATGGAATTTCAAAACCTGTCTTGAAACGGGTATTATCGGGCATTATTACAATAACGTTACCCCGCTCGCGGTAGGGGGTCAGCCTTTCGAGATATATCACCTGTCAAAACACGGTGTTCACGGCGGCGTTGCGGCGAGTATGCCGATAATCGCGTTTTTCTTTTCGCAGTTCGCGTTCGTGGCGCTCGGCATCGCGTCGCTTGTGCTGTTTAACGGCAACGTCCTGCACACCGAAGAAGCGTTTTTAAAACAATTCCCCGCGGTGTTTAACGTGCTCGCGATAATCGGGCTTATCGGCTGTATAGCAATGCCCGCGCTTGTCGTAATTTTCTCTATGTTGCCGCGCATAGGCGCGACAATGGTCAAATGGTTCACGCGGGTCGGCGGAAAATTAAAAATCATAAAAGACCCCAAAAAAACCGAGTATAAAACCTTAAAAACCGTCGTACATAATTCGGTCTGCATAAAGAAATTTGCGAAAAATCCCGTCGCGCTTATATCCACTCTGTTAATAAGCATAGGCGAAAATTTTGCGCAATGCTCCATCGCGTACTTTACGTTAAAACTTTTCGGGTATGACAACCCGAGCGCAAGCGGAATTTTAGAGTGGTTACAAATTTTACAACTCACGATAATACTGTACGCGTCCATTTCGTTTATACCCACCCCCGGGAATTCCGGCGCGGCGGATCTTTCCTTTTATATGCTGTTCACGGTCGGCGTGAAATTTGCGGGTCTTTCGTTCTCCGCAATGATTTTATGGCGCATAATAAGTTTTTATTCTTATATCATAATAGGCTTTATATTCACAACGGCGAGCCGTAAAAAAGACCATATGGCGGAGTTTTTGGGAATATCGGATTTAGAAGAATAAAGATTATTTATAATATCGATTACGCGCCCCCGAACGCTGTTCGGGGGCGCAAAAATTTTAAAACTCAACTAACGGTGTGTGGACTATCTTTAAAAACCGCAGTATAATATAGGCAAAGGAGACAATTATGGATATGGTAAAAATCGGCAAGTTTATAGCCGAAAACAGAAAAAAGCAAAATCTTACGCAAACGGAACTTGCCGAACAACTGAACATAACGGACAGGGCGGTTTCTAAATGGGAACGGGGGCTTTCTCTGCCGGATTCCGGCATCATGCTGGAACTTTGCGAACTGCTTAAAATTAACGTAAACGAATTATTGACGGGAGAAAATTTAGAAATGAAAGACTATAACGAACAGGCGGAAATAAATTTAATCGAGATGAAAAAACAGAAAGAAACCGCCGATAAAAGACTGCTCACGTCGGAAATTTTGATAGGCTTATTCGGAACTCTGTTTTTACTTGTTTTAGTAGTGCTTGCGGCATATATAAAACTTCCCGTCTGGGCGAGAATAACTATGATAGCGGGCGGAATTGTCGTGTTTATAATCGCGTGTTTCTTTGCGTTAAGAATAGAACAGGTTGCGGGATATTACGAGTGTAAACATTGTCATCACAGATACGTACCTACCTATAAACAAGTAAATTTTGCTATGCATATGGGTAGAACCCGCTATATGAAATGCCCGAAATGCGGAAAGCGGTCTTGGAATAAAAAAGTTTTATCGGAAAAAGAATAGTTTTTATAACCGCCCCGCCCGCAACCGAAACGGTTGCGGGCGGGGCTTTGTTACTTTTATGTTAGGGTGTTTTGACCGCATTTCAAGTTTGACGACTTTCGATATTATAATTTTATTATATTGCACTTTTTTGTGCAAGTCAAGCATTTTTCACATATTTGTGCAATAGTTTTTGCAAGGAGAGTGATAAAATGAAAAATTATGGTGCGGAAATCAAATCTCACAGGGAAAATCTCGGAATTTCACAACTCGAACTTTCTAAAAGAACAGGTATTTCTCATCAAAACATAAATCGTTGGGAAAGTGGTACGACACTACCTAATATTGCTTTTTGCGTAAAACTCGCCGACTTTTACGGCGTTTCTCTTGACGAATTGATAGGACGAGAAAATCGCTCTTAATATAAACGCATAAAAAAAGACAAGGTAACTTTGCCTTGTCTTTTTCTTTGTGATTTTTCCGTAATTATCTCTTCGAGAATTGCGGCGCGCGACGAGCCTTCTTTAAGCCGTACTTCTTTCTTTCCTTCATACGGGAGTCTCTCGTTAAGAAACCCGCTTTCTTTAAAGCCGCACGTGAGCCGTCTTCCGCGATAAGGAGCGCGCGGGAAATACCCTGACGGATTGCGCCCGCCTGTCCCGTATATCCGCCGCCGATAACGTTTACGATAACGTCGTACTTTGCGGAAACTTCTAAAAGTTCCAAGGGTTGACGAACGATGAATTTCATAGTGTCAAGCCCGAAATATTCGTCGAGCGTTTTGCCGTTTACGGTGATAGCGCCGTCGCCTGCGGGAATAAGACGTACTCTTGCGATAGCCTTTTTACGTCTGCCCGTACCCCAGTACTGTAATTTCTTTTTAGCAGTTGTTTTAGCCATTTGTCAAATCCCCCTTAATTCAAATCGAGCGCTTCGGGCTTTTGCGCCTGCTGATTGTGTTCCGCGCCCTTATAAACTTTGAGTTTGGTAATCATCTTTCTGCCGAGACTGTTTTTCGGGAGCATGCCTTTTACCGCTTCGTACACGGCGACGTCGGACTTTGTAGCCATTAAAGTTTTGTACTGAATTTCTTTAAGACCGCCGATGTGCCCCGTGTGATATCTGTAATATTTCTTTTCGAGTTTTTTGCCCGTCAGAACGACCTTGTCGGTGTTGACGATTATAACGAAATCCCCCGTGTCGACGTTAGGAGTGAAAGTCGGTTTGTTTTTGCCGCGAAGGATAGCCGCTACTTTGGACGCGAGACGTCCGAGCGCCATACCGCTTGCGTCAACTACATACCACTTTCTGACTACGTCGCTTGCGTGAGCCATATAAGTTTTCATAGTGATTTTCTCCTTGATTTTTAGCGTTCTTTACCCGCTTAATCTCGCCCGCACACGAAAAAAGGGCGACGCGGAAGGGCTAATTCCGTAAAGCGTAAAATCAAAACGCCTAATTATATTAAATGATTTACCCCATAAAAGTCAAGTATTTTTAAGGCTTTTTCGTAAATTTTCGCTTGTTTTTGCGATATTTTCGCGCTGAATACTATATATTGTATACGGTTTTTTCATCTACACAAACGACGTGTATTGCCGTCATTGCGAAAACGCTTTGCTTCCGCGGCAGTCTCTGTTACGTAAAGTCAGGTCGGTTCGAAATGACGGTATCGTTATAGGATGTGTAGCGGAGTATTTTTTTAATAGATATATGAAAAATTCAAATTCCGCCCGTTGTTTTATCTTTTGTGCGTAAAAATTACTCTTTACCCGCAAGTTTTTTGTAGCCCGCAAGTCTTTCTTTCGCGGATTCTTCCGTTTTCTTAAAGAGTTCGTCCGCAACTTCCTGACCTTGGGTTTTAACAAGCGAAGAATATCTCGTTTCGCCGACTAAAAACGCCTGATAGTCACCCGTCGGGTCTTTGCTGTCCAAAGTGAACACGTCGCCTTCGGGGTTATATCTGTACAGTTGCCAGTATCCGCACTCAACCGCCGCTTTTTCTTCGAGTTGAGATTTGGTCATATTGATGCCGTGGTTGATACAGGGCGCGTAGCAGATAATAAGCGAAGGTCCGTGATACGCTTCCGCTTCCGACAGCGCTTTTAAGAGTTGCGCGGGGTTAGCGCCCATAGCGCATTGAGCAACGTAAACGTAGCCGTAAGATTTAGCGATCATACCCAAGTCTTTCTTCTTTACGCGTTTACCTGCAGACGCGAATTTCGCAACAGCGCCGATATTCGTCGATTTGCTCGCTTGTCCGCCCGTGTTAGAATAAACTTCGGTGTCGAGAACGAGAACGTTTACGTCTTCGCCTGATGCTAAAACGTGGTCGAGTCCGCCGTAACCGATATCGTAAGCCCAGCCGTCGCCGCCGAATATCCAAACAGATTTCTTGGAAAGACAATCTTTCTCTTCTATAATCGCTTTCGCTTCGGGAGCGGCGGATTTTTCCGCGATTTCAAGCAGTTTTTTCGACGCCGCTTTGGACGCTTCTCTGTTATCGAAAGCCGCTATCCACTCGTCGGCGGCGTCTTTCGCGCTCGCGTCGGCAGCAGCAAAGGCTATAACTTTGTCCTTTAACGCGTTTCTTCTCGTCGAATACGCTAAATTCATACCGTAGCCGAATTCCGCGTTGTCTTCAAACAGAGAGTTTGCCCAAGCGGGACCTTTGCCTTCTTTGTTGGTGGTATAGGGGCACGTCGGGGAAGAACCGCCGTAAATAGACGAACAACCCGTCGCGTTCGCGATAACCATATCTTCGCCGAAAAGTTGAGTTATAACTTTAACGTAAGGCGTTTCGCCGCAGCCCGCGCACGCGCCCGAGAATTCGAAGAGCGGCGTGCAGAACTGACAGCCTTTGACCGTTTCTTTCTTGAATTTAGAAGTATCCACCGCGGGAAGGTCAACCGCATATTCCCAGTTTTTGTCTTCGCCTTGCGCAAGAGATTCGTTAAGCGGTATCATCTTAATCGCGCCGCCGTCTTTAACGGGGCAAACCGTCGCGCAGACTCCGCAACCCATACAGTCGAGCGGGGAAACCTGCATTTTGTATTCGTAGCCCGCGATACCGATGGCGGGTTTACCGACAAGCGTTGCGGGTTTATCCGAGCCGTTAGCGATCAGCGCCGGCCGTAGACAAGCGTGCGGGCAAACGAACGAACAAGTGCCGCATTGAATACATTTATCGATAATAATGCTCGGCACGGTAACCGCTACGCCGCGTTTTTCAAACTTGGTTGTACCCGTGGGCACAGAACCGTCCGCATTGAACTGCGAAGATTTAAGGCTGTCGCCCTTGAGATAAAGTATAGGCTTAATGATTTCCTGATAATATTTATCCGCGTGACCTTCGACCATTTTTGCGCCGGTTTCCGCGTTTTTCCACGCCGCGGGAACGTTTATTTTGATAAGATTATCGCCCGCCGCGGAGTCGATAGCGTCGTAGTTCATCTGAACGACCGCGTCGCCCTTTCTTCCGAACGACTTTTTAGCCATATATTTCATATATTCGACGGCTTTGTCGTAAGGCATGATTTGCGGATTTACGCGGAAGAACGCCGACTGCAATATCGTGTTTGTTCTGCCCTTTAATCCGAGCCCCGCCGCGATTTTAATAGCGTCAATAACGTAAAGGTTTATGTTTTTATTCGCTATATCGCGCTTAACTTGGGCGGGCAGGAAATCTTCGAGCGCGTCTACCGTAGTCGCGGAAGTGTTGATAAGGAACGTGCCGCCTTCTTTAATATCGCTCGTCATATCGTAACGGGTGATATACGAAGGATTAGAGCATTGTACGAAGTCCGCCGAGTCGATTAAATATTCCGACTGAATAGGCGTGTCGCCGAAACGCAAGTGAGAAACGGTTATGCCGCCCGACTTTTTGGAATCGTAGAAGAAATACGCTTGCGCGTGTTTGTCGGTGTGGTCGCCGATTATCTTAATAGAGTTCTTGTTCGCGCCGACCGTGCCGTCAGAGCCTAAACCGTAGAACTTACAGGACGTAGAGCCTGCGGGCGCGGCGTCGAATTTTTCCGAAAAGTCCAAAGACGAGTTAGTGATATCTTCGTAGATACCGACGGTGAAGTGGTTTTTCGGCTCATCCTTTTCGAGATTTTTGAAAACCGAAAGCACCATTGACGGCGTAAATTCTTTCGAGCCTAAACCGTATCTACCGCCGACCGTTTTAACGCCCGTAATGCCGGACTCGAAGAGCGCCGAGCAAACGTCAAGGTAAAGCGGTTCGCCGAGCGAGCCGGGTTCTTTCGTTCTGTCAAGAACTGCGATTTTCTTTACCGACTTCGGAAGAGCGGCGATAAACGCCTTGGTATAGAAGGGGCGATACAGACGGACTTTTACTAAGCCGTACTTTTTGCCCATGGAGTTTAACTTGTTAATGGATTCTTCGATAGTTTCGCAGCCCGAACCCATACATACGATAACGTGTTCCGCGTCGGGCGCGCCGACGTAATCGAAAAGGTGATAGTTTCTGCCCGCGTGGCGGCTTACCACGTCCATCATTTTCTGAACGATTTCGGGAACGGCGTTATAATATCCGTTTGCCGTTTCTCTGTTCTGGAAATAAGTGTCGCCGTTCTGCGCCGTGCCTTTCTGAATAGGATGTTCGGGGTTAAGAGAACGGGATTTGAAATCTTTAATGTCCGCGTCAAGACCCACTTCTTCGCAGATAGCGCGGATTTCCGCGTAATCGTCCGCTTCGTCCCACACGTCGATTTTCGCGACTTCGTGGCTGGTACGGAATCCGTCGAAGAAGTTAATGAACGGAACTTTGGATTTTAATGTAGCAAGGTGCGCGACGAGAGCGAGATCCATAACTTCCTGAACGGAAGAATC
>CAJOMP010000023.1 GCA_905235785.1 uncultured Clostridia bacterium | reverse complement strand
CGTGTTAATTGTATATTTTAATTTTTATTCATAAAATAATTCGTTATTTTAAAAATATTGCATAAAAATATGAAAAAAACAAAATCTCACAATAAAAAAGATTGACACCCGATAAAATTTGTTTTATAATTTAGACAAAATTCGAGAAGGTGCGAAATTATGGAAAAACAACAAATAAAAAAAGTAGTTCTCGCGTATTCGGGCGGACTCGATACGTCGATAATAATACCTTGGCTTAAAGAAAATTATAACGGTTGCGAAGTTATCGCCGTCGCCGCAAACGTGGGACAGGCGGACGAACTCGACGGGCTTGAAGAAAAGGCTATAAAGACGGGCGCGTCTAAAATTTACATACTCGATTTGACCGACGATTACGTTGATAATTATATTATACCGACAATGAAAGCGGGCGCAAAGTACGAAGAATATCTTTTAGGCACGAGCCACGCCCGTCCCTGTATAGCGAAAGCGTTAGTTGATATAGCGAAAAAAGAAAATGCCGACGCAATAGCGCACGGTTGTACGGGAAAAGGCAACGATCAGGTGCGTTTCGAACTCACGATAAAACGTTTCGCGCCCGAAATGAAGATTATAGCGCCGTGGCGCGAGTGGAATATAAAGTCGCGTGAAGAAGAAATAGAGTATGCTGAAAAGCATAACGTTCCACTCAAAATCAATAAGGAAACCAATTACAGCAAAGACAAAAATCTTTGGCACTTATCGCACGAAGGAATGGATCTCGAAGATACGGGCAACGAGCCGCAGTACGAAAAGAAAGGTTTTTTGGAACTCGGCGTTTCGCCGGTCGACGCGCCCGATAAGCCCGCTTACGTAGAACTCGAATTTGAAAAAGGCGTGCCGGTCAGTCTTGACGGCGAAAAGATGTCCGCAAAGAACATTATATATAAATTAAACGATTTGGGCGGCAAAAACGGCATAGGTATTTTAGATATAGTGGAAAACAGGCTTGTGGGTATGAAATGCCGCGGCGTGTACGAAACCCCCGGCGGCGCGATACTTTATAAAGCGCACAGCGTTTTAGAAAGCGTTTGCCTTGACAAATACACAATGCACGAAAAGGAAAAACTTGCGATAACTTTCGGCGAACTCGTCTACAACGGACAATGGTTCACGCCCCTTCGCGAAGCGCTTTCCGCATTTGTCGATAAAACGCAGGAAAAAGTTACGGGTAAAGTCAGGCTTAAACTTTATAAAGGCAATATGATAAACGCGGGAGTATGGAGCAAGTATTCGCTTTACAGCGAAGAGATAGCGACGTTCGGCGAAAGCGACTACAATCAGAAAGACGCGGACGGGTTTATCAATCTTTTCGGACTGCCTTTGACTGTTCAGGCGATAGTGGACGCGAAAAACGGCGAAAACAAATAATAAAGGCTAAATAAAAATTACGTGAAATCGTCCCGCAAAATAAGCGAGACGATTTCTGGGTTTAAGGTGATTTATGGGAAAACTTTGGCAAGGTCTTTCAAGCGGTAACGTTAATAAAACCGCGGACGATTTTAACTCTTCGGTAAGTTTCGACAAAAGACTTTATAAACAGGATATAACGGGCAGTATCGCCCACGCGAAAATGCTCGCTCACTGCGGCATTATTTCCGAAGACGACGCGGCGGTTTTGACCGACGGGCTTATAAGTATTTTAAATGATATAGTTTCGGGCGCGCTCGAAATCGATGAGACCGCGGAAGATATTCACACGTTTATAGAAGAAACTCTTACGGCGCGCGTCGGCATTGTGGGCAAAAAATTGCACACGGCGAGAAGTCGCAACGATCAGGTCGCTTTGGATTTGCGTTTGTATTTAAAAGAAGAAACGAAAACAGTAATCGATAAAATAAAAGCGCTCGTAACGGCGGTTACTTTTAAAGCGGAAGAATATAAAGACGCGGTATGTCCCGGGTATACGCATTTGCAACGCGCCCAGCCTATAACTTTCGGGCATCACCTTATGGCGTACGCGTTTATGCTGTTGCGTGATATCGAAAGGTTCAAAGACTGCGCGAAACGTATAAACGTTTCCCCGATAGGTTGTTGCGCGCTCGCAGGTACGACGTACAACACGGACAGGGAGTTCGAAGCGAAAGAACTCGGATTAAGCGGAATTACTCAAAACAGTATAGACGGGGTAAGCGACAGGGATTTCGTTGCGGAATTTATTTCATGCGCCGCGCTTTTACAGACGCACCTTTCAAGATTTGCGGAAGAACTCGTTTTATGGTCGTCTTGGGAATTTAAATTTGTCGAACTTTCCGACGCGTTTACTACCGGCTCGTCCATAATGCCACAGAAGAAAAATTCGGACATGGCGGAACTCGTGCGCGGCAAAACGGGAAGAGTGATAGGCGACCTTACGGGTATTTTAACCGTTTTAAAAGGTCTTCCGCTCGCTTATAATAAGGATATGCAGGAAGATAAAGAACTTGTGTTCGACGCGGCCGATACGGTAAAAAAATGTCTCGACGTGTTTGCGCCGATGGTTGCCGAAATGAAAGCGAACAGGCAAAATATGAAAAACGCGGCGGCAAAAGGCTTTATCAATGCGACAGACCTTGCGGACTATCTCACTAAAAAGGGAGAGCCTTTCCGCTCGTCGTATAAAATTTGCGGAGAAATAGTCGGGTATTGCATCAAAAACGAAAAAACTCTCGAAACTCTTACGCTTGACGAATATAAAAAATTCAGCAGCCTTTTCGATAACGACGTATATAAAGATATAGATATAATGAATTGTGTAAACAAACGGATAAGCGCGGGCGGAACGGCGATTTCTTCGGTTGAAAAACAGATAGAATACGTTAGAAACGAGTTGTAAAATTCGCGCGCGTCGCAATTTTGGTATAAAAAATAAAATATTCACGATTTTATTCAAAAATAAACTAATTATTCAAAAATAAATGAAAAAAATTTAAAAAACCGCATAAAAATGTTTGACAAAAAAAGATTAAAGTAATAAAATCGTAACTGTAAAACAAATTCGCCCGACAATGCGGGCAAAAAAGGAGAAAAGAAAAATGAAGAAGTTTTTGGCAATTATAATGTCGTGTTTAACGGCAGTGGCGTGCTGTTTTGCGCTTACCGCTTGCGGCAGTAAAAAAGAAACGCTTTACGTTTATACCAACGCGGGGTTTGCGCCTTACGAATACGTTAACGAATACGGCGAAGTTGTAGGTATAGATATCGACGTTATGCAGGAAATCGGCGCAATTTTGGGATATGAAGTCGTTGTAAACGATATTGAATTCGATAACATACTCAACGAAGTTGCAAAGAACAAAATGGCAGTCGGCGCGGCAGGTATGTCAAAGAAAGATGAACGTGATAAAGTTGCGCTTGCTTCCGACGTATACGCTACTTCTCAACAATACGTCATCGCTCCCGTAGGTACGTTCGGCGACGACGCGACCGTAAAGGTAGCGCAGATAGCCGCTGCGGTAGGCGATAAAAAGATAGGCGTTCAGAAGGGAACGACGGGCGCTGATCTTATAGAAGAAGATTATGCGGATAACACTATTGAATATTCTAACGCAATCGTTGCAAGCACGGATATCGGAACTACGCTCGGCGCTGTCGTTATTGACGAATTACCCGCCAAAACGATTTCCGGTAACAATAGTAAGCTTGCTTGCTGGAAGATAGACGCGGAGGACGCGGAGATGGAATCCTACGTGTTGTATTTCAACAAAGAAGCGACCGAACTTGTTGCGAGCGTTAATAAGATACTTAAAGTTATGCAGGATAACGGAGTAATCGACTACTTCACCATTAAGCACAGCGGCGGTATCGTAGGTTAATAAAATATGAATTTTGCAGACACAGTATCGTATGTCTGGGAAACCCGAGGCTTACTTTTAGAAAGTCTCGGTATTTCCTTACTTATAGCGCTTGGCGCGATAATAATCGGTTTTATAATCGGCGTTTTGCTTGCCGTGATACGAATTGCGCCTAAAACGAACCCGATTATAAAAGTGCTCGACTGGCTTGCGCAACTTTACATAACAATTATCCGCGGAACGCCGACTATGGTTCAATTACTTATAATGTATAGTTCCATACTTGCCGTGTTTAAACTGATGGACACTAATATTCTCGTTCCGATAATCGCGTTCGGGATAAATTCCGGCGCGTATATGGCGGAAATAATCCGTTCGGGGATAAATTCTGTCGATAAAGGGCAGATAGAAGCGGGTAGGAGCGTAGGACTTACATGGACGACGACTATGCGTAAAATAGTAATTCCGCAGGCGATAAAAGTCGTTGTTCCGACGATTTTTAACGAAATTATAATTTTAGTCAAAGAAACTTCCGTCGTCAGCGTAATAGCGCTCCGTATCGGCGGTATGCAAAAATGGGATTTGTTGGGGCTTACGAGCAAAATGGCAATCGCGACGCCGGCGGCTTACAACACGTTCCTTTATACGGCGGCATTGCTTTATCTTGTAGTGGTTTTATTGCTTACGTTCGTGCAGAAAAAAATTGAAAAGAAGGCGAAGAGAAATGAACGGTAACTCGCTTATTCAAATCAAAGGGCTTTATAAGAATTTCGGCAAGTTGCAGGTACTTAAAGGCGTTTCAACCGAAATAAAAAAAGGCGAAAAAGTCGTTATAATAGGACCTTCGGGCAGCGGAAAGTCCACGATGCTCCGTTGTGTGAATTTGCTCGAAATTCCGACGTACGGCGAAATTTGGTTTGAAGGGAAATTGCTGACCCCCATTGACCCGTATTTGCATCCCGATATTATAAGACTGTCTAAAACTTATAAAAAAATGCTGCTTGCGGCGGAAGATGGCGGTGATAAAAAGCCGAGAGAAGTGCTTGACACCGAAATTATAGCGGATATCAAAAAGAACGACCTTTTGAAAAAACACGAAGGCGGAGAATACAATACCGCTATAAAAAATCTCTATAAATCTAATTTTTCAGATATAGATATAACGCGCCAGAAGATAGGTATGGTGTTTCAGCACTTTAACCTTTTCAATAACCTGACCGTAATGCAAAATCTGACCTTAGCGCCCGTGCAACTTAAATTAAAGAGTAAAGAGCAGGCGGAAGAAAGGGGCATGGAACTGTTAAAGCGGATAGGATTGGAAGACAAGGCTAACGTATACCCGTCTACGCTTTCCGGCGGGCAGAAACAGCGTATCGCGATAATCCGCGCGCTCGCTATGGAACCCGACGTAATGCTTTTCGACGAACCGACTTCGGCATTAGATCCCGAAATGGTCGGCGAAGTTTTAGAACTTATGAAGGAACTTGCCGATGAAGGTATGACGATGGTCGTCGTAACCCACGAAATGGGCTTTGCCCGCGAAGTGGCGTCGCGTATCATTTTTATGGACGACGGCGTGTTGAAGGAAGAGGCCGAACCGAAAGAGTTTTTTGCTAATCCCAAAGACGAGCGACTTAAAGAGTTTTTGTCAAAGGTCTTGTAATGACGTTTGTAACATCGTTTACAACTGAAAAATAACTTTATCCGCCCGAAACGGCAACGCCGTCTCGGGCGGATATATTTAAAAACAGGTTAAAAAATCGTCAAAGAATACAAACTTTCGCAAAAAAATATAAAAGAAAATTGACAAAGAGTTTTTTTTCGTGTAAAATACAATAGATACAATATGTAAGTATAAGGAGTAATGGGCTCATATGAAAAAGGCTTTATCCTATAAAATCATACTTTTGTTTATCGCGTTTGCGCTTTCCTTTGCGCTTGCGTTTTCGTTTTTCGGCGTAAAAACGGCGCTTGCCGCCGATATAACTTCGCCGAACGCGTATTTCAGCGGCGGCGAAAGGGTGGAATTCAAAGACGACAATCTCGTTGCGACCGTTAAAACGGGGAGCAATGTTTCGATAACGAACGCGCTCGTCGTAGACGACTTGAAAATTACGCTCGACGTTCCGGAGACCGTTAATTCTTTCAAAGTAACCTTGACTTACGACTCTTATTTCGTAAACGGCGCGTATAATACGGATACGGACGAATTCGATAAAACGATTGAAAACGAATTTACTCTTACCGATAGGGGCAGTGACGTCGCGATAGTTATTACGACGGATGACAACGTTTTGACAGTAAACGGTCAAACAAAAACCAAGGAAGTAGACGGAACTGACGTTACCGATATTTATTATAATATCAAAGGCGCCGATAAGTGTTCCGCGAAAATTAAATTTTCTTTTACTCTTGCGGATGGAACGGAAAGCGTGGATATAGTGTTTAAATCCATCGACCAAAAGCAAAGCGACGGTACCGGCGACTATAAGCAGACTTTTGAACTTGAAGACGGTAAAATAAAGACCTTAGCTAAACCGCGCGTTGCGATAAACAGCCTGCCTATGAAAAAGACGGGCGTAAACGCGCTTAAAGCCGTTTACGGTAAAGATTATACGTTGTCTTTTACCGCATATTCGGTATTCGGTAGCGTCGGTAGCGTTTATATCGATAAAACCAGCATTGACGCAGATGTGGTTTGGTTAGACCCGACGAGTGAAATGCCCAAAAATATAGAATTTGAAAATACTGCGGCGGTTTCGTTCAAAGTAAAAACAAGCGATATCGACAGTATAGAAGAATATACCGTTACGTCGGTAAAACTCGACGACGACAACGACGCGCCTACTTATATCGACTATACGGCAAATAAAGATGTTTACGAGCAGTATAATGAACTTGTTAAAAAAGCGGCGGAAAAGGAATATACCGATACGGAAGGCAATAAGAGTACGCACAGTATCCGTTTAGGGGATACTTACACCGTACCGTCTTTGCAGGATTTAGTAGAAGACGACCTTAATGTTTTTTCCGACCTGACTTATACGGTATACTACAAAACGCCGTCTAATGCGAGCGGTTCTACAAGTTCGCTTTCTTTCACGGTGTCCGAAGCGGGCAGATACGAGTTTTACGTTGTATTCAAAGACAAAGCGGGCAACGAAATCGATAAAGACGACTTTTATACCGTTGACGACGAAGATAACAATAAAATAAAAGATATATCCGATATAGTAGCGGCGATAGAAGATCCATCGACAGTAGTTGGATTATATAAATATTTCCCTGCGGTATTCAGGTTTACCATAAACGACGACGCGCCCATTTCCGTGGAAGCGCCCGCGTCGCAGGGTAAAGGATATATCGATACGCAGTATACCGCGTCGGAGTTCAAAATACAGTCTTCGGGCAACAGCGTCAAATATACGCTTTACTATAATCCCGATAATGACGCTACCGATAGTTCCGAAGGATGGGTGGCGCTGCCTATACTTGCCGATATAACGGAAGATTACAACGAAAACGGCTTTACTTATTCCGATATAGAAAAACTCGGGTACGACGGGAAATATACGTTTACCCCCGTTAAAATCGGACGGTATAAAATCGAGTGCGACGTTACGTCCGACAATCAGGTAAGGTCGGCAACGGCAAGCACGTTAATTTCGGTCGCGGATAGACCTACCGTCGTAAAAGTGCCGAGCCACTGGCTACGCGATAACGTTTGGTCGGTAGTTTTCCTTTTGATAGGCACGTTGTCGCTCATCGGCATTATCGTTCTTTTGTTTATAAAACCGAAGGAAGAAATCGAAACTGATGAAACGGGCGACGCCTTAAACGTAAGCGCGAAAGAATAAGCCTTAAATAACAACAGATACAGGACTTCGGCGATCCGAAGTCTTGTTTTTTAGGACGGGTAAAATGATAACTTTTATTGCGGATAGAAACGGGAAACTCGTTAAACTCGCGCTGAAAAACAGCGCGGATTTGTCCTATTCCGCATTGAATAAGTTGCTCCGCAATAAAGACGTCAAAGTCAACGGTAAGCGCGTAAAAGAAGATATAGCGTTAAAAGTCGGCGATAAAGTGGAAATTTTCTACACCGCGGCGGTAACGGATAAATTTTCAGTATTATATCAGGACGAAAATATTATCGTTGTCGATAAAAAGGCGGGATATCTTTCCGAAGCGGTATATAACGATTTGCAAAACGTCGGCGAAACTTATTTTATTCATCGCCTTGACAGAAACACGGCGGGCGTTATGGTTTTTGCCCGCAACAAAAAGGCGGAAACCGAACTGATTGACGGGTTTAAGTCCCGCGCTTTTGAAAAATATTACACTGCGGAAGTTGTGGGGCGACCGCCGAAAGATCGGGACGAGCCGACGGCGTATCTTAAAAAAGACGCGTTAGCCGCGACGGTTAAAATTTCCGACAAAAAGACCGACGGCGCGTTATTGATAAAGACCGGATATAAAGTTATAGAGAAAAAATCGGAAACTTCGGTTTTGTCCGTCAGACTTTTTACGGGTAAAACTCACCAGATACGCGCGCATTTAGCCTATCTCGGCTGTCCCGTTGTCGGCGACGGCAAATACGGCGATAACGACTTCAATAAATCGCATAAAGCGAAAGATTTGCAACTTTTCTCGGAACAACTTACTTTGCATTTTGACAAAAACGATTTTTTGTGTTACCTTGACGGTAAAACGTTTACAAGGGTTAAAGGGTAAAATATGCCGCAAGACGCATTTACTCTCCGTTATCTTTGCGGGGAACTGAACGGAATAATGAAAGGCGGAAAGATCAACCGTATCGTGCAGCCGACGACGGATATAACGGTGTTTTCCGTTTATACGAAAAGCGGCGCGAAGAAACTTCTTTTCGACGTAAATCCCGCTTGCCCGAGAATAGGAATAACGGAAACCGAGCCGAATTCGGAACTTTCCGCGTCGAATTTTTGTATGCTTTTAAAAAAGCATCTTTTATCCGCCACGATAAAAAATATTTCTCTCGTGGGGTTTGACAGAATAGTCAAAATAGATTTGATTCCGTCCGCGGAATTTTTCGATTCGCCCGAAAAAAGTTTATACGTCGAACTTATGGGGAGATACAGTAACGTAATACTTACCGAAAACGGCAAAGTATTAGGCGGCAACCGCGGTATCAATTTTCTCGATAACAACGTAAGACCGTTAATCAGCGGATTAGCCTACAAATTACCGCCCGTAGGCGATAAAAAAGATCCGACGGATTTTACAATAAAAGAGATTTTCGATTCGCCCGAAAAAATAACTGCGGAAAATCTGTGCGAGAACGTTCAAGGACTTGCGAAATCTACCGCGCAGGAGATAGTCGACGCTTTTTTCGCAAAAGACGGCGACAATGAAACGGGCGAAAGGTTTTACGCGCACTTAAACGATTATATATTCAATACCGAGCCGCGCCCTTGCGTTGTTTATGATAACGGAGAAGCGAAAGACGTCTGCGTTTATCCCTATAAATCGCTTGTCGGAGAGATAAAACACTATCCCGCTCTTTACATTGCGGAAGAAAAGTTCTTTACCGAACGCGCCGCCCGCAAATCGTTTGAAAATTTAAAAAGCAGGCTGGGTAGCGCGGTAAATACGGCTCTTAAAAAGAGTAAAAAGCGCCTTTCAGCCGTTCTCACGCGTGAAAAGGACGCTTTCGGCGCGGAAGAAAACCGATTGAAAGGCGAATTGATACTCGCTAATATATATAAACTGAAAGGCGGCGAAAGTCAGGCGGAATTCGATAATTATTACGACGGCGGAAAAATTACCGTCTCGCTCGACGAAAGGCTTTCACCCGCAATAAATGCGGAAAACTATTATAAAAAGTACAATAAGCAAAAGCGCGCGCTTATTTCTCTTGCGCCGCAGAAAAGCGCCGCGGAAGAAGAACTTAAATACCTTGAAAGCGTTGAAAGCGAAATTTCGCTATGCGAGAACGTAGCCGACTTGAAAGCGGTGGAAGAAGAACTTGCGCTTTCGGGATTTATAAAAAAACCGAACGCTAAAAAGGGCAAAAAAGCGGAAGAAACTTTAAAACCGAGAATTTTCGACGTTTACGGATTTACCGTAAAGGCGGGCAGAAACAACGTCGAAAACGATAAAATTACTTTTTCGGCAAAACCGTGGGACATATGGTTGCACGCTAAAAACAGACACTCTTCGCACCTTATCGTCGAAACGAACGGCAAAAATTTGCCCGAGAAAGTAATTGTCGCCGCGGCGGAGATATGCGGCTATTATTCAAAGGGCAGAGACGACGGAAAAACGGAAATCGCGTATTGCGAAAGGAAATTCGTGAAAAAACCCAAAAAATCGCCGCTCGGTTTTTGTTCGTATTCGGAATTTAAGTCCGTAACCGTAAAACCCGACCCGCATACCGATATGCAAAAATAATACCGCGGCTTAATAAAAATAAGTAGTACAGGCATATTCAAAACCTTGCGTTTTTTTATGCATTGTGATAAAATGTTTAGGAATTTTAATTTATTCGGAGAATTTTATGAATTACACTTTTGAAAAAGCAGAAAAAAGCACCGTAAAAATTACTATAACTCTTTCTTCGGAAGAGTGGAAACAGGCGATTTCCACCGCTTACGAAAAGACGAAAGGCAAATATTCGCTCCCCGGTTTCAGAAAGGGTAAAGTGCCGAAACATCTTTTAGAAGCAACTTACGGCGAAGGCATTTTTTACGAAGACGCGATAAACGAATCGTTCCCGAAATATTACGGCGAAGTTTTGGATAAAGAGCCGTCTATCGAAGCGGTGGCGCATCCCGAAGTAGATATCAAAAAAATCGACGAAAAGGGGCTCGTAATCGAAGCGGTCGTCGCCGTAAAACCCGAAGTAACTCTCGGAGAATATAAGGGTATAAAATTCAAAAAACATGAGTATAATGTTAAGGACGCCGATATAGACGAAGATATTTCCCGCTTGCAGGAACGCAATTCCCGTATGGTAGACGTAGAAGGCAGAGCAGTCGAAAACGGCGATACCGTAATAATCGATTATTCGGGAGCGGTTGACGGCGTTAAATTCGACGGCGGTACGGCGGAAAAACAAACGCTCGTTATAGGCAGCGGCTCATTTATTCCGGGGTTTGAAGACCAGATAATCGGTATGAATAAGGGCGACGAAAAAGATATAAACGTTAAATTCCCCGACGACTATCACGCTGAAAACTTAAAGGGAAAAGACGCGGTTTTCGCCATCAAACTTCACGAGATAAAGAAGAAGGAACTTCCCGAAGTTACCGACGAATTCATTAAAGACGCTGTCGGCGCGGAGAGCGTTGACGCGTATAAAAAAGAAGTCAAAGAAAGACTTGAAAAACAGAACGCCGACAGAGCGGAAAGAGAACTCGAAGACGACATAGTCAAAAAGATTTCCGAAAACGCTACGGTGGAAATTCCCGACGCGCTTATAAATAATCAGGTAGACCGTATGGTTCAGGAAATGGAATACCGTATGTCTTATCAGGGGCTTAAACTTGCGGATTACTTAAAGTATCTCGGCAAAACTATGGACGAATACAGAAAGGAATACGAGCCGCAGGCAAAAGATATCGTAAAATCGCAACTCGTTATCGAGAAGATTATTTCGGAAGAAAAGATAGACGCGACGGACGAAGACGTGGAAGCAAGGATTGCCGAAATGGCGAAAGCGCAGGATAAACCCGTGCCGGACGTAAAGAAAAACATGCAGGCAAGACAACTCGATTATATCAAAAACGACATAATCGTCAAAAAACTTTTCGAAACTTTAAAGAAAGAAAACGTCATAGAATAAATATTGACGGATAAGGGTAGAATATAATGGAAATAAAGAATACGATTGTGCCTTACGTAATAGAAAATACGGGCAAGGGCGAAAGAAGTTACGACATATATTCAAGGCTTTTAGAAGACAGAATTATATTTCTGACAGGCGAAATAAACGACGCGGTGGCGGATTCGGTTGTGGCGCAACTCATCTTTTTGGAAGGCAAAGACCCGAATAAAGATATAAGCCTTTATATCAACAGTCCCGGCGGCAGCGTTTCGGCAGGTCTTGCGATATACGACACAATGAATTATATCAAGTGCGACGTCAGCACCATTTGTATAGGGCTTGCGGCGTCAATGGGCGCGTTTTTGTTGTCGAGCGGCGCGAAAGGCAAACGCTATTCGCTTCCCAACAGCGAAATAATGATTCACCAACCTTTGGGCGGCGCGCAGGGACAGGCGAGCGATATAAAGATTCAGGCCGACCATATCATAAAGACAAAGCACCGTTTAAACAGTATTCTTGCGGAAAACTGCAATAAGCCTTACGAAATAATCGAAAGGGATACAGACAGAGACAATTATCTGTCCGCCGAAGAAGCCAAAGAATACGGGCTTATCGACGAAATTTTTGTAAAACGCCCGTAAATAACGGAGATATATGAAAAACGAAAACGAACAATTATTCTGTTCTTTCTGCGGCAAGCCGAAAGAACGCGTAAAACGCCTTGTTGCGGGACCGAGCGGCATTTATATCTGTAACGAGTGTATAGAAGTCTGCTGTGAAGTTTTAAAAGACGGCGACGCGCGCGAAGAGAAAGAAGCGGGCGTTACTCTCTTAAAGCCTGCCGAGATCAAGGCGAAACTCGACGAATACATTATCGGACAGGAAGAGGCGAAAAGGGTTCTTTCCGTCGCCGTTTACAATCATTATAAGCGCATAGGCGCGAAAACCGACGGCGAAGACGCAGAACTCGATAAGAGCAATATTTTGCTTTTAGGTCCGACGGGTAGCGGCAAGACTTTGCTTGCCAAAACGCTTGCGAAGATTCTCGACGTACCTTTTGCCGTGGCGGACGCGACTACGCTTACCGAAGCGGGCTACGTCGGCGAAGACGTGGAAAATATTTTGCTTAAACTTATTCAGAACGCCGACTACGATATAGAAAAGGCGCAAAAGGGCATAATTTATATCGACGAAATCGATAAAATCGCGCGAAAAGGCGAAAACGTATCCATCACCCGCGACGTTTCGGGCGAAGGCGTTCAACAGGCGCTTTTGAAAATTATCGAAAGCACGGTTGCGAACGTTCCGCCGCAGGGCGGGAGAAAGCATCCGCAGCAAGAATATTTGAGAATAGATACCACGAATATACTGTTTATTTGCGGCGGCGCTTTCGTCGGCTTGTCGGATATAATTGCGAAGAGAAAGGAAAGCGCGTCTTTGGGATTCGGCGGCAGTGTAGATAAAAGCGGCGAAAAGACCGTGGATATCACGCGCGACGTCAGTCCGCAAGATTTGATAAAATACGGGCTTATTCCCGAATTCGTGGGAAGAGTGCCGATAACCGTGGGCTTGCACGCTTTGGACGAAAAAGCGCTTGTCAGCATAATGACAAAGCCCAAGAACGCGCTTGTAAAACAGTATAAACGTTTAATAGGGCTCGATAACGTCGAACTCGAAATAACCGACGGCGCTATTTCCGCCGTTGCTCGCCGCGCGATAGCGTTAAAGACGGGGGCAAGGGGACTTCGTACCATATTTGAAAATCTTATGATCGATACAATGTACGAATTGCCTTCGGCAACCGACGTGGAAAAGATCGTAGTTGACGAGAACGTTGTGGAAAAGGGTGAAAAACCGCAAATTATCAAAAAGCAAATAGCGTGAACCGTAAAAACATATGTTTTTCGGCAAAAAAATTAAAAATTAAATAAAAAACTCTTAAAAAACGTTTGACAAGGGGTTGCATCGGCTGTTATAATAATTAGGCTGTGTAATTTGGGTTGAGACGGGAAGTTACTTAATTCAGGTTCTGAAAGATAATTTCCGTTGACAATTGTGGGGGCTTGACCCTTGCGACTAACTTAAAACGAAGAGAGTCCGAAGTCATTCGCAGCGACTTAAAAATTTAAGTATCGGCGAATGATTTTTTATTTCGGAAAACTCGACACACACGGGAAAGTTTACAGCAAATACACGGTAGAAAAGTTAGTATAAAAAGGAGTAGTTGAAATGGCAGGTCAGAAAATCAGAATCAAACTTATGTCTTACGACGTGGAAATGCTTGACGGCGCGGCTAAAAACATTGTGGAAACAATGCAAAAGTCGGGCGCTAAGATAAGCGGCCCTATACCGCTTCCCACCGAAAAGGAAGTGGTAACGATACTTCGTTCGCCGCATAAATATAAGGATTCGAGAGAACAGTTCGAAATCAGAACGCATAAAAGACTTATCGATATTTATTCGCCCAACATCAAGTTGCTTGACAGCATACACTTGCCCGCAGGCGTAGATATCAAAATCAAACTGTAAAACGGTTTAAAACATTATTTATATACACGGAGGTGAACTTTATCTATGAATAAAGCAATCATTGGCAGAAAATTGGGTATGACTCAATTATTCTCGAAAGACGGCAAGGTTATTCCCGTAACGGTGGTGGAGGCAGGTCCGTGCCCCGTCGTTCAGGTGAAAACTTTGGAAAGGGACGGCTATTCCGCAATCAAACTCGGATTTAGTCAAGTAGACGAAAAGAAACTCAACAAACCGCAGGCGGGTTTATTCAAGAAAACGGGTATTGCGCCTTGCAAGGTTTTGAAAGAATTTAAGATCGACGGCGCGGAAAGCGTTGCGGTCGGCACGGTAGTCGAACTCTACCTTGTACTTAGTGCCCTCGGGCAGGGTAGCGGGCAGATAGATCCAGAACTGAGAATCCCAGTCGTTGGCAACCTTAGCAGCGGCATCGACCTCGATACCACGGCTGCCGTCAACACCCACGCCGTCTACAATCTTAGCGGGCAGAATCTGCTCAGAGGGATATTCCTTCGAGAAGAAGTTCTCCACGACGGTGCCTTCCATGTCACTGTTCTTCAGGATGTTGACCCAGTCCTCAACGGGAGCGGGCTTCTGAGCCCATAC
>CAJOMP010000022.1 GCA_905235785.1 uncultured Clostridia bacterium | reverse complement strand
CTTATGTTTGCAATGCTCGTAATGACAAAGGAATAAATTTTTAAAATAAAAAAGCAGGTTACGAAAATTTTTGCAATCTGCTTTTTATTTTTTAAATTTTTTTACGTTTTTTTGAAAAATTACGTGAAATCAGTTGACTGTTTAGAACTATAGTGCTAAAATTATACCGTATTTTTATAATACCGCGGACGGAATTTTTTAAAATTTCCGAACAGGGGGTACCCCCTGTTCGCTTTTGCTAACACAAAAGCGAACATCTCTTAATGGATTTAATAAAAACATTTATATATATATATAAAAAAGGAGAAAGAACAATGAACAGCAAAAAGAAAACGTTGCTTTCGGCAATACTTGCGATAGTTTTGTGTATGTCCTTAATAGCGGGCAGTACTTTCGCACTGTTTACGTCTGAAAGCAAAGTAAACATCGCGGTAACTGCCGGTAAAGTGGAGTTGGTGGCTAGTTTAAGTAAACCACTTGTTTATTCTGCTGAGGTAAATGACAATTTAGATCCCACAGCAGAAGGAACATTAGTTGACGAAAACGGAGCAACTTATGCTTATACGCTTAAAGTTGACGACACAACCACCACTGATATTGACGAATCTAAATTTTTTACCAACGGTGGGAAGGCTACACTTTCTAACGACGGTAAAACTGTAAATTTAGATAGGGTTACCCCGGGCGATAAAGTAGAGTTAAATGTTGTATTTGATAATTCAGCCACTAACGTAAAGGTGCTTTATCGCGTTATTGTAGAGGCGGAAAGTTCCGTTTTAGCGCAAGGTATGCAAGTCAAAATCGGCGACGGAGAAGTTAAACAAGGGGTAATCAGATATCAATCCGCTTGGACAAGTTTGAATATCGGCGAAACACCCGCGTCGATGCCTATCGTTTTAGCATTACCCATAGATGCAGGCAATACCTATCAGGGTGGTAGCGTTGAATATACGTTTACGGTAGAAGCGGTACAGGGCAACGCAAAGGTAAGCGGCGTTGAAACTTATGAAACCGTTGCGGCGACAGTTGAAAATTATTCCGATTTCCCCACTGTTGACAGGGCGGTTGAGACTACGACCGATTCTGTAACGGGCGAAACGGTTATAGGAGATACTACACTGCATACCGAAAGCGAAGAAACAAACGTGTCGGTTGAAGTTACAGTTCCCGCAACTTTGACGTTCAAAGACGAAAACGATCAGGATGTTTCCATTGACCAAAACTCCACAATGTCTTTACAAGTATCGAACGTTTCGTTAAACACCGATAAAGATACAGCGCAAGAAACAGTGGCGTTGGATATCGAACTGCTTGTTGACGGCAATAAGGTCGAACAGGCTACGGAAGACGTTTGGGTAACGTTAAACGTAGGGACGGGAAAGAACATAACGGTTTTAAAGCATAACGGTGAAAGTATAGACTTTACTTACAGCGCACAAACGGGACTTCTTACTTTTGCCACAAAAAATTTCAGTCCGTTTGAATATACTTATTCTATTGTAGCGCCTGTTGCAAAAGTTATGGGTGCAAACGGCGACGTTTATTTCTACGGCGTTGATTACGCTACCGATGCGGCTTTATGGGCTGACGTAATAGCGAATATCGGTTCGGATAAAAAAATCGTTGTTTTAAGCGATACTAATATTCCCGCAGGTACAGTTATTGACCCCAACGTTACTATTGAAGGCAAAACGGCTGGCGGAAAGCCGACTTTAACTATAACGACGACTAACGGTGACGGACTTAAAATTACTAAGGAAAACGTTAAATTTAAAGACGTTATTATAGATGGCAAAAATATAACATCCGGCGGATATAAGAGCCTTATCAATGTAGAGGCAGAGGCTGCTGGGGTAGAAATTATAGGTTGTACGTTTATAAACGGCGGCAAGTCTACTTGGAACTCTTCTATATTGATTGAAAGTCTCTCTGCTACCCAAACCGTTAAGGTAACCGATTGTATTATAAGCGGCTCTTTCAGGGGTATTCTCAGGGAAAGTTGCAATGCTAATATTATTATCGATAACTGTGATATAACTGCTATATATCCGTTTAATATCGACGGCGGAAATGGCGGCGATATTACCGTAAACGGCGGGGCACTCCACGGTTGGACTTCTTATAGTGGTGTTAAATCCGTTACTTTTAACGGCACTGAATTTAGTAAGGGTGATTACGATAACGTTGCCGCATATGTTGACACATATTTTAATAATTGTACTTTTGATGCGGATTTCGAAATATATGCCCAAACAGCAGGATTTAATTTCACTTTAACCAACTGCACGAAAGATGGGGTACAGGTTACTGCTGAAAACTTTAAAGAACTTTTCCCTAAAAAACCTGATGTTTGGAATAAATGTATCACGTCTGTAAACGGGGAACAAGTTGCGGCAGACTAATAAAGATTTATAATATCAAGCACAACTTTTTCCCTAAGCCGCTTGCGGCTTAGGGAAAACATAACTCGATTATCGTTGTATATTTGAACTAATTTCAATTCAGATTATAGACTTTTTTAATTTTTATTTTTGGCAGACGGGCAAGGGCGTTATCGCTCTTGCCCGTCTGTTTTTTTTGCGTTAAAGACAAAACCCGTCATTGCGAACCGACCCGCTTGTTGTCATTACGAGCATTGCAAACAGAGACGGGCAAACGAAGTAATCTCAAAGATTGCCGCGCCTACTGCGTAGGCTCGCAACGACAAGCGGATTGCCACGTATGCTATCGCATACTCGCAATGACACTCTTAATCCGTCATTGCGAACCGACCCGCTCGTTGTCATTACGAGCATTGCAAACAGAGACAGGCAAACGAAGTAATCTCAAAGATTGCCGCGCCTACTGCGTAGGCTCGCAATGACAAGCAGATTGCCGCGCTCGTTTCACTCGCTCGCAATGACCGAGGAGTCTTTCATAAATCCTTAATGTTTTACATATATTTTTAAACGCAAGTTATCAATATCAAAGGCGTTTTTTGCCGCAATTATGTTGATAACCGAGTGTTTTTCGTGGAGTTATCAACATTATGTTCGTTCTAAAAAAAAGAAACCTGATAATTATAACCGCATTTTTTCTGACCGCCGTAACGTTTGTTTTATGTTTTGCGGCGCTTGCCAAAACCGAAGTTATAGCCGCAAAATCCGGCGTTAAAATAGTGCTTGACGCGGGACACGGCGGAATAGACGGCGGCGTTAAAGGTATAAATACGGGAGTTACGGAGAGCGACATAAATCTTTCGGTAGTAAAAAAACTCGAAACATATTTAGTCAGCGCGGGGATTTCCGTGGTGCTTACGCGCAGTTCCGATGCGGGGCTTTACGGGGTCGCGTCGTCTACGCTTAAAAGGCGTGATATGCTAAAACGGAAGGAAATAATAGAGAAAGCCGCTCCGACAATGGTCGTCAGCGTGCATATGAATTATTATCCGAACTCTATGCGTCGGGGCGGGCAGGTGTTTTTCCGCGAAAATAACGAGAAATCAAAAGCGCTCGCGCTGTCGTTGCAAAAAAGTCTTAACGGGTTATATAAAGACGTAAAAGATTACACGCCGCTCACAGGCGATTATTACATACTTAATTGCACGGACTATCCGTCGGTTATCGCAGAGTGCGGATTTTTGTCTAATCCGCAGGACGAAACTTTGCTTATAACCGAAGAATTTCAATCGGAACTTGCTTACTCGCTGTTTACGGGTATAATAGGATATCTTACTGAAAATTCAATAGCCTATTTTTAATAACTTCGCCGTAATTCTTTTCCGAATTGCGGCGTTTTTATTGTAATTTTTAAATAAATATTATATAATAATAACGTATATTTGTCAGCGCAGGTGAAAAGGTGTTTCGTTTAGGCGAAAAAATGGACAGAATAAAAGCAAGGGGATTAAACCCCGTAGTTCTCGCGTTCGTCGGCGACGCGGTGTATTCTCTGTTCGTAAGGGAAAAACTTGCGTTTAATTCAAATAAAAAAACGGGCGAACTTAACAAACTCGCCGTATCGGAAGTTAAAGCGACCGCGCAGGCGGAATTTTATACGCGGATAAAAGACCTTTTTACCGAAGAAGAAGACGGTGTGTTTCACCGCGCGAGAAATGCGAAAAAACCGACTAAGTCTAAGAGCGCCACTGTTGCGGAATACAACGTTTCGACAGGGCTTGAAGCGGTTTTGGGGTTTTTGTATATCGTCGGCGATATCGATAGGCTCAATTATTTATTAAACGAAGGACATTTGGAAAAATTATGAAAATCGAAGGCAGAAATTCCGTATACGAGTTATTGAAAACGGATAAAGAGATAGATAAAATTCTCGTTCAGAAAGATTTAAAAGACGAACCGAGCAAACGGCTTATAAACGTCATAAAATCGCATAAAATAAAGATACAACTCGTCGATAAATACGTTATCGAAAAAGAGAGCGAAAGCCGCCGCAGTCAGGGGTTTATAGCCTTCGTTTCCGATTATAAATATTTTGAATTGCAGGAAATAATAGACGGGGCGAAAGATAAGGACGGTTTTATCGTCGTATTAAACGAAATTCTTGACCCGCATAATCTCGGCAGTATCATAAGGGTGTGCGAGTGCGCGGGCGTTGACGGCATAGTTATCGCAAAGGATAGGAGCGCGTCCGTTTCCGACACGGTTATGCGTATATCGGAAGGCGCGTTGAACCACATAAAAGTTGCAAAAGTGGTCAATATCAATAACGCCATAAAAGAGTTGAAAGAAAACGGCTACTGGGTATACGGCGCGGAACTCGGCGGCGGCGAAATGTATAAAGCCGATTTGACGGGTAAAATCGCGATAGTTATCGGCGGCGAAGACAGCGGCGTTAAACAACTTACCAAAAAGAATTGCGACGGAATAATATCCATACCCATGTTCGGCAAAGTCAATTCTTTAAATGCTTCGGTCGCGTGCGGTGTAGTTGTCTATGAAGCCGTAAGACAGAGACTTAACAAAAATTAACGATATAAAAAAGCGGAACGAAGGAAGAAATGGAAGATTACCGTAATTTTTCCGACGAACAACTTGCGGTTTTTGCGCGTTCTGACGAAAAAGCGCTTGAACTGCTTATAGAGCGCTATAAGAAAGCGGTCAGGAGTACGGCAAGGCAATATTTTCTCGCGGGCGGCGAAGAAGACGACCTTATACAGGAAGGTACTGTCGGGCTGTTCAAGGCGATAGCGACTTTTGACGGGGTCTCGCCGTTTAAAAACTATGCGTTCAGATGCATAAGGAGCGGCATAATCTCGACGGTCAGGAAATCGACGAGCGACAAAAGCAAGGCGCTAAACTATTATGTGCCGCTATACGCGGGGGAAGACGACGACAAAACGCCGCTCATCAAAGGCGAAGTGTTAGACCCCGAAGAAGAATACATCAATTCCGAAGCGGCGCGTGAGTTTATGGCGCGCGTAAAACAAGCGTTAAGCGGTTACGAGTACGAAATTTTAACGCTGTATCTTGACGGGTATTCCTATTCCGATATAGCGGAGAAAAAAAAGAAGAACGTAAAATCGGTGGATAACGCCGTTCAGAGAATAAGAAAAAAAATTGCAAAAGTGAAAACCGACGGGAGAAATTAAATGTCATATCTTGCGCTTTACAGAAGATACCGCCCCACGGATTTCGGTGGGATAATCGGGCAGGAACACGTGGTCAAAACGCTCGTTAATCAGATAGAAACGGGTCGTTTGGGGCACGCGTATCTGTTTACGGGTTCGCGCGGTACGGGTAAGACTTCGACCGCGAAAATTTTTGCGAAAGCGATAAATTGCGAACATCCGAAAAACGGTTCTCCTTGCGGAGAGTGCGCGGCTTGCAAAGCGCTTGCCGACCCGTCTAATATCGACGTTATGGAAATCGACGCCGCGTCTAATAACGGCGTCAACGAAATCAGGGAATTGCGCGATAACGTTCAGTTTCCGCCCGTAACCGTGAGATATAAAGTTTATATAATAGACGAAGTGCATATGCTTTCTGGCGCGGCGTTCAACGCGCTCTTAAAGACGCTCGAAGAACCGCCGAAACACGCCGTATTTATTCTCGCGACGACCGAAGCGCATAAACTTCCCGCGACAATACTGTCAAGATGTATGCGTTTTGATTTCAGACTTGTTCCCACCGAAAAAATTGCGGAACTAATATCCAAGATTTACGACGAACAGGGCAAAAAATATACGAGCGAAGCGGTTTTCGCTATCGCGCGGGCGGGCGAAGGCAGTATTCGTGACGCGCTTTCAATTGCCGATACGGCGATCTCATACGGCGAAAAAGAACTTACCTACGAAGACGTGTCCGAAGTGCTCGGCTCGACTAATTCCGAACTTATAACGTTGTTTTTGGAAAGGCTTATTGCGGGCGACAGCGGCGAAGTGTTAAAAATCACAGAAAGCCTTGCGGGGCTTGGCAAGAGTATGGGCGTATTGACCAAAGACCTTACTGCGACGTTGCGCGATTTGTTGATAATAAAGACGTGTAAAACGGCAAACGCTCTTTTGGGACTTCCCGAGACGCGTTTTAACCAACTTAAAAGTATGGCCGGCGGCGTTTCCGAAGCGAGAATTATCCGAATTCTTGAAATATTTGCGGAAACCGAAACCGCGTTGCGCTATACTACTCATCCGCGTGTAGTGTTTGAGACGGCGGCGGTCAAAGCGGCTCGCCCCGAAACCGATTACGATATAGACGCGCTTTTTGCGCGTATCAAAGCGCTTGAAGATAAGATCGCAGTCGGCGCGACAGTTCAACAGACGGTAAAGGAATCGGAAAAAGTTCAAGCCGCGCCTTCCGAAAAAGAAGCGCCGCAAGAAAAAAGCGCGACGGAACATAGCGCCGAACTTTCGGCGGCTGAAATGACGGCGGACGATATAAAGGGTAAATTGCTTTATAATTTGCGTAAAATCGGTAGCGAAATGCTGTGGAACGCTATGCAAAAAATCGGACTTGAAACGGCAAACGGCGAAGTGGTTTTAATTCCGACATCCGCAGAAGATTACGCGCTTTTAAATATAGAAACCAACAGGCAAAAATTAGAAGACGCGCTAAAAGAGATAAAATACTCTTCGCTGACCATCAAAGAACCGAAGAACGAGCGAAAAGTGTCGGAAATAGACGACGCTACCGAGCGGCTCAAAAAGATTTTCGGCGAAGATATAGTCATTGTAAAACATTAACTTGATAAATATTCGCCGCGCTCCGCGCGGCATAAAATAAAAACATAAAAGGCAGGAAGTAAAATGGGCGGATACAGAGGCGGCTTTGGCGGCTTTGGCGGCGGAAACCAAATGCAGAATTTAATGAAACAGGCGCAAAAAATGCAGGAAGAAATGCAAAAAGCGCAGGCGGAACTTGAAGAAACGGAAGTAGTCGGTACGAGCGGTAGCGGACTTGTAAAGGTAACTATGACGGCAAAAAAAGTCATTAAAGCGATAGAAATAAATCCCGACGCGGTCGATACGGAAGATATGACAATGCTTGAAGACCTTATCGTAGCGGCGGCAAACGACGGCTATGCGAAAGCGGACGCGATAGCGAGCGAAAAACTCGGCGCTTTCGGCGGTATGGGGCTGTAAAACCGAAAAATGAAAGTATATATAGAGCCGATAGGTCGGCTTATCAACGAATTCAGCAAACTTCCGGGCGTAGGGGCAAAGACTGCGCAACGTTTTGCATATAAAGTAATAAATATGTCCGAAACGGAAGCGAAAGGTTTTGCCGAAGCGATAATTTCCGCAAAAAAGAACGTGCATTACTGTAAAGTGTGCGGCAATTTTTCCGAAGGGGAAATCTGTGACGTTTGTAAAGTCCGTTCTTCGGATACTATATGCGTAGTAAAAGAGCCGAAAGACGTTATAGCGATAGAAAAATTAAACGAATATAACGGGGTATATCACGTTTTGCACGGCACGATATCTCCGCTCGACGGTATAGGACCGGACGATATAAATATAAAAGGACTTCTCGCGCGTATTGCGGAAGCGGGCGGCAGCGTGAAAGAAGTTATTATGGCGACTAATCCCGACGTCGAAGGCGAAGCGACTGCGATGTATATCACAAATCTTATTAAGCCTTTGGGAATTAAAGTTTCAAGGCTTGCGCATGGGCTACCGATCGGCACGGATTTAGAATATGCCGACGAAGTTTCGCTTGCCCGCGCGTTTGTGGATAGAAAGACGCTATAACGCGGCTAAAATAAAGTTAAAGGGTATAAAAATGAAAATTTCGGTCTTGGGTTGCGGAAGATGGGGGTCGTTTATAGGTTGGTATCTTGTTCGCCACGGACACAGCGTTTGTCAATGGGGCAGGAGCGGAAAATCTTTCGACCAACTGAAAAGCGGTAAAAACGAATACGTTGAACTTGACCCGCGCATAAATTTGACCGACGATTTGCGCTTTGCGATAAATCACGGCGATATAATAGTAATATCGATAAGCGCGCAGTCGCTCCGCGCGTTTATGTCGGAAGTCGTTAAAACCGCAGACGTAAAAGACAAGATTTTCGTCCTGTGTATGAAAGGTATAGAAGTCGACACGGGAAAAAGGCTTTCGGAAGTGCTTAAAGATTGCGGAATTTCGGGCGATAAAATAGCCGTTTGGGTAGGGCCGGGGCATATTCAGGCGTTCACACAGGGGCAACCTAACTGTATGGTGATAGATTCCGAAAATCCCGCGCTTGTAAAAACGCTTGCCGACAGTTTCAGAAGCGACCTTATAAGATTTTATTACGGCGACGATATTATCGGTAGCGAAATAGGCGCGGCGGCAAAGAACGTAATGGGAATAGCCGCGGGTATGCTTGACGGCGGACATTTCAGCACGCTTAAAGGGCCGCTTATGGCGCGCGGCGCAAGGGAAGTCGCAAGATTGATTAAAGCCATGGGCGGTAACGAACTTTCAGCGTACGGGCTTTGTCATTTGGGCGATTACGAAACAACGCTGTTTTCGGAATATTCTAATAACCGCGCGTTCGGTGAAAAATTCGTTAAAAAACAGCCTTTCATAAAACTTGCGGAAGGCGCGGCGACAGCAAAGGCAATGAAGATGCTGGGCGAAAAATACGGCGTCGATTTGCCTATAACTAACGCCGTGTATTCTATTTTATACGAAAATAAAGACCCGATGAGTGAGTTTAAAAAAATGTTTTCACGCAGTACGCGTAAAGAGTTTTAATAACTTACACAACAATAATTTACTGATATTTGCCGGCTACCGCTAACGCGGTAGCCTTTATTTTGTCCTTTAATGTTTCGGGCGCAACGACTTTTATACCGCTTGAATAACTCATAATTTTACTGACAAGCCCGTCGTCAAACGGGAGCGATACGTCCGCGTAAAATTTGTCGTCAGCCTTTTTAACGTTTTCAACGCCAAGCCACTCCGCCACGTCGGAAACAACGGCTTTGTCGATTTCCATAACGACTCTTTCCGCTTGAACGTTGTTGTGCCAAAAGTCGAGCGGCAGTTCTTTTTCCGAAATAACCCGACGCGTAAACTTTTTATCGAGAATTGTCGCCGTTTCTATTCTTCCGGTTTTGAAAAATCTGAATTCGTTTCTCAAACGGCAAAATGCGTAAACGTACCATAAACCTTGTTTGAATACGATAACGTGCGGTTCTATAATTCTTTCCGAAACAGAGCCGTTTCTGTCATGATAACGTATAAACAGTTCGCGCGTTTCGGAAAGACTTTGCTCTATGACCTGTAATTTTGCCTTGTATCCGACGGTGTCGCCCCAAGGACCGCCGTCGATTATAAGGTTTCCGCTTTTAACGTCAAAGCCGCCGAATTCGGGCTTTGCTGTCGCTTTAAGTTTATTTATCGCGCTTTCCAAAGTTTTATCGGGCACACCGGTAAAAATCGCGTTAAGCGAGTTTATAACCTGTTCAAATTCTTTTTCGGTCATGAAGGTTGCGGGCAAACGGAAGGTGTCCATAATATGAAAGCCGCCGTTTTTGCCGCGAGTTGTGTAAAGCGGAACGCCTGCGCCTTCGAGAGTTTCTATGTATCTGTAAACTGTTCTGACGCATACGTTATACTTTTGCGCAAGATAGGTTGCGTTCACTGTCCTTTTAGCGAGCAAATCAAATAAAATATTTATTATTGTTTCAAATTTCATAATATTTTTAACTCCTTTATCATATTGTAAAATATAACCCGTTTTGCTGTCAATCAAAAATAAAAAATTTTTTATTATGACACGCGTTTGTCAAATAACGGACTTTATAATGTAAGCGTAAAAAGGAGCGGCGTAAAATGTTTGAAAAGATATTCGGTAATTTCTTCGTAAAGACAGAGAAAAGAAAAGGGCTTACGGTAATAAGCGCAAAGCGGGAAATCAAAGCGGCGGAAGGCGTCGGATTTGAGCGCGGTGTAAAATCGGAGCGTAATGAATTGTTTTGGAATAACAGGGGGCAGGCATACGGCGCGCTGTTTACGTCGCTTAACGGCAGGATGTTTTAATTAAGGCGGGTTTTATATTCTGCGAGAATTTTAGCAATATTTTCGGCGGCATTTTTAACGGGGCGAGTGTTAAAGTTTTTACTAAACCTTTCGCGATCATTAAAAACGCGGTCAATGGCTTTTTCAAGCGTTAAAGGCGTTAGGTCTTCCTGTTTTAATATATTAGCGTAGCCGAGATTATTAAAATATTCGGCGTTTAATATCTGGTCGCCACGCGAAACGCCTTTCGGTAGCGGAATAAGCAACATAGGTTTTTTAAGGCTTGCCATTTCAAACAGTGTGTTTGCTCCCGCGCGCGAAACGCAGATATCGGCGCAAGCGAAAGCGTTTTCCATTTTGTCGGTAAATTCGATTTCAACGTATCCCGTTTTTTTAATGCCGCTTAAATTGCCTTTTCCCGCTACGTGCAGAACGTCGTATTTTTGTAAAAGCGAGTTAAGCGCGCCGCGCAAAGCCGAATTTAACGTTTTTGCGCCTAAACTACCGCCTGTAACTAAAATCACGGGTTTTTTACCCGATAAACCGAATTGTTTAAGACAATCTTCCTTATTTACAGTAAATAATGAATTTTTAAGCGGCAGTCCCACGTGGACGCCGTTTTTAAGTGTTTTTGCGGCGGAAGGAAAAGCCGTTAAAACCTTTTCGCAGTATTTAGCGGAAATTCTGTTTGCAAGTCCTACCGTATAGTCGCTTTCGTGCGCGATAACGGGAATATTGCGTTTTTTTGCCGCTAAAACAACGGGAAGGGCGACGTAGCCGCCTTTGCTGAACACTACGTTTGGTTTTAATTCGTCTAAAATTTTGCCCGCTTGCGATACGCCTTTATAAAGTGTAAACGGAATAGCAAAATTTTTAAAAGTGAATTTTCTTATCAGTTTTGCGCAAGGAACGGAATAATATTTAATTTCGGTTTTTCCGATAATGTTTTTTTCCATACCGTTACTGCTGCCTATATAATAAATGTTGTCGAAATCTTTTTTTAAGTAGGGCAGTAAAGCAAGATGAGGGATAACGTGCCCCGCCGTGCCGCCGCCTGTTAAAACTATCGTCGCCATACTTTTATTGTATGCAAATAGGAATAAATAATCTACATCATATTTATAGCGAGCGAGAATATACAAACGAGAACAAACAAAAATACGCAAACAAAAAACGGCTTTAAGCCGTTTTTTGTTTGCGTGAAATATTTTACACAATGTTATTCGTCTTTTTTATCTTCGCTGTTTTCGCCGTCTTCGGTTTTGTTTTCTTCGGGAACTTCAAACGTCATATCGCCGAAATCCTGAACGTCGCCGTAAACGTATCCGGTCTGCTCTGTTTCATCGCCCGTATTTTCCGCGCCTTCTACTTCGCTTTCAGGCGCTACATCAGACGGTAAATCTTCGCTTACGGGTGTATCTTCGGTTTCTTCCGAAATTTGTTCTTCCGTTTCGGATTGTTTTGCCAAACGTTCCTTTGTTTTCTTTATTTCTTTTTGCGTTTCCGTACGGCTCTTAACTTTATATCTTGAAACAGCGTCGCTCTTGTTCGCTTTGCGTCTTAAAGCAAACCGTTTGATAAACAGCGCGACGATTGCCGCTACGAGTACCACCGCAAGCAATATAGTCGAGAAGGAAAGCCAGAAAGTAGACGGGTCTGTTTCAGCCGCGCAACCGCCGCCTTCTTCGTCTGCCGGTAAATCGTCATAGGGATTGTGTTCGACGGGATTTATCGTGTTTAATACCGCGTAAATCGTAGTGTCGTTTTGCGCCCAAACGTAAGTCGGCTTATAAGATACCGCTTGGTCGGGATATTCTTTGTTAAACGCCTTTTCGGTATCGGTGAGTTCACGGGTATAGGCGATAAAACCTGTTCCGTCCGTCTCGAAATTTTTGTATAGGGGATTACCGGAATCCGTAAACACGTTCGCAAGACTTGTCGGCTCCGTAAACGCCGAAGACGTGGATACTTCGATAGAATTTATAACGACATAGCCTTCTGACGCGGTTGCGTCGGAACCGTCTCTGCCGCCGTTCCAAACTTCCACACGGAACGATTTTGCGCTTGCGCCCGTCGCGATATAGAAATTGACTTCGACCCAGTTGTCGTCGCCGCGCGCCGCGTCTTTATCTATTGTCAGCATAAACTTATGGTCTGCGGCGGCATAAGTTTTGCCGTTGATCGCCGCGTTGTTAAGTCCGTCGGTAGTGTTTACGGTAAAGTCCGCAAATTGTAAAACGTCCTTTTCCGATTTGCTCGTATCGATAAGATAGATATACGCTTTCGCGTTTTCCGTAACGAAAAGTTTTACGGTTACTTTTGCATACGCGCTTGCGGAAACAGTTTGTTGTTTGCCGATAAATCCGTAGTGGTCGGCGTTATTGTTGTAAATAACAATAGGTTGAATATTGTTTTCGTCATCGTATAAGTCTTTAAGTAGATTTTGTAAAGACAAATCAGCGAGATTTGCATTATACGTGTCCATATATTTTGTATTGATAAGACCCGCATAACCGTTTGTGCCCGAGAAAGAAGTTCTATCGTTTATTACAGTTTCGCGCGGTGTGTCTCCGCTTTCGCCCTTAACTAAAACGTGGTTAGAAACTATGCCGCTGTATCCGTTTACCGCAGTCGGGTGATCGGTTATTTCACCGACGTTGCCTTTTGCGGGGGTAAGGGAATAAGTCGTAGAGTGATTATGTTCTTCGTAATCGGCGTTATAGCCCGCATACAACGCAACAGTTGCGTCCGTATCCGAATTAAAGAAAGAATAGAGTTTATATTCGGGGTCGTCCGCTTTATCAGGGTACTTTTCGGACGAAACGTATCCCGCGGAATATTTAACGTCTTTAATGACCACTTTGCCCGTCGCGTTTTCGTAAACGTACTCCGATAACGTTTCTGGACCTATAACGAGTTCGAGATAAAATTCTCTCGTTTGATTTTTAAAATTATTTCTGACTAAAATATTGCATGTTGTAAATTCGTCGTCATCAGAAACGTCGGAGAAAGTCGCAACGTTTTTTCTCGTTTCGGTGATAGCGCCGAATATATCCACAACGTTTACGGTTATATCGGTAGAACCGAGTTTGTTCAAATTATTCTGTAATTTAAATGATACAAGCAAATATTTTTGATAGTCGTCTTCGTCGGCGGTTGCAATCTCAAAGTTGTCAGTTCCGTTTTTGATTTCAATAGTTTGATTATTTTTGTCTAAATATACAGTTTGTGTCGCGGAAGGAATATCGGTAAAATAAGTGCCGATATCGAAATTCATATCGTATTTAAATACGTTATCGCCGGCAGGGGAAACCGATATCGGTTCGTTTGAGCCGAATTCGAGAGTTTTATTATCGTCGAAAGTAACTGTGGAAATATCTCCGTCGAATTTTTCAACTTTTACGTCGTCGAAGAAAGCAGTACCTTCAACGTAGTCCTGCATCATACCGCTACCGTTGCCGTAGCCCAAGCCCAAAGTCAGGGTAAAGGTGCAATCGTAATCTTTGTGCGCGACGAAATAAACGGTATATTCCGTCCAGTCGGTATTTTTGATATTGTCTATGCGGAATTCCGCTTGGGAATTGCCGTTTACGGCGTTGGTCAATCTGATATTTGCGCCGTCGCCGTTTAATATATTGGTTTTGACCCATACGGCAATTTTATAAGTTTCGCCTTTTTTGACGGATACCGACGAAGAAGAACGCAGGCGTTGAGCCGTGCCTTTGCCGATTTTAGACGAAAAGTTGTTGAGCATATAGATAAAGCTATCCGACGCGCCGTCGTGCTTTTCGGGATTTGCGAATTTTTCTTTGATAAAATCTTTCTTTTCGTCGTCGGTTTTGCCGTCTAAATCGGTTTTATACTTATTTTCGTAAATTTTAATAAAATCGCTGTCGGCGTAAAGTTTATCGAAAACTTTATTCCATGAGTTGCTACCGACGGAAACGACGCCCGAATCCACGTTAGAAGACGCGGCGGAATTGTCGACAGACCTTGTCCAGCCGGTCAAAGAAGTTATGGGGAAATCTTCCGCGGTTTTATCGTGCGTTCCGTACACGAAGTTGGCGTTAGAGATCGTTTCGGTATCCGTTTCCGTATAAGTATAAGTTTTCTCCGTACTGTCGGAGTCGGAACTGTCGCCACCGCACGCGACTGCAAAAGCGCAGGCGCAGAATACGCACAACGAGATAAGGAACACGATTAGAGATTTGATTGCTTTGGAAAAAGTTTTTGTTGTCATAAATCCACCTGAATAAAAACCGTTTGATTTTCTTGTTAACTTTAAAATGCGGCGTAAGACCGATTTTTAAGTAAAATACTTATTCATTATATATTATTTTCTTTGAAAAATCAACCCTATATATAAACTTTATAAAGAAAAATAACGAAAAAACAATTAAAAACCGTCAAATTACAGAAAATACAAATTATGAAAGTAAAATCGCAACGCGAAAGAAAAGGCAAAATACCGCTGAAAATCGTAGCGGGGCTTGCCGCGGGACTTATTAACGGGCTGTTCGGCGGTGGCGGAGGCATGATAATCGTGCCGTGTCTTAAATATCTTTTAAAATACGAAACGAGCGCGGCGCACGCGACCGCGATAGCCGTAATACTGCCGCTTTCCGTATTAAGCGGAATATTCTATACCGCTTTCGGGAATTTCGAGTGGACGCCGACGGTGTTTGTTACGATAGGCGTTACAATAGGCGGGATAGCGGGAGCATTTTTACTGAAAAAACTCTCGTCAACGCCCATAACGCTTATTTTTTCGATTGTAATGGCGGCGGCAGGCGTGAAGATGCTGTTTTTTTAAGATTTTACCTATCGTTCGGATTGTAATGACAGTAAAACGGATTAAGGAGTAAAAAAATGGAGTGGTTATGGTATATTTTCGCGGGTATTACCGGCGGATTGCTCGGCGGTATGGGGATGGGCGGCGGTACGGTGCTTATTCCGCTTTTGGGGATAGT
>CAJOMP010000021.1:2033-20547 GCA_905235785.1 uncultured Clostridia bacterium | reverse complement strand
ATATAAGTTTTTATGCGTTACCTGTTTTTCGCACATAGGGCAAATAAGCCTCCCTTCGGGAACAGGCGCGCCGCAGACTACACAATAATCTTGGTCCATATTTAAATTTGTCTCCTTGTCTTGTGTTCTCAAACTCATTATCCCCTGTTTTCATATTACAACCTTTTTTGTCATCCTGAGACTTGACACGCAGAGAACGGCTTTCTCAAGGATTTTTAACTCAAAACCGTGATTAGAATAGATCCTTAGACTGCCCGTCAAAGTTTATTATCATTATTTATGATATAATTATTGTTTAACGCCTAAATTTAACAAATTTTCTCCTGCCTGACTTATATAACTTGCAAATAAATAAGTTTCGCCCTGATAAATAATTCTTACGTTATTAGCGTTTACTTGTTTATCCTGTGCGTATCCCGCGGGTTTCTTTTCCAAAACATATCCATGATCTTGCGCAAACGATATAAGATCGGAAGCGGAATAATAGTTAACGTTAAACGCGTAATCGGAGTCAATATTACAAGTAACAACGCCTTCGTTATAGCAATTTGCAAACGTAATGGTGTTTCCGCTGTAAGTATGCGACGAAGAATTATTTTCGGTATCGTTTACAATATTTTGCATACTGTAATTGTTTTTATAACCTAATAAACCGCCGACACGTCTGGACGAAGTAACGTTTGCCTTGTTATAGCAATCGGTAAGCGATATATTTCCGTAAGATCTACCGACAATACCACCGACGGAGTCGTATCCGATAACAGTACCGTTTTCGATGTGAACGCCGATCAAGGTTAAAGTTTTTCCGTAATTAACGTAGCCGCAAACAGATCCGACTGAGTCGCCTAAAATAGTCAACGTTGCGCCGTTGTGATCTTTTTTAGATTCGTACGCCTTAGTATTTACGTAAACGTCTTCCATGGTTAAGTTGGAAATAGTAGCGTCGTTTACACAACCGAACAAACCGTAAGTGCTTTCTCCATCAGCACCAAGCGGAGTGGTGTCGTTAGTCATGGTAACTATATAAGCGATATCCATACCGATATTGTTTAATCCCTTTATAGTGTGATGATTTCCATCGAAAACACCGCTGAAATATTTTTCGGTAAATTGTCCTCTTGCGCAGTTAGCGATAGGAACCCAAATTCTTGCGGACAAATCGATATCTGCGGTTAATTTGTAATATTTTCCTTGATACTCCTCGTAATTATCTCCCATATAACCGTAAGCGAGTTTTGCCAACTGTTCTGCCGTAGCGATTAAATAGGGATGTTCTTCCGTTCCGTCGCCGCCTGCAAAGTTTTCAGCAGCGGCAAAAATCCAGTAGTTATTTTTATCGAAATCTTTTCTTTCGTCTTCTATAACTTCAATTACGGCGTCCGCTTTTGCTTCTTCTTTAGCATCTTCGGTAATTCCGTTTTCTGTTACCGTCGTTTGTTCTGCGCCTGCAACACTAACGATTATTGTCTCGTCGTCAGATATATCAACGGTTACGTTTTCCGTGATATCTTCTTCGGTTTCGCTTTCAAGTGCGTACGTCCAAGTAGCACCGGTTTTTGTCGCAGTTAGATTGTATTTATTACCGTCCACGGTTGCCGTAATATTGTTTGCTATCTGTTGAGCCGCATCTTTCTGTTCTTCGCTTCCGCTTTCCGCCGCAAAGGTCGTCCCTGCTTCGGTATTCGATGCGGATACGGTTACCTGTTCGTAAACACCTATAGCCGTAAGCCAAACGTAATCTTTTTCAGCGTCTTCCGCGGTATCGCTTTGTAATGCTACTACAAGCGTTCCTTTTTCTTCGTCAACTTCTATACTGTCGCGGGAGAATTTCGGCATTGTAACGCTTTCCGCTTTTGCTATCGTTATATCGTTGAATACCTTTTTATTTTCTACTTCGGTTACGTTTAAGTGAATTTGCGTAACTTTTGCTTCGCTTTCAAGTGCAACACGACCGTTAGCAATCTCTAAAAAGGCTACCGTTCCGTTTTCGTGATAAGACTGCCCCGCTACCGCTATAATATTAACCGATCCTACCGTTCCGTAGTGCTTTACTACGTCATACGGCGCGTTGATCGTCAAAGCGGTGCTTGAACTGTTAGTTCTGATTATCGCAGTCTGTCCTACCGTTGCCGCGCTCCTATCGTATGTAACAGAAGATATTCCGCTTGCATTGCCCGCGTCAAAACCTACCGTTAAGTTATCTACGTTTGCCGTAGTCCACGCGTTGCTTGCATAGATAGAATAAGTCTGTTCCGTAGGCATACTGTCCTTAAAGTATTTAACTTTATCGCCGGTAGCCGCGCTTTCGGTTGTGAAACGGTCGGTTTCACTGTTCCATATAAAGCCGCTTTCCTTTATAACGCTTTCGTCCGCTATATCCGCTATATCCGCCAACGCGTCATACATAGTGGTGTGTGCAACCGCTTGGTTTGCAAGCGTAGTGTTAATTTGGTCGAGTAATGCCCAAGCCGCGTTGCCCTGTACCGCTTCTACTGCAAAACTCAATTCAATCGTTTTATTTTTATAATCGTTGCCCACGGTTATCGGAAGGGCAATCTCTATTTTAACGGTTTTTTCGTTTTTTACGTTAGCCTCTGTCGGCAACCACTCTTTCCACTGCGATATGGTTACGTTTTCGGGGGCATCTTCGTTATATATTGTTACGTTAAGCACGCTGAAAAGCGTATCGTCCCCCCCGACAACGTCTACGCGCGTGCGGTATTTAATTTTTACGTTACTTTCGTTTAAGATATCGATGTCAAACGTTACCTTATCGCCGGGGGTTACCCTGTCAAGCGTAAGTTTCTGCTCGCCGTTGGCGTTCGTGCCGAAAGTTGCCGCGCCGCCGTTGGTGAATTTAGGCGAAACTTCTTCGTAATAATACGTTCCCGCATAAGCGCCGCTTTCTATCTCGCCGGCTACGCTGTCCGTTTCTTCCGTCGTTGCGGAATACAACTTTAAACTCTCTTCATCGACTGTTGCCGTAACTTTAACCTGACCGGAAGTTACCGCGATGTTTACTTTGCTTTCAGACGTAAACAATGAAAGTGCTGCCCGCTATTAAGGACATACACAAAACTATCGCAAGTATTGCCGAAAGCAACGTTTTCTTTTTGCTGTTCATTGTTCTTTCTCCTTTTTTAATTTTTATTTTTTTATTTGTTTTTTGGTTTTTTGTCATTGTGAGACCGTAGGTCTCGGCAATCCCGATATACGAAAAGAGATTACTTCGATTGTCCGTCTCTGTTTGCAATGCTCGTAATGACACTTTACTCTGTCATTGCGAGAACGTTTTGCGCTCGTGGCAATCCCGATATATGAAAAGAGATTACTTCGATTGCCCGTCTCTGTTTGCAATGCTCGTAATGACACTTTACTCTGTCATTGCGAGCCTACGCAGTAGGCGCGGCAATCCGCCTGTCGTTGCGAGCGAGCAACGCGAGCGCGGCAATCTTTGAGATTACTTCGATTGCCCGTCTCTGTTTGCAATGCTCGTAATGACAACAAGCAGGTCGGTTCGTAATGACACAGTGTTTACGGATTTACAGTCGGTCTATCCGTTACCTGCGTTGCCGAAACTACGATGTCGAAATAAGCGTTTTGACCCTGCGCAAGATTGTTTATCGCCGTATCGTCGATAAACGTTATCGTTACGGTAAAAGTCGCCGTTTGCCCTACTGTTACCGGCGAACCGCCGTCTACAGTAAGGTCTTCCGAACTTTCGTTAAGATAATGCGTGCCGCTTAAATCCGTAAGTTCAACGCGTAACTGTTCGTGCAACGCGTTTAACAATTCCGGATCGGTCGTGTCAATTTCTTCACCTTCGCTGTCTTTGACTACAAGACTTACCGAATAACTGAACGCGACCGTATCTTTATTTTGTATCTTGAACGTTGCGGATAACTCGCTTTGCGGCGCTATCAACGCGCCGTCAGGTAAATCAAACGCATTGTCAAGCGTTTCCGCATCAACTTCTTCACCCGATACCGCAGTAGTCGCAAGATAGCCGTCTCTGTCAAGAATTTTATACGAGTGCGCGGTTCTTATAAGAGTTATCTTTAACGTTCCGGCTTGCAAATGATTATTTAAAGTAACTTTATCGGTAAAAAGCGCGAACGTTCCGCCGACGATAAGCGACATACAGAGCACGATAACTACAAGCGCCATAATAATTGCCTTTGGTCTTCTTCTCCGTCTTTCCATTTTTGCTACCTCCTTTTCAGATTTTTATTAAAACGGATTTTACCGATTTAATTTTCTTTTTTCCGCCAAATATTGTCTGCGCGCTTCCGCCGCCGCTTCCTTTTCGCGTTTGTTGTTTTCCACAGCTACGTCTATTAAACCTTTCGCCGTTTCAAACGCCATGGCGTCTATAACGTTTACTTTCGTATCTTTGACTTCGATTTTGGATTCCGCCGAGTTCCTGCGGAATTTTTTCATTAAGTCGTTTTCCAAATGAAACTTGGCAACGGTAATACCCTTTCTCACGGATAAGCGGATTATCGGCTTTCTGTCCGCTTTTATCCTTATTTCCGTTTTGGTACGGTTCTCGATTGCCTTTTCCTTCGACAACGCGTAAGACAGCAATCCGTCAAAAAATTTCTTCTGCTCTTTCGTCAGTTCCGCATACGATTCGTCAATCGTTTTATTCTCGGATCTGCTTATAACCAAAGAGTTTTCGTCGACTTCGCTCGCGGGTTTTTCTACGGGAACAACAGCCGCCGAATCCGTTTGCGTGGCGGAAACTTCGCTTTTAAAAGCGTAATCCACGGGCAAAAGCATCATACCTTTCGGCACGATGGCGCAATCCGCCGCGACAGGTTTTGCGTCGGCGGATTTTTCGGCATTTTTCTCCGCCGCCCTTTCAAGGCGCCTTTCACGACGCCTGTCCTCCGCATCGTACACAAACTCTTTCGCTATGTAAATCATTGCAAAAGTGCAAATCAAAATAGCAAAAATTATGAATACAGTTATCCAAGTTTCCATAAATTTACTCCTTTTTTACATCTGTTTCTTTATCTTCGAATTTTTCACCGTCCGACTTTTCTTCTTCGGATCTTTCTTCCGCGACTGCCGCCGCGGTATCGTTATTCGTTTGCTGCAACGCGGCTAACTGCTTTTTCAATTCTTCTATCTCGTCGCTTTGCCGCTTTTTATCTTCTTCCGCGCGCATCTTTTCTTCATTTGCGCGTTTCTTTCTGTCTGCGCTCAAAACGCTTATTATCTTTATCACCTGCAACACTATTATCACGGCGCACGGCACTATAACGAGCAACACCATTACCATCGGCTGTTTTACCGAATAAACCAAAAAGCCGAGAACACGACTTTGCCCCGTTACTTTTCCTATTACGTAATTAGGTGAAGTTTCGGCTTCGTCGGTATCGATCGTTTGCTTTAACGTGTTCGCGTCGCTCGCCTTATTGTCGCCTTCTAACGAAATAATGTAGCCGCCGGTCGGTTTTTGTGTTATACTTATTATGCGGTGTGTTATCGTTTCCTGCGTTGCGTATTTATACCTGAACGTCAACACGTCGCCGACCTGTAAACCCGCGTACCACTCTTTTGCCGCTTCCGAATCTTCCGGCACGAGTTCTATAAATACCATCGACTTTACGGGTATATCCTTTATCTTATACGCCGAAACGTCGGTTTCTTCACACTTTTCCATTGACGGAGATATTACTATCCGCATCTGCATACCGAATATGTTTACCGCCCCGTCGGTATCGCGTTTCGATATGACGGAAAATACTATGGTTAGCGCCGCTACGATTACAAACGCATATACCAAAACGTCGAAAATCACATTTAATACTTTCTTTAACGTTCCTTTCCGCTCAATCATTTATTTTTATCCCTTATCCTATTACGTACAAGTCGCCGTAAGCACCACGTCGAAATCCGCTACCGCGCCTTGCGCTTCGTTACCCACTTCGATAGGCATATAATAATGTATAAATATCCGCGTCGCGACATCCCCTTTTAGCGGGCAAATAAACGCTATCTCTTCTTCGCCGCTCAAAAGTTCGAGAAGCGTTTTGGTATAAGTCTCGCCGCCGCACGTTATTTCCGTATCGATAAAACCTTTTAACCCGCCGTCGGTCGTTTCCGCAAAATTAAGGCCTATCTTATACTCGCCGTCCGCTCTGCTTTTAAGTTTTACGGCGTATTCACGATCTTCGCCCGGTTTTAAATTAAGTTCGCCTATCTTTAACACAGACGTTGTCGCGCCGTTTATTTCAACGGTTATTTCTTCCGTAAAATCACTCTGCGCCTGTCTTATGTAAAAAAAGAAAACGATCCCTATCAGCGCGTATATGCACAGCGCAAGTATTAAAACTCTGCTCGTTCCCCTTTTTATCACTTTAAGCCTGACCCTTTTAACCTTTTTATCTTTGCTTTTTGTTTTTTAAAAAATTTTAGAATTATTGTTCTCAAATACGTATTCTATCAAAACTTTTGTTTTGTGTCAAGTATTTTTAGAATAAAAGTTCCAAAATAATACTATGGGTTTTGCGGATGTTTTAAATGATATGATGAAGGAAAAGGATATTACACAAACACAACTCGCTAAACAAATAGGTTATTCTCAAAGGGCTGTTTCCAAATGGATCAACAAACAGTCGGAACCGACCGAAACCCCTATCGTTCTTTGCGCAAAATTTTTCGGGGTCTCGACCGACGATATTTTGGGCTACGCAGGAAATACGTCCGTGCAAAATCGAAATAACCTTACGTCCGTTTCGCAGGGACAAACCTGTTCCGACGAGTTAAAGTTAATCAAAATTTATTCCACCCTGTCGGACGACGGTAAAGCAAGACTCCTTGCATATTCCGAATTCGTATCAGAAGAAGAAAAAATTAAATACAGGCGTTAAATACAGGAACTGAAATCCGTAATTTATTTGCGTTCCGTAAATTTTATACGCTACCCTGACAAAATGCGACGCGTTTCGGCGATTACGCATATGTTTTGGTTGCGTTAAATTTTTAACTGATTTTAACGTGGTTTTCGCAATGATTTTGCATAGCAAAACTTTGCAAAAAAACTCGCCCGTCAAAGACGGGCGGCAAGATTTGTTATTTTAAAAAACACGAACTATGATACCGACTCGAAACAAAGCAGCGGAATTAATAAGGCGCAGCCACAAGTAAGAATTAAACACATACCAAAGTACAAGGCAAAGAAAACGCTTATCTTACTTGCCCTTATTTATAAACATTAAACCAAAAATAAGAAACTATTATGCAAAAGAACAAAATTCAATAATGACGTGCGTTCCGGTAAATCAAAAAGTTCGTTTTTAAATTTACACTCTAGTGCCACGAATTCTCCATATCTGAATCCATATCCTGTTGTAGCATACTATTTGGAATGACCGTAGTACCGCAATATACGCATATCTCGTCTTGTCTAACGATTTTCATTTGTTGTTTTGTTTGGCTCAATTGTTCTTTTATTAGTATCATCTCCCCTATTTTTAGGTAAAAAAAGTCCATACTAATTAAAGTACAGACTTTATCGTTTAATAACTGCTATTTAAGTAACTAATCTTTCTTTTTAATTTGTTTTCTTTGTTCGGATTCAAGTTCTTGTATACTCTTATCCGATATAGGCAAGTTTTCAGGCATTGTTCCTCCGGCTTTTTCTATCGCCTCTCGGACAATGGTTCCAATCTCGTAATGTGCTGCATTTTCTTTCTCTGGAGTATTTGTTCTCTCCTTACGCATCTTTTCTTCCGTTTGTGTTATGCGAAATAAATTTGCAGCGAGTTCCGTTCCGCCCATCCAGTCAAGTATCTCTTGACCTTCTAAAAGACCTTTTCTATCTACTATATCTTTTGCCGTTAAACCACCATATAAACCACGATAACCTGCGTCTTGGAATATAGCATATTCTTTATTTGTGATGATTCCGGCTTTATGTGCGGCTCCTGCAAACAACATGTTCTTTTGCTTAACGTCTCCGCGAATAAATAACCTTTTTTCATCTTCTGTTAACTGATTGTAAGGGTCCGCAAGTTCCTGCTGACGAGTTTGCACTGCAAAATAAGTTTATCCGAAAGCAATAACTTCTTTTCTCGAATCGTCGTTCATTACTATAACATAGCAAGCATAACGGGTTAGTTTATAATCAGTTATTTTTCTTTGTGCACCTTTGGCTGCCGTTATCAATTTGTTGACCTCAACAAAATGATCGGAAACTTCCTGCTGACTTATCTTACAAGTGATTTGAGCAGTTTTATTACTTTACAAAAGTTTCGCCACTCTTTGTAATGTAAAGTGCCTTGCAATTCTCTGGCATACCAAAACTCGTTTCCTTGTTCATCGACATGTCTTATATCTTCAAAGATTTTCTTTTGTTCGATACTTAATTCATTCATATGAACATTATAATAGAGTTCTTTGAAAATTTCAATTGTTTATAGCATAGTTTCAGATATCGTAATAATATGTGATAGTCTGGTTAAGCATATAAGATCATTTAAAATTAAAATAAAACTCAACATCAAATCCGATACCGAACTCTCCGGCATTTTCCCATTCCTGTATAAGTTCAAAGCATTCTATATACGCAGTCTTTTCTCCGTATTGAAACAAATGTTTCGACGTGTCACGATATTCTCTTAATTCATCTAAGTTATTTAAAAGAATCTTCATCATCCTAATCAAAATTTCGTCTGCCGTTAATAACTTTTTCATAACTTTTAACCCTTATTTTTGTCTCCATATATATGACTGTTTTAAGGTGTTAAATTGTGACATCTATTATGAAAAATTTTAAGTTTTTTATCGTTTTATTCTTTAAAATTTCAGCCGCCGATCAAAATGATCGGCGACGAAATAGAGAGTTTTTTAATTATTTTTTCTTTATCAATTCTCTTACGAGATTTACAAAATTACTTGACTGCTCCATCGTATATGCGTTGTAGGTAAAATAAATTTTTTCCGCGCCCGTATCCATATACCCGTAAACCTTACACTCATACAAACCGCCTACGTCTTCATATTCTTCCGTATATTTTAAATTATATTCTTCAACCGTATCGACTTTATTCAATTCATGATCAAAGAAGTTTTCGTAATCTTTATTAGTAACGATGCAAATAATTATATTTTCTAATTCACTGACGACAAGTTCCGTTTCATAATATAAAGTTTCGTTGTAAAATTTATCATAATACATTTTTATCTCTTTATAAACCCGATTGTCAAGATATATCTTTGTTAATTCGCTATTAAGAACCGTTAAGTCAACATCAATAACGCCTTGATTATCAGCAGTATAATGCTTTTCTTCAATAACGGGTTCTTCAACGACAGGATTTTCGTCAATAACGATATTCTTCTGCGGCAATATTATAAATACGGAAACGATAATCAATACTGCGCTTACCGCCGTTGCGCAAGCGGTAAAAAACAATCTGCTACGCTTTTTAACTTGTGCTGTTTGCGGTTGCTTAGCGTTCTGGCGTATTTGGCTCTTCATTTTTTCCAAAAATTCCGCATTATTGTATTGTTCTAAAGATTTATCGGCAAGTTCTTGTAATTTTTTGTACTCTCTCATTAAATCTCCTTACGTTATATTTATTGCGTACGCATCGTCTATTTGCGTATTAAGACTTATATTATAATATCCCGTTCCTACTTCAAAAAGTCCGGAAGTAACGCCTATATAATTATCTATTCTCGTAGTGTTATCGGTTAAGGTATAAGTAATTGTTTTATATCCGAATCCAGCCATAGCGTGCGCAGCGCTTATGTTAGCATAAGAAATATAATCATTATCTGCATTTGCATGTATAGTCGCTACCGCAAACACGTCCACAAAGAGCAATAGCGGCTTGGTTGCGTCTATCTTTTGTGTTGCAAGCGCATAGTTAAAAGCGGAGTTAGTCATACAACTTTCGTAAGAAAACGTATACCCCTTGCCCGATACAAAACTGTTCAGTCCCGTCATACATTGAGTTATTGTCGTACCGTCGCCCGTAGTATTAGTGCCCATAGCAACGTAAAGATCGTAAGCCGTATCGGCAAGTGCACTGTCTGCTGTTTTGTAGATATAATAATTTAAAATAGACGTACCCGGTTCAAAATTCGGAATAAGGTTCGGTTTATATCTATCCCAGAACTGGACTATGTTTGCTCCCGCAACAGGCACACATGTATTAAAACAGCCCGAAATTCCGTCTATCGTTGGATAACGGAGTGCAAGTTCGTTTGACGCCGTTATGGTTTTCGTAATATAATAAATCGTTTCATTTGTTCCAACAACATAAGAATTGGTGGAGAGATAAGCGTTTTCGCGCAAAGTCGCTATGTCTTCGTCAGAAATCTCAATTTCGGACAAAGAATAATATGCACCACCATAATTATATAAATATGTACACCCCGACACATAAATCCTGTAATAATTATCAATCTCTATCGTGTCAAACGGACAGGGCGCGTCGAAAAATATTCCGGATAGTTCCGGATATCCTGCGGTATTTATAACCGAAGCATAACCGTTTTCATTGTTTACAGTAAAATCGTAAATAAAACCGAGTTCGTTTAAGTCTAAATCATATAGAATTTCTTTATTTGCGGATAATTGAACTTCTCCGAAATAAAAATCGGGTATGGTTTCTTCCGCTGTTTCCAGAAAAACCGTATCGAACTCGTCGTAATCGAGTTCCGCGGCGCTTACGCCCGTTACGGCAGGCAATGCCGCAAATACTGCAATCGCGCTTAAAAGCACAGCCAAAGATTTCTTCAAAACGTTTTTCATAAGAGTTTCTCCTTGTATTGTTTTTCTACAATATAGACTCTTTGAAGCGCCCGTTTTGTGACATTTTTTAATGCAAAATATATTTTAATTTTTTCTTTAAACGCTTATGCCGTTGTCGTACCGCATCCGAAGTGATACCGAGAATTTCCGAGATTTCTCCAAAGTGATAACCTTGCCAATAATGCAATACAACGATTTTTCTGGTCAATTCGTCAAGTTGATCTAATTCTATACCTAAAAATAATTTCTCAAAATCAAAACCAAAATCAGTTTTCGCGCCGAGTTCTTCGTTAAAAGTTATTTCTCTGGTTTCCTTCGCAAATTTGGTCTTCGCTATATTCGCGCAACAAGTATAAACCCATGCGGTAGGGTTTTCGATATATTCGTATTGTTTTTTGGACATAACGAGTTTCATAAAAAAATCCTGCGCTACGTCTTCCGCCAACTCTTTCCCAAAATATCTGCAAAACCGTAAAACAATTCTTTTATAGTAAAAATCGTATAATAGTTCGAAAGACTTTTCATCCTTATGGGCTTTGTTTAATAATACGTTAAATTGCCAAGCGTCCATTTTCTCTCTGAGACCTTTTATAAATCGTTGGGCACATAACTATTTACAACCGATTTTACTACGAATCTTTGTTCGTCATTAAGCATTAACCACGATTCGAAAATGCCTTTAAATTCTTTATCTACACAAATTATCTCTTCATCATTACTGCAAAAAAGTTGAGCCATAGAAATATTAAGCGCACAACAAACTTTTTCTAATGCCTTTATGCTCGGCTCATAATTGCGTTTACTATACCAATTTGCTATACACGTTTGCGTCAAATCAGACGCTTGTGCTAATGCATAAGTGGAAATATTTTGTGCTTTCATCAAATTTTTAATTTTAGTTTTTATTTCCATAAAACCCTTACCTGTAATTAGTTTTTGTGTTTATTATACTAAACTTTTACTTTATATATAAACAGTCATAATTACTTAAATATATATTTATTACTACATATTTTTACAAAAAACAACAATAAAAAATCAATAATTTTAAATAACTAATGCTATGCGTTGATAAATAGGCACCCAAAGTAAAAAAGGCGACAGACAATATCTTGCCAACCGCCTTTTTACTAAACTTACGTTTTATATTAAGTTATCATAATTTTTTATATTGAACAAAATTACAGTATTTTGTATATTTCTATCGCCTTTTCCACGTCCCCGTCAAAAACTATTGTACCCTTATCTAATACTATGCACCTATCGCAAAGACGACGTATCGTTTCCATATTGTGGCTCACGTATAATATTGTTCTACCTTCCTGACAGGATACGTCGCCCATCTTATCAAGACACTTTTTCTGAAACGCTAAATCCCCGACCGCCAGCACTTCGTCCATTATCATTATATCGCTGTCAAGGTGCGCAGCGACAGAAAACGCTAATTTTACGTACATACCAGAAGAATACCTTTTCGCCGGCGTGTCTATAAACTTCTCTATTTCCGAAAACTCTATTATTCTATCTATCTTTTCGTTAACTTCGGCTCTTGTCATACCGAGTATAGCGCCATTTAAATAAATATTCTCTCTGCCCGTAAGTTCGCCGTGAAACCCTGTGCCTACCTCTAACATACTCGACACTCTGCCGTTTATACCGACAGTTCCCGCTGTCGGCGAAGTTATACGGGAAATGATTTTCAGCAAAGTAGACTTGCCCGCGCCGTTTTTACCTATAATGCCGAGTCTTTCGCCATTATATACAGTTAAGTTTATTCCATTAAGCGCGGTGAATTTTTCGTTTTTGCCGTAACTTTTAGACCCGACCTTACTGTTCGGGTCTTCTTTCTTACGAAGTCGCGCCCAAAAACTCTGTATATCCCTTTGCAGAGTTCCACCGCTAATTACTCCAAGGCGATAGTCTTTTTTCAAGCCTTGAATTTGTATCGCAATCTGCTTATCTTCCATTTTTATATCTTATCCATAAAGTTCTTTTCGGTCTTGTTGAATATCACAAGACCCAAAAACGCTATAACGACGGTTACGGCGAAACTTATTCCGAGATACAGCCACTCCGTCGAACCTACGCCGAGCCAACCCGCGCGCATAAATTCTATTACGGGAGATACGGGGTTAATCATTACGAGCGTTTTAAGCGTTGCGTTTTCTATAGAAGATACCGAATACACTACGGGCGAAATATACATCCAAAGTTGCACGCCGAAACTGACAAGCACCTGTAAATCCCTGTATTTTACCGTAAGCGAAGATATTATTATCCCCACGCCCATACCCAAAATACCGAGTTCTAATACAAGCAGCGGGAACAGCGCGGCATACCACGTTATCTGTGTATTTGCTCCCGTGAGAATAAGTATAACGTCTATTATTAGGAACATTATAAATTGAATTAGGAAATTGAAAAAACAAGTTATAACCGTCGATACAGGCACGGCAATGCGCGGAAAATAAACTCTTCCGAACAGTCTTACGTTTTCGTAAAAGGTAGCGGAAGTCCGCGTCAAACAAGACGAAAAGAACAGCCAAGGCACGTTTCCCGCAAGGTAAAAAAGAAACTGCGGAACACCTTCGGTAGACAATTTTGCGATTTGACCGAAAACAATTGTAAAAATAAAGGTAGTCAGCAGCGGTTGTATTACAAACCACAGCGGACCTAAAATCGTTTGCTTATATTTAGTTTTAAAGTCCCTTTGTACGAAAAGCCATATAAGGTCTTTGTACCTTATCGTTTCTTTTACGTTTAACTTAAAAGGATTGCTTTTCGCTGTGATAAGAGTATCGAAACGTTCTTTCACTTTTAATCCTTAATCCTGTTTTAACCCAAGATCGGAAATCAGTTTATCGGCCTTATTGAGCTTGGATTTTTCCGTATTGTTCAAAACTCTTCTTTCTTTAAATTTATAAGACAAAGCCCCGCCGAAAACAATCTGAAACCATCTTTTTATTTCATAAAAAGGAAGCAGCCATTTATGTTTCGCTAAACCGGGATACCAGTATTTAAGCTCGTTATACGGCTTCCATAAATACGAAAATATATGCCTTTTCTTTGTTGTTCCTTGCGATACGGAAGCCCTGTTTTCTATATTCCCGTACATTCCGCCGTTTAAAATAAACTCTTGTAAAATAGCGGTCGTTTCGTCGTGCTTATCTTTCCCCAACCACACTTCGGAGAGTTTTTCGCAATTTTTAGCAAACTTTAAAAGCCCGCCATCTTCAAGAAGCGCGTCTCTTATACTCTTATTAAATTCAAGTTTATGATTTAAAAGCCATAAATCGATAAACGGTCGTATTCCGCAACCGCCGCCTTGAAAATGTTTTGCCATATGCGCCAAGTGATAAAAGTAAAACATTTCATCGGATAAACAATATTTCGTATTATTAACGGGTAAGGCATAATCCCATACTTTATTTAAAACCTTATCCGCCGAGTCGAGAAATCTGTCTTCAATTAAGGAATAATGTAATTCTATGTGAACGCTGCTTTCAGAATACAGCGATATGTCATGAGAGCCGTATTCTTCTGTCTTATAATTTAATTTTTCCGCAAGATATTTACCCGTCGCAAAATAATCTTCCTTTTTAACCAAAATATCTATATCGCAACTCGTTCTCATCCAAGGTTCAGGATATAAACTTCTTATTACCGAACCTTTTAACGGTATAAACGGAATTTTTGCTTCTTCTAGCGCGGCACTCACTCTTTCCATTTCCGCGTTTTTCCGCTCATACCTGTAAACGGCAAGCACTATCTGTTCTCTGAAAGCAATTAACGCTTTACTTTCCGGAAGTAATTTATTGCGCAATAAAGCGTCGCCGATTAAGTGCGCTATGTCGTGCTGTTTTGACAGCCTGTATAATTCCGCTGTTTTATCCGTTAAATCAAAATTTTCGGGCAAATCATTGCCGCAAATTTCATTACTTAACAGACAGAACAATAATTCTTCCTTCGTCATTTTTCTCCGGAATTTAACCGTCCTTCCGCCACACCGTTTTATTTACTACGCCCGTATAAGATTGAATAAGTTTTACCACTTTATCCGAAACGTTGGTATCGGTATAATCATCGACAGGCTTGCACCCGTTTTTGTTCATTATTGCAACTTCTATCGCCTGCATAAGATTTTTTTCATCTATTCCCGCTAAAACAAAACACGCTTTATCTAAGGCTTCGGGACGCTCGGTCGAGGTCCTTATACATACCGCCGCAATCGGCTTATTTATGCTAGCGTAAAAACTGCTTTCTTCGGGTAAAGTGCCGCTATCCGAAACTACCGCAAACGCGTTCATTTGCAAATTGTTGTAATCGTGGAAACCCAAAGGCTCGTGAGAAATTACGCGTTTATCTAATTTAAAATTACGTTTTTCAAGCATTTTTTTAGAACGCGGATGGCAAGAGTACAGTATCGGCATATCGTACTTTTCCGCCATTTTATTGATTGCCGTAAAAAGCGATATAAAATTCTTCTCGTCATCGATATTCTCTTCTCTATGCGCCGAAAGCAATATATATTTTCCCTTTTCGAGTTTTAATTTGGTCAAAATATCGCTGTTTTCGATTTGCTTTAAATTTGCGGTCAACACTTCCGCCATAGGACTGCCCGTAACGTAAGTTCTCTCTTTCGGAAGTCCGCAGTCCGCGAGATAACGCCGCGCATGTTCGCTGTACGCAAGGTTTACGTCGGAAATTATGTCGACTATCCTTCGGTTTGTCTCTTCCGGCAAACACTCGTCCTTGCAACGGTTTCCCGCTTCCATATGGAAAATAGGAATATGCAATCTTTTAGCGCCGATAACCGATAAGCACGAATTCGTATCGCCTAAAACGAGTACCGCGTCGGGCTTTATATCCGCCATAAGTGCATAAGATTTAGCGATAATATTACCCATTGTTTCGCCCAAATCTTTCCCGACGGCGTCTAAATACACGTCGGGGTCTGCAATCCCTAAATCCTTAAAGAACACGCCGTTAAGGTTATAATCGTAATTCTGCCCTGTGTGCGCTAAAACGCAATCGAAATATTCTCGGCATTTGTTTATAACCGCCGCAAGTCTGATTATTTCGGGGCGCGTACCCACTATTATAAGTAACTTTAATTTGCCGTTGTTTTTAAACATAATTTACACCTTTTCAAAAAAAGTATCCGGTTTATCTTTATCAAACTGTTCGTTTGCCCACATTACCGTAATCAAGTCTTCCGTATCGTTTAAATTTATTATATTATGCGTGTACCCCGGCAGCATATGCACCGCTTGAATATTATCGCCCGACACTTCAAATTCAATTATCTCGTCAGTATCTATCTTTCTTTCCTGTATAAGGGCGCGACCTTTTACGACAATAAAGAATTCCCATTTGCTGTTATGCCAGTGCTGACCTTTTGTTATACCTGCCTTTGAAATATTGACGGATACTTGTCCACAGTTTGCCGTTTTTATAAGTTCCGTAAAACTGCCCCTGTCGTCTGTTTTCATTTTTAAAGGAAACGCGACTTTTTCTTTCGGCAGATAACTTAAATAAGTCGAATACAGTTTTTTCGCAAAACTGTTTTTCGGTATATCGGGAACAACAAGCGTACTCGGCTGGTCGTAAAATTTATATAATAAATCCACAATCTTGCCAAGTGTTACTTTATGCGTTACGGGAACGGCGCAATATTTGCCGTTTTCGGTTATCACCGTCTTTACACCGTCGAATTCTGCCTTGTGTTCTTTACCTTCAAGAGCGTTAAGCATTTCGTCAACCAAATCGTCGATATATAAAAGTTCGAGTTCTACGTTTCTGTCGTTTACCTGAATAGGCAAGTCGTTTGCTATATTATTGCAAAAAGTCGCTACCGCAGAATTGTAATTAGGGCGACACCACTTTCCGAACAGGTTCGGAAAACGATAGACAAGAACTTTCGCGCCCGTCTCTTTTGCATAATTAAAAAACAAGTCTTCACCCGCTTTTTTACTTCTGCCGTATTCGCTATCATATCTACCGATTAACGTTGCCTGTATTGACGACGACAGCATTACGGGGCAAGTGCTTTTATGCTTTTTTAACGTATCTAAAAGTTTACTTGCAAAACCGAAATTGCCTTGCATAAACTCTTCCTGCGTCTTGGGGCGGTTTACCCCCGCAAGATTAAACACAAAATCCGCGTTTTTACAATATTCTTCGAGTTCCTGCTCCGTAGAATTTATATCGTACTCATATATCTCTTCGATTTTTAAATCGGGACGGGTTTTGTCTTTTCCGTCTTTTATGTTTTTTAGATTTGCGCAAAGATTTTTTCCGACAAACCCCTTTGCACCCGTTACTAATATCTTCATACTTTTATTTTAACGCTTATCTTGCATTTTTGCAAGTTCTTCCTTGATATATTCAAGACTTGCGATTTTCGCCTTAGTTTCTTCCAAAGTAAGACGTTTTGTATTGTTTGAATTAAATTCCGTTAAAGTGTTGCGTTTTTCGTCGCCTTCTTTAAAATACTTGTCGTAATTAAGCCCGCGGTTATCGCAAGGCACACGATAGAAATTACCCATATCTACCGCTTGCGCGCACTCTTCGTTTGTTAAAAGCGTTTCGTACATTTTTTCGCCGTGACGGATTCCGATTATTTTTATATCTTCTTTGTTGCCACCAAACAGTTCGCACACCGCTTCCGCTTGCGTTTGTATCGTACAAGCGGGCGCTTTCTGTACGAGTATATCCCCGTTTTCACCGTGCTCGAACGCAAACAACACCAAGTCCACCGCTTCGTCAAGACTCATTATAAATCTCGTCATAGAAGGCTCTGTCAGCGTGATAGGTTGTCCGTTTTTAATTTGGTCTATCCATAAAGGAATAACGCTGCCGCGCGAACACATCACGTTGCCGTAACGGGTACAGCAGATCTTGGTCTTTCCGCTGTAACGCGACTTTGCAACGGCAACTTTTTCTTCCATTTTCTTGGAAGTTCCCATGGCGTTAATAGGATACGCCGCCTTGTCCGTAGAAAGACAAATAACGCTTTCAACGCCTTCTTCTATCGCCGCAGTTAAAACGTTATCCGTGCCGATTATGTTCGTTCGTACCGCTTCCATCGGGAAGAATTCGCAACTCGGCACTTGTTTTAACGCTGCCGCGTGGAAGATATAGTCAACACCGTGCATTGCGCTTTTACAAGACTGCAAATCCCTGACGTCGCCTATGTAAAACTTGATTTTACCGCACTCGTTCGGGTATTTCGCCTGATATTCGTGGCGCATATCGTCCTGTTTTTTCTCGTCGCGCGAGAAAATGCGAATCTCGCCTATATCCGTTTTTAAGAAACGGTTTAGCACGGCATTACCGAAACTTCCCGTTCCCCCCGTTATCATCAATGTTTTGTTTGTAAATAAACTCATTTTAATCTCTCCTGAATAAGTCTCGCGTGTATAATTTATCTTTAACGTCTTCAAGGTATGGAATCATATCGATTTATTCCTGATTTTTTATACATGATATCGGTACATCATAAAACTCAATTATTTAAAAAAACTATCTTTTATTATTTATTTCCAAGTAACATTATTTTTAATTATTTTAGCAGGTACTCCCGCTACTAAACAGTTATCAGGCACGTTGTGCGTTACAACTGAACCTGCTGCTATTACGCAATTATTGCCAATAGTAACACCTTTTAAAATAACTGCACGCGTTCCTACCCACACATGATTTCCGATTTTAATTGGAGCAGAAATGGTTCCCCCCCCC
>CAJOMP010000021.1:0-2019 GCA_905235785.1 uncultured Clostridia bacterium | reverse complement strand
ATGATTTGATGTTGATCTGAATCTCTGATTATTACTTCGGGAGCAATTATAACATCCTCACCGATTTCAATTTTATTTCTGCAAAAAATTTTAGTACTATTGTTAACATATCCGCTTTTCATAGAAAAGAAGCCATCAACAGATAACGATGAACCAGCATAAAACCTAATATCACCCATAAGACAAGTTGCTTTATCAGAAATGTTTAAGCTACCCAAAGAACATTTGCTCCTCATCTCCCAAGGCATATTAAAATAGAATTTTTTTTCTATTTTTATAACAGCCGATTTTGAAATATGACAGTTAGAAGGCCGGAACAATCTAATACCTCTTGTCTTATATGATTTTAACAAAAAAAACAGTTTATTAGTAATTCGTTTTATCATATTTTTATCCTCACAATGAAACCGCTTGCGATTTCCATTTCAATGATTGTACATTGTTGCAACGTTGAGATTAAATGAAGAACTATCTATAGTTCTTTGTTATCAAGAATTTCAGCTTACCGAACAGATAATCGAAACCGACGGATATTAATATTGTAATCGAAAAACACACTGCAAAATTCAAATAAACATTAGGTATCAGATCTTGGAAAATAATCATAGTTATGCGTTGCAAAATATAAATACTGAAAACATGTTTCCCAAAGAAATTCAAGATCGGATTTCCTATCTGAACCTTCATCGTTATTACCACCATAACAAGGGCAAACAATAAAGATAAGCCAATATAAGCCTTACCTAAGTTTCTCACCCTAATGTGAACAAACCACGCGGCAAGAAAAGCCAAAACAAGAGGAACGGCAGTTAGCCAATAATTTTTAGGTCTTTTCATAAAGGCTTCTACTTTGTCCTTATAATACCCATACCACATTCCCAACGGGAAACATAACAAGGTATTCCACCAATGTGATTCTTTAAAGATATAAAGTATGACGACCAATATACAAGATAAAACGCTAAATATAACTATATTCCACTTAATATCCTTGAAATTCAAAAATCTGAAAGACAAATAAACGAGAATATAAAGCGCAAACGTTACGAACATAAACCAGTTTGAGTTTCCGATACTTGTCCAACCTGTAAACGCTAAAAGAATATGTGACAAACTATAATTCCCTAATAACCCAAATACTATATCAACGATAATAAATAAACAAATACAAATTGCAAATTGTAGCCAAACGGATAAAAATCTATGTTTCAAGAAGGTATTTATGTACCCCCCCCCTCCGGAAGACTTCTGAATCTGCTTGACTATTCCGTATCCCGAATAGAATAGGAACATAACGACCATAAGTTGCCCTATCCAACCGTTCAGCATAGCAAAATATGAATTAATCTTGTGTCCACTCAAATCGACATAACTGGAATAGTGGCTAAAAAACACAAGCAGGACAAATATACCTTTGATTGCCGTCGTCGATTCGCGTGAAATATATTTTTCATTGTAACTATTCAGTTTAAACTTAATTTCGATTAAAATCAGAATTAACAGAATTGCATATAGTATTATCATTACACAATTTTCTCCATTATAAAAACACTTTTTCAAGATTCGGTATCAAAGTTGTTTTCTAGAAATTTATAAAACCCATTTTTAACTACTGTATAAGTCACTTTGTGTTGTAATTTTAAAATTTAAAGGATTTGACTTTACGATTCCCACTTTTACACCACTGCCGTATAATTGATCAATTCCAATATTTTTATATGAAGAAATAATTTCTTTATTTGCATCTATATAAAGCCACTTTAGTGTGGAAAATCGATATCCCTCCGGAGATGTTTGACGTACAATTCCATCACGATTTATGATCTGTGATATTTCTCCATTCTCTGTTTTTAAAATTGTTTCATAACTTTCAATCCCAGAGGTAACTGCGATGTTTTTATCTAATAAGCATAGTATATCTTCGATTTCCCTTGTAGTAATACAAGGCCTTGCTGCATCTGAAATGATTATTTTGTCATTTTCATTACAAATTTTTTGTAATGCCTTTACAGCATTTAG
>CAJOMP010000020.1:19218-25644 GCA_905235785.1 uncultured Clostridia bacterium | reverse complement strand
GCCTATACCTTCCGTGCCGAATGTCCCCGATTTAGATACCATATGATGACAGGTTACTATATACACCATATTTTCGTTTTGTTTCCATGCGGCGGGCTCACCGCTACCTGTTTCGTCAAAACTTATATCCACGATAACGCCCGACCCCGCGCCGCTACCCGTTACTACCTGTACGGCGGAACGCTTTACCGCCGCTACCGCTTCATCAAAAGAATATTCTATATCGTGGGTTTTTCCGGAAGTGTTAAAATTAACAGACTGCGCGGCGTTATCCGAATAATTATGTTCCATCTCATACGGCGTATCGGTGTTTGCTGTCCATTTTGCCGTGTAAGTCAAATTTTTACTCAACATATTAAAAGTATAACTTAATTCTTCTGTAAGTAAATTTTCCCCGTCATACCACCCGTCAAAAGTATATCCTGCATTAGTTGTTGCTGTTATAGTTACATTTTCACCTACGGTTATTTTAGTTTTATTATAATTTGTTACAGTTCCCGCTTTATTATTGTTTACACTTGTTGTTAAGGTATAATATACCCAACTTGCTTTTATGATAGTATTTGTTATTATCGACTCGCCAAAATCATAATTCCAGCCCGTAAAGGTATACCCTGCTCTTTCAGTTGTCGGCTCGGTTGCAAAGTTGCCTTCTTCTATTTGTTGGTTTGCCACAGCTTTTCCACCGTCGGTAATAAAACTCACCGTATATATCGGTCTGCGGCGGACTGTCATAGTATATAAATTGATATTATTGCCGTCGCCTGACGTTACGAGTAAATACACCGTATTATCGCCGATATTTAACGGTATGGTTTTAGTTGCTATCGTCTGCAAACCATAAATATCCGTACTTATTACCCAACTTGCCCTAGCGCTTACCTGTATTTGGTTGATAAAAGAATAAGTTTCCGTATCGTTCGATACTGAAATTTTGCCGTTATTTCCGTCAAACGTAAAACCGTTTGCGGAAACCAAAAGAGCGCTTGTGTTGGGTTTTTCATCTTCTTGCCATTTTGCGTAAACACTCATATCGCTTGACAGCGGCGCATCTAATAAAGAATTTGCGGTAAAAGGCTTTTCCCAAACGTCTTTATCCCAAAACCAGCCGCCGAAAGTGTAGTCGTCTTTTGTGGGATTATCGGGCATTTTTATTGTTTCCCCGCCGCTTGTGTTTACAGTTGAATAAATTTCGCCGTCAACGATAAAATTTATTTCAAAATCCACCGCCCCGCAAGCCGAAAATGCAACCGCACAAATAGCACAAAATACACTTAAAATTAAAACTTCAAATAATCTTTTCATATTACCCCTATTTTTTGTTCCGGATTTCGGATTTTTACACATACTATTATAGTTCCGTTTTTCGGAATTGTCAATCCGAAAAACGGAATTTAGAATATAATTTGAATATGTTAAAGATATTCGGTTCAAGATTAAAAGAATTAAGAATTGAAGCCGGACTTAAACAATCCCAACTTGCAACCTTTTTTAATGTAAGCAAAACAACTATTTGTCAATGGGAAATGAGTAAGCAAGAGCCGTCGTTAGAAGATGTCGTTAAGATATCCGAATATTTTAACGTGTCAACAGACTTTCTTTTAGGGGTGAACGACGATAGATTGTAAAAAATAATAACAACTCAAAAAGACCTGAAATTTTCAGGTCTTTTTGAGTATGTTTATTAAGAGATTGCCACGACCGCAACAGCGGTCTCGCAATGACAGTCGGGATTTATAATTTCAGGTTTTTTAAGGCTATTTTACAATGTTCGTAAGTAATTCCGCCCTGTAAATAAGCAATATACGGCGGTTTAACGGGCGCGTCGGCGGAAAGTTCTATTGACGCGCCTTGCACAAAACACCCTGCCGCCATAATAACGGGGTCGTTATATCCCGGCATTTCCCACGGCAAAACCTGCACGTTGCTGTCTACGGGCGAATTTTGTTGTATAGTTTGTATAAAAGAAATAAGTTTTTCTCTATCGCCGAACTCAATCATAGTGATAATATCGTGCGGTAACTCATGCGGCGCGGGCGAAACCTTATAACCGAGTTTATTCAGAACGCTACTGAACAACATTGCGCCTTTAAGCGCCTGCAAAACGGTATGCGGAGCAATAAACAAGCCCTGATAAAAATACTGATATCCGAACATATACGAGCCGACTTCGCCGCCTATGGACGGCGCGGTCAGCCTATTCGCCACCATATCTACGTATTTTTTATCGCCGACAACGTAGCCGCCCGTAGGCGCTATACCACCGCCCATATTTTTAATGAGCGAACCGGCGGCAAGATTAACGCCGATTTCCGTCGGCTCTTTTATTTCGGTAAATTCGCCGTAACAGTTATCGAGCATTATACAACCGTCGAAACCGTTGTTACGCAAAAATTTTACTGCGTTTTCTATTTGTTTAACGCTTAAAGCGTTGCGCCACTCGTAACCCCTTGAACGCTGAATATAAACCATTTTGGGCTTAATTTTATCGATTCTCTCTTTAATTACCGCATAATCAAAATCACCGTTATTAAGATTTACCGTTTCAAAATTTATCCCGTAATCTTTGAGAGAACCGTTATTTTCGCCGTAAATAACGTCATTTAATGTGTCGTAAACGCCGCCGGAAATGCTTAAAGCGGTATCGTTCGGGCGCAAAACACCGTAAAGACAGGCGGAAAGCGCGTGCGTGCCGGAAACTATATTCGGCGAACAGATTGCGGATTCCGCCTTAAAAATATCTGCAAACAATCTGTTTAACGCATCTCTGCCTTCGTCGCCGTAGCCGTAGCCGCTGCTCCCGACAAAATGACGAAGAGCAATTTTATTCTTTTTAAAAGCATTTAACACCTTTTCTTGATTAAAAAAGGCGATTTTCTCTAAAATTTTAAACTCTTCGGCAAGTTCAGTTTCGCATGTTTCTATCAATTTTTCGTCAATCATAAGTCTTTCACAATCCTTTTGGCAAGCATATCTACGTTGTCGGGTTTAAGCCAAATTAAACCGTCAAGTCGCTTAAAAAACGTAATTTGCCTTTTTGCATAATGTTTTGTATTGAGTTTTACGGTATTTACAGCGTCAGTTAAACTCTGTTCGCCGTTTAAATAAGAATAAATCTCTTTATACCCGATGCCTTGCATACATTGATGTTTCGGCGTTATTCCGCAAGATATTAGCGACCGAACTTCGTCAATTAGCCCGTTTTCAATCATTTTATCAACGCGTGCGTCAATTCTACTGTATAATTCTTCCCTGTCATAGTCTATTGCGTATGCCGCATAATCGTACACCGGTATTTTTTCGTCTTTAATGTCGGATTTTTTCGTACCGCTCTCAAAAATTTCAAGCGCCCTTACTACGCGTTTTAAATCGTTCGGATGCAGTGTTTCGGCAGTTTCGGGATCAACGGCTTTTAGTATGTCGAAAACCGCTTGTTTCCCCTGCTCTTTTGCCATGTTCATATATTTTTCTCGCGTAGCGAGATTTGCGGCGGAATTCCCGTAAGAAAAATCATAAATAATCGAATTAACATAAAAGCCAGTACCGCCGCAAATTACGGGAATTTTACCTTCTTTTATAAGACTGTCGACGATAGGTCTTGCAAATTCTTTATAATCACCGACGGAAAAAGTTTTATCTGCGTTTACAACATCTATTAAATGATGCTTTATACCGCATTTTTCTTCTTCCGTAGGTTTAGCAGTACCGATATCGAGCCCGCGGTAAACATCCATAGCGTCCGCGGAAATAATTTCGGAATTTAATAAAGACGCGCATTTCACAGCGAGTTGACTTTTACCGGACGCGGTAGGGCCGCAAATTATAAGAATTTTTCCTTTTTCTTGATTCAAAGCCTTAACCTTCCGTTAAACAATTCTTTTAAACCATTTATCGATTTCGTATCGGCTTACTTTTACGGCGATGGGTCTTCCGTGCGGACATTTTAATCCCAAATTGCCTTTAATTTGCGTTAAAATTGATTTGATATCTTCGTCATTTAACTTGTCGCCCGACTTTATCGCCGCTTTACAAGCCTTTTGCGCAATTTTTTCCTTCATTAAATCGGTAAGTTTTATGCTTTTAAGGTTATTTGCATCATAAAGCAGGTCGTCGAAAAATTCTTTTAAATTCAAATCGGAAATCATTACGGGAAGAGCGAAAACTTTAAAGGTTAAATCGCCGAATTCGGCTATATCGATCCCCATAGAATTAAGCAATTCGAGATTGCCAATTAAAAACTCGTATTCGCTTGAAGTGACGTCGAAAATATAAGGTATCAAAAGAATTTGCGTATCGATATTATTATTTTTTATCTGTTCGTTAAATTTATCGAATAAAATTTTCTCGTGCGCGGCGTGTTGATCGATAAAATAAATATCCCGCCCATCGTCAAATATCAAAAAAGTATTTAATGCCTGCCCGACATATGTTAATTCTCTATCGATCGGCATTTCGTTCTGCACGGGTTTATCCGCTATAAAAGACATAACGTCGATAGCGGTTTTTTTCGCATCTTGCTTTTCTCTTTCGAGTTTTTCAAGATAGGCTTTATTTTCCGCAAATATGTCAGGCGCGTCGTCTTTTGGTATATTTTTATCCAAATTGAAATCAAGATCCGCTTTTTTACCGCTGTCATTAAATACTATTTTTGAAAACCCTAAATTACCCTTCGGAAACGACTTGTAACTAACATTATGCGTGACATAATCATCTGTATTTTCTTTTTTATTTTCATAAATATTTTTATTATAATCAGTCGTTACTATATTCAGCGCTTCGGAACTACCGTCAAGCACTTTCGATATAACCGAATACACTGCCCCGTAGACTATCTGATTGTTGGAAAAACGTACGTCTATTTTATTTGGGTGCACGTTTACGTCTACGGTGTCCGGCGGCATTATCAGCGTAAGAACATAAAACGGAAACTGCCGTTTCATAAGATACGCCGAATACGCATTAGTTACCGCTGCGGAAACTGTCGAGTTAACAATATATCTGCCGTTTAAAAATACAGATTGATACGTTCTGTTTGGCTTGGTAAAATAATGCTTGCCTATGTATCCTTTGATTTTAATACCGTTTTTTTCGGAGTCGATATAAAAGCAATCTTTAACCGCGTTCACTCCGTAGACGGAAATAAACGCAGACTCTTCCCCGTCGCCGAAAGACTGATAAACTGTTTTACCGTCCGCAACGTATTTAAATGCAATATCGGGATTACCGAGTATAAATTTAGATACGCAACTTGAAATTTCACTTTCTTCCGTCTTGTCCGATTTTAGGAATTTTTCGCGCGCGGGAGTATTGAAAAATATGTTATTAACCGTTACTTCGGTTCCGTCGGCGGAAGGATAATCTGTAATTTCCGTATTTTCGCCGCCTTCGGTATAGAGTTTAGCACCCGACGGCTGATTTTCGGGTTTAGACACAATAGAAAGTTTAGAAACAGACGCTATGCTGGCAAGCGCTTCACCGCGAAAGCCCAAAGATAAAATGTTTTCTAAATCTTCTATCGAAGATATTTTGCTGGTCGCGTGCGGCATTACCGCTTTTTTCAGTTCGACTTTTTCTATTCCGCCACCGTTATCCGTAATTTTTATCGAAGTTTTGCCGCCGTTTTCGATTTCGACCGAGATTACGGTTGCGCCCGCGTCTATCGAGTTTTCCACAAGTTCTTTCACGACCGACGCGGGACGTTCAACGACTTCGCCCGCGGCGATACGGTTATAGATTTTACTGCTTAATACGTTTATTTTACTCATCTTTTCCCCTTAACTTTTCGTTCAGATCGCTTACGATATTAAACGCTTGCATCGGCGATAAATTATTAAGGTCTATATCTTTTATTATGCGTTCTGTTTCGGATAACTTCGGCTTTTCGTAAGAATCCGCATTATTAAACGAAACTTCTTTCCGTTCGAGTTTTTTAAGAATTTCTTTTGCCCTGTCCGTTATTTCGTCTCCGACGCCCGCAAGCGTCGCCACTTCTATTCCGAAACTCTTATTTGCCCCGCCGCGCGCGATTTTTCTTAAAAATATAACCCCACTCGGCATTTCTTTTACCGTTACTTTATAGTTTTTAACTCCGTCTATAACACCTTCGAGTTCGGTCAGTTCGTGATAATGCGTGGCAAACAACGTTTTCGCGCGAACTTTTTCCGTCAGATATTCGAGAGCCGCCCACGCGATACTCAACCCGTCGTAAGTACTTGTGCCGCGCCCGACTTCGTCAAGAATAAGCAAAGATTTTTCGGTTGCGTTTCTTACGATATTCGCAACTTCCGTCATCTCAACCATAAAAGTACTCTGGTCGGAAATAAGGCTGTCACTTGCGCCTATACGGGTGAAAATTTTATCGACGAGCGGGATAGTCGCTTCCTTTGCGGGAACGAAAGATCCGATATGCGCCATAACGGTGATTAT
>CAJOMP010000020.1:3626-19193 GCA_905235785.1 uncultured Clostridia bacterium | reverse complement strand
ATATTCGGTCCCGTAATTATCATAGTGCGATTTTCGCCGTTATCTAAAAGACAGTCGTTCGGCACAAAACGCTGTTTTAATGCCGCTTCTACAACAGGGTGTCTACCGTCTTTTATCGAAAGTTCTTCACCGTAATCTGCGATTTTCGGCTTAACAAACCCCTTGTCGCGGGCAACGGTTGCAAGCGAAATTAAAACGTCGAGTTCCGCGATCGCGTCCGCAGTTTTTTTCAAATCGACGACTTTTTTCGTAAGTCCCGCCTTTATTTCACCAAAAAGTTTAAGTTCAAGCATTTCCGCACGATCGACGGCGGTGAGAATTTTTTCTTCAAGATTTTTAAGTTCTTCCGTAACGTAACGCTCGGCGTTTGCAAGCGTTTGTTTTCGAATATAATCGTAAGGCACCTTTTCTTTAAAAGAATTAGTAACTTCGATAAAATATCCGAAAACGCGGTTATATGCGATACGCAGGGTTTTTATACCCGTTCTTTCGCGCTCCTTATTTTCGATTTCACGTAGCGCGTCCCTTCCGCCGCACGCCAGCGCGCGCAACTCGTCGAGTTCTTTATTATACCCGTCTTTTATATATTTAACGACCTTTTCTTCTTTCGTTTTTTTATCGTCAGGAGCCTTCTCTTCCGCAATCGCCCGATCTAAAAGCGACACGACGTCGGTATAGTCAGAAAGTTTAACTAAAATTTCGGATACGTATTCGTCGTCGATGCCCGACAATTGAAACTTAATATTCGGAATAACCGCAAGTGATCTTGACAGCGCAATACAGTCCTTTGGGTTAAGGTTACCGTTGGAAATTTTACCTGCAAGCCGTCCGACATCCTTGACAGAGGCCAAAATATCCGATAAACTCTGACGAATAAGAGTGTTTTTATAAAAACTTTCAACGCCGTTTAACCTGTAATTTATCTTACCGACGTCGGTTAACGGAGATAATATCCAACTCGAAAGCATCCTTGCGCCCATACTCGTTTTGGTTTTATCGAGTACCCAAAGGAGAGAGCCGTATCTTTTCCCGTCGCGAATAGTTTTTACGAGTTCAAGATTGCGAATCGCGTTCGCGTCCATCATTAAAAACTCTTTTTCGTTAAGGATTTTTACGGAATTAAGATTATAAAGCACGCTCTTTTGCGTTTCTTTTAAGTATGATATAAGCGCCCCGCACGGCTGCGTCGCGATATCGTATTCACCATTAAACCCGAAAATTTCCAAACTGTTTACGTTCAATTGCTTTTTAAGGGTGTTAACGGCTATCGTTCTTTCGAATTCGCTTTCGGTAAACGAATTTATCTTAGGTAACACACCTTGAATAAAAAGCGGAGAGTTTGAAAGTTTTTCTTCCGCTTCGCGGTTTGAGATGATTTCGGCAGGAGAAATGCGGACAAGTTCGTTGAACAAGTCGCCGTAAACATCGCCGTCAACAAAACTTTTTGCAAAAAATTCGCCCGTAGTAATATCCGTCCAAGCAATCGACGCTTTGTCGTCGCACATATAAATCGCCAGCAAAAAATTGTTTGTTTTTGCGTCAATAAGTTCGTCGTTGGTAACAGTTCCCGCGCTGACAACTCTTATCACCTTACGTTCAACGAGTTCTTTACCGTTCGGCTCAGATAACTGTTCGCAGATAGCCACTTTTTCGCCCGCCGCGACGAGTTTCGAAATATAAATATCCGCCGCGTGAAAAGGCACGCCGCACATAGGCGCGCGATCTTTCTGTCCGCAATCTCTACCGGTCAGAGTCAGTCCGAGAATTTCCGAAGCCTTTATCGCGTCGTCGAAAAACATTTCGTAAAAATCCCCGAGCCTGTAAAAAACAATACAATCCTTATTCTGCTCTTTTACCGTCATGTAATGATTCATCATTGGTGATAATGCCATAAAATCTTCCGTTCCTTATCCGTTAAACTCTAATCTTTCACCGAAACAAGTTCCCCGTAAAGCGAAATGCCGCCCGCTTCCGTTATTTTAACGTTGACGAATTTACCTATTAAATCGTCGCCGTTAAAATACGCCATACGCCCGTAAGTATCCCGTCCCAAAAACTTGTTCTTCTTTTCATCGAACCCTTCGCACAGAATTTCGATTTCTTTGCCGACGTATCCACTTGACTGCGAACGATTTATGCCGTTTTGCAAATCGATAAGTTTCATAATCCTGTCTTTTGCAACGTCTTCCGTGATTTGTCCGCTCATTTTAGCGGCGGGAGTTCCCGAACGCGGCGAATATATAAACGTAAACGCTCCGGCAAAGCCTACTTCTTTCACGAGCGCCATTGTGTCGCAAAAATCCTCGTCGCTTTCTGTCGGAAATCCTACCATAATATCCGTTGTTATCGCTATATCAGGCATATACTTTCTTAACAAACCGATTTTGTCGAGATATTCGGCGCGGGTGTAATGCCTGTTCATAAGTTTCAATATTCTGTCCGACCCCGCCTGAACGGGCAAATGTATCGACCGCGTAGTTTTATCGCTTTCAGCAATCGCCTTTACGAGATTTTCGTTTAAGTCTTTCGGATGATTAGTCATAAAACGCAGACGGAAATCACCTTTAAGCGCCGAAACACGCTTTATAAGTTCGGCAAAATCGACGTTTTTTAGATCCTGACCGTACGAGTTGACGTTTTGACCGAGCAAAGTGATTTCTTTATAACCCGCCGAAATCAACTCTTCGCACTCTTTAATTATCGCTTCCGGCTCGCGACTGCGTTCTCTGCCGCGTACGTACGGCACTATGCAATACGTACAGAAATTATTGCACCCGTAAGTAATATTTACCCAACCGTTCGGAAAACTCGAACGCGATTTGGGCGTACCTTCAACGATTGCCCCTTCTTTTTCGGAAACCGAAACCACGTGTTTTTTACTTTCCGTCTTTTCGAGTAGAAACTCGGCAAAATTTTCGAGATTGTGAGTTCCGAACACGATATCGATAAAAGGAAATTCACGCACGAGTTTATCGGCGTAACCTTTTTGCTGCGTCATACAGCCGCCGACCGCGATTATCATATTCTTTTTATCGCGTTTTAGTTTTTTAAGCGCGCCTATATTGCCTTCCGCTTTTTTTTCCGCGTTTTCACGTATGCAACAGGTATTAAAAACCACGATATCGGCGTCGTTTTCACAGTCGGTTTTCCGATAACCGAACCCCTCCAAAATCCCTGCGAGTTTTTCGGATTCGTGAAGATTCATCTGACATCCGTAGGTTACTATACAATATTTTCCGATAAAATCACCCATATTGAATATGATACATTATAAATCGATTTTTGTCAATTTTATAAAGATAATTTCGTATAGTCCCGCCGATTTTATACATACTAAAACCGTATGAAAAAAAGAGCGGTCAAAATAACGTTGATAATACTTGCGATAATTATTGCCGCGGCGCTCGCTTTCGCCGCTTACTACTTGGTAATAACAGCAAGCGTTAATCTTGATAAAAGCAAACTCGTCAATCTGAATACGTCGGTGGAAATTTTCGATAATAACGGCGAACTTTTAGAAGAACTGTCCGACGGAAAGTCCGTAACGGACGCGGGCGAAATACCTGCCTATACCCTTAACGCGTTTGTATCGATAGAAGATAAGCGTTTTTATTCGCACGGCGGAACGGATTTTAAAGGTTTTTTAAGAGCAGCCTTCAACAATTTAAAATCTTTTTCATTTAAAGAAGGCGCTTCGACAATCAGTCAGCAACTTATAAAAAACACGCATTTAAGCGGCGAAAAAACGCTTAAACGCAAACTTTCGGAATTAAAACTCGCGGAGCAACTCGAAAAAAATTATTCTAAAAAAGAAATTCTCGAAATGTATGTCAACACAATATATTTCGGCGATGGTTGTTACGGAATAACGAAAGCGGCAAATAACTATTTCGGCGTTTCGCCGTCGGAACTTTCAATAAATCAAAGTGCCGCTCTTGCCGGCATGATAAAAGCGCCGGCTATTTATTCGCCGCGAGTATCGCCTGAAAATTGCAATGCAAGAAAAAATCTTGTTTTAAAAGAGATGCTTGCTCAAAACTATATCACCGAAACGGAATATAGTGCAAACGTAAACGCGGATATAATCACGGTAGAACCGCTCGGCGAAAACAGTTCGCCGTATTTAAAACTTGTAAAAGACGAACTGAAAGAATTTTTAGAAAAAAACGCATATTCAAAGACAAAGTTCAAAATTTACACTTATTACGATAAAAAACTGCAAAAAACGCTCAATGAAACCGTGGGTGAATTTGACACAGGCACAGATAAAAAAGCGCTTATACTCGACAAAAACAATAAAATACAGGCATTTTACTCGACCTGTAAAGATATTCCGCGAGAACTCGGCTCAACCATAAAACCCATAGCGGTTTATGCGCCTGCAATCGATATGGGAATAATCGACGTGTGCACGCCCATTAACGACGAAAAAATCAACTTTGACGGCTATGCCCCGTCTAATTATAAAGGACTATATCACGGCTACGTATCGGCAAAATTTGCGCTTGCTAAAAGCCTTAATTCTTGCGCGGTAAAAATCCTTAACGATTGCGGTACTGAAAATTGTATAAATTATCTTAAAAAAACCGATATCCCTATAACAGAAAACGATAATTCTTTATGTTTGGCGCTCGGCGCGACGGAAAAAGGCGCAACACTTTCGCAAATTTCGGGGGCTTACGGCGCGTTTATAAATAAAGGGATTTATTTGACGCCGACTACGATAGAAAAAATATGCACAAAAGACGGTAAAACCGTTTTTAATGACAAGCCGACGCCTAAAAGAGTTTATTCCGAAGAAACGTCTTTTCTTCTAAATTATATGCTTAAAGACACCGTACAGGAAGGCACGGCAAAAACGCTTTCGGCATTAAATATTCCGCTTTCGGCAAAAACCGGTACGGTGGGCACGGAGAAAGGAAATACCGACGCTTATTCGGTTTCGTACAACGGAGATCACGTTATATCTTGCTGGCTTGGTAACAAAGACGGAACATTGATGAGCAACAGTATATCGGGCGGAACGTTGCCGACAAAAATTTGCTTTAACATTTGGCAAAATCTTATCGGAAACGGCTATACCCCTTGCGACACGTTTAAGTGCGATAAAGTTGTCAAAATACCCATTGATAAAATAAGTTACGAAGATAATCATAAGGTCGAATGTGCCGACGAAAATTTCCCAGAAAGATACGTAATAAACGAATATTTTAAAAAGGACAGAATCCCGAAAACTGTATCTGAAAGATTTTCGTTGCCAAAAATTGAAAGTGGAAAAATATCAGTAAATTCCTATCAAGTCAATATTAAATTATGTCTGCCGAGTTATTGCTCGTACAAACTGTACCGCGAGTGCGACGGACTTAAAATCCAAATTTACGATAGCGCGTTGGACATAGATAAAACCGAATTTACAGATAACCTTATAATGCCTGATAAAAAATACAGATATTCCGCTATTCCATACGTGCGCGGCAAACAGGGAATAAAATTCGGACAAGAATATTTCTTTGAAGAAATTAAAACGCCGTCCGATAAAAGCATAGACGACGATTTATGGAAAGATTTTTTATATTTTTTGGAATTTTTAGACTAAAAAGAGTATTTTTCTATATTTGACATTGCTTTTTCTATAAGCCCGTCGATGTCGAGATTACTTTCGTTTTTAACTACTTTTTCAAGATTTGGTTTTATCAAAGGGAATTTCGGTAAAAAGACCGTGCAACAGTCTTCATACGGAAGTATCGACGTTTCATATGTGTTTATTTTATTTGCAATAGCAATAATGTCGAGTTTATCAAAAGCAATTACAGGTCGGAGTACGGGCATTTTTACTACCGAATTCGACGAAGTTATGCTTTCGATTGTTTGACTTGCGACTTGCCCTAAACTTTCCCCCGTTATTATAGCCTGATCGCCGAGAGAAATCGCCAACCTTTCCGCAATACGCATCATAAATCTGCGCATAAGCGTTATCATATACTCTTCGGGACATTTTTTATGAATTTCTTCCTGAATTTCGGTAAAAGGCACTACGTAAAGATTTATGCCCCCGTTATATTCACCTATAATTTTCGTAAGAGTTATGACTTTTTCCTTCGCCGCCTCGCCTGTATACGGAAAACTGTGGAAATGTATGCAATCGATTTTCATGCCGCGTTTGGACATCATAAACCCCGCGACCGGACTGTCTATACCGCCGGAAATCAATAGCAATCCGCGTCCGGAAGAGCCAACGGGCATGCCGCTTAAACCGTGTTCAGTTTCGGAATAAACGAAAGTTTTACCGTCCTCTCTTATATCGATATTAACGGTAAAATCCGCGTTTTTAACCGATACTTTCAAGTTTTTCTCGAATTTCTCTAAAATTTTACCGCCGACAAGCGCGGACGTTTCCACCGAGTTCGGCGAAAAAGTTTTATCTGCGCGGTTAGTTTCTACCTTAAAAGAACCGCTTTTCCCCTTGCATATTTCCAGCGCGGCGTCTATTATTCTCTCTAAATCGTTCGGCACTACGAGCGCTCTGCTGAAAGTGTGCACGCCGGCGATTTTATGCAATCTCTCACGAATTTTCGGATAGTCTTCTTCCGAAAAATTCTCTATAAGATATCTGCTGTGCATCGGTTTAAAAGTATGTTTAATACCCGACAATGAGTTTTCAATATTCGTTTGCAATAATTTTTCAAAAAAACTGCGATTCTTGCCTTTTAAATGAATTTCACAATATCTTATTATAACAGCGCTTTCCATTACCCCATAATCCCTTTCAATTTTCTTGCGGTTTCATTGATTCTAACCGTAAACTCTTTCGCTTCTTCCAAAGTACTGCTTGTAGAAAAACTTATGCGTATTACCCCGTCGAGAACATTATCACCATAACCGCACGCGGTTAAAACTCTGCTGTGTCGGTTACGCGACGAGCATGCCGAACCGTTTCCGACTATTATGCCGCCATCTTCAAGCATATGCATTATCACTTCGCCCCGTAAACCTTTCGCTGAAACGCTTAAAATAAAAGGACTTGCATTACTGCCGGATAATATATCAAATAAGTTTTTATCAAGATTTTCTCTTACGTAACTGTTGATATTATTGACTTTTTCAAAATCTTCTCGTAAAGACGAATAATGTTCTTCGCCGGCATATTGAAATATTTTTATTCCGAACACGTTTTCCGTGCCGCTGCGAACTCCGTTTTCCTGTCCGCCACCGAATATAAGCGGCAAAATATGCGTTTTACGTTTTTTTATCAAAGCGCCGCAACCCTTTAAAGCGTTGATTTTATGCGCGCTTACCGAATACATATCGATATTATCCGAAAAAGCAAACGGAATTTTACCGTAAGCCTGAACTCCGTCCGAGTGAAAAATTATCGACGGGTTTATTTTTTTCAATTCGTCGGCGATAAAACTCACGTCGTTTATAGCGCCTGTTTCGTTATTTACATGTACAATCGAAACAAATCCAACGTTGTTATTTTTAACGAATTCAAAAAGTTCGTCGGTTTTTACACTACCGTCTTTATTCAAACCGATAAAGTGAGTATCGATTTTTCTGTTGGTAAGTTCGGTAAAACTCTTATAAACGGCGGAATGTTCACCGTTATCTGTAACGTAAATACCCCTTTTACCGGAACATAAAACGGCCAAATTGTCGCTTTCCGTGCCGCAAGAAGTAAAAATCACTTCGTAATTTGCGGAACTTAACCCCAGATTGTTAAGCACGCTTTCGCGCGCGGCGGCAATTTCTTTTGCGCAAAATATCCCGCCGCGATATAAGGCAGACGGGTTGAAATATTCTTCGTTAATAAATTGTTCGGCTTTTTTTACCGCATTAACGGACGGTTTCGTTGTAGCCGCATTATCAAAGTAAATCATAATTATTTCTTATTAAAAAAGTCGTCTTCAAAAACAAGTCTGCCGGTAAATCTTAAAATATTAGATAAAAACAACTCTGAACACTCTAAAATCAGAAGATATTTTTGCCCCTTCACGTTTACCGTCATATAATAAAAATCTTTGCCGTCGGAAGGCGTTGCGTTTGAAGTTAAATAAATCTGCTTTTTGTTAGGTAAAGCGACGTATTTTTGAAAAGTGCTACTGCCGTATCTTCCGATCCTTTCGATATTTTGCGTATCGAAAACAAGAATACTTTTACGTTTTGCGTTTTTAATTATCCTTGAAAACCTTATTGAACCCGTTACAAAAGTGTAATCGTAATCTACGTACAATCTATCCTTGACTTTTCCAAAAAAAATCCCCGAACCCAAAAACAACAAAAAAGGAACGGCGGCAAAAAGTATGTTAAGAAACACGTTACCTTCTAACGGAAAGAACGTCACTCCTATAATAAGCCAAATAATCGCTATCACGTACGACACTACCGACAACGTTTTTATAACATAATACTTGGTTTTTGCCGCGCCAACGCTTTGTAGCGCCGCGGTTTCTTCATAAAAAACTTCTTGCATAACTCACCTTTTTATATTGTAACACGTTTAAACGCTAAAAACAATTATTTTAATCTTATAATCGTTACGCCGTTTTCGCCTTCACCGTAAACCCCGCGGCGAAATTCTTTTATGTTTTTATCGTGTTTCAGATATTCCCTTATCGTTTTCAAAAGCACTCCCGTACCGACGCCGTGAATTATCTTTATTTCTTCCACTCCGTTTACAACCGCTTGATCGATAAACACCTTAACATCTTCCATCGCTTCCAACGAAGTTTTACCGACAACGTTTAGTTCGGTCACCACCGTAGCGCTCCGCGCACGGTTGAAAACTTTAACAGGCTCTTTTTTATCGGTATCGTCTTCTTGATTATATAAATCTGTTATTTTGACTTTGGACTTAATGTCTCCGATCAGAATTTCCGCCTCGCCTTTTTCCGGTTTAACGGAAACGATTTTCGCGTACGCATCCAAAGATTTTACGTAAACTTTTTTGCCGACGGCAATGTCTTCTTTAACCGTTCTTTTGAGTTCTACGGGAGCGTTTTGGTTGTCGTAATGTAAATATCTACTGTTTGCCAAGCGATTTTTCAACTCGCTTGCTTTGAAAACGTCCTTACTTTCAAGTTCGGCGTTTTTGAGTATCTTTTTAAGCTCCGAAACGATTTCTTCCGCTTCTTCGAGTTTATCCGCAACTATGCGCTTCGTTTCTTGTTTAGCGTTATAATATATTTTTTCGCGTTCGCGGATTATTTTATTTTTTTCTTCGGCAATCTCTTTAAGTTCGTTTTTCTTTTCTTCTTCAAGCCGCAAAAGGCGTTCGGCTATTTTATCCGATTCTCTGCGACTTTCTTCCGCCTTTTTAAGCACATTTTCAAAACCTATCTTTTGCTCCGACATATATCCTTTCGCTTTTTCAATAACGTCGGAAGATATCCCTAACGATTTTGCTATTTCCAAAGCGTTTGAACTGCCCGCAATACCTATATTTATCTTATAAACGGGTTTTAACGTGACCGCGTCGAATTCCATAGACGCGTTTTCAATTTTTGCGGCGGTCATAGCATACTCTTTAAGTCGCGAATAATGCGTGGTTATAATGCCGTAACAATCGGACATCAACAGTTTATCTATAATCGCAAGCGCTATCGCGCTGCCTTCTTCGGGGTCGGTTCCCGCGCCGATTTCGTCGAGAAGAATAAGATTTTTCCCCTTGACCGCGCCGAGAATATCGATAAGGTTTTTTATATGCGACGAAAAAGTAGAAAGGTTTTGTTCGATACTTTGTTCGTCGCCTATGTCGCAGTAAACGCCGTCGAAAACGGAAATTTTACTGTCAATCCCTGCCGGAATAAACATCCCGCTCATTGCCATAAGCGAAAAAAGTCCGACAAGTTTTAAACTAACAGTCTTTCCGCCGGTATTCGGCCCTGTAATAAGAAGAAACTTAAATTTTTCGCCGAGATACAGTGAAATCGGAACGACAACATTTTCCGCAATTAACGGATGCCTTCCGTTTCTGATATCGATTATTCCGTCGGAATTTATATCGGGACGATGACTTTTTGTCCTGAACGCGTACTCCGCGCGGGCGAAAAAACCGTCGAGTTCGGAGAGAGTTTCTGCGTTTAGTCTTAACGCTTGCGACATAAACACAAGCCGCGAAGACAAATCGGACAAAATCCTGTAAATCTCTTCCCGCTCTTCAAACGTCGCGCGTTTCAAATCGTTGTTTAGTTCCATAACCTGTTCAGGCTCGATAAAAAACGTAGAACCGGAAGAAGACTGGTCGTGAATAAACCCCTTAACCTGACTGCGGTATTCGCTTTTTACGGGAATAACGTATCTGTCTCTGCGCATGGTAACTACGGTGTCCTGTAAATATTTATTGAGCCCCGTGCGCATATAAGAATTGAGTTTTTCTCTGATTTTAGCGTTTATGTCACGCATATTCTTCCTGATAGAATACAGGCGAGGACTTGCGTTATCGCTTATTTCATCTTCAGAAATTATTTTGTCGGTTATTTCCTTTTCAAATTCAAAATTTTCATAAAGACTTTCAGAAAGTTTACGTAAAAGCGATATCTTCTGACTACTTACGGAATTTATCGCGCTTTTCATCATACGCGCGCTCTTTAAATTATCGGCAACACGCAATAATTCGGCATTGTTTAGCGTCCCACCGGCGTCCGCCCTTTTCAACTCGTCAGTTATATCCGCAAAATAATAAACGCCGGATACACCGTGATCGTATAGTAACGAATATGCTTCTTCGGTTTTATCGAGAAGAGCAAATGCGGCATTAAAATCAGACACGGGCGAAAAATCCATAATAAGATTTTTCGTCCTGTCAAGCACGGCGTATTTACTTAAATTAGATAATATTTTATCGAATTCAAGCGATTTTAACGTTTTTTCCGAAATCATTTACCTTAATTCGGCGTTAAATTTTTCATTTAACGCTTTTAAAATTTTCTTCATAGCGGCGTCAACTTCTTCTACGCTCAAAGTTCTCTCATTTGAAACGAAAACAAGGTTGAAAGCCATACTCTTTTTTCCGCTCGGCACTTGCCCACCCTGATAAACGTCGAACAAATTAAGTTTTTCAAGATATTTCCCGCCGAAAGTCTTTATACAATCGGTAATATCCGCAGAAAGGCACTTTTCGTCCACAATAACCGCAAGATCCCTTTCGACCGTCGGAAATTTTGAAATCGGCTTAACGATAATTTTATCGTTGAAAAATTGCGACAACGTTTTATAATTTATTTCACCGCCGTAAATCGGTTTATCTATATCGTATTTTGCCGCGATTTCGGGGTGCACTTGTCCGAAAAACCCGACTTTAACGTCGTTTATAACAATGTCTGCAGTACGCGTAGGATGCATAAACGTTTCGCTCGACTTGATGTATTGCACTTTTGCTCCGCGACAAAAAGTATCTATAAGCCCTTCGACAGCGCCTTTCGACGTAAAGTAGTCTTCGTTTTCTCCGAAACAAACGAACGCAAGATTGTCCGTTTCGGTCGGAAGCCCGAGCGCAGAAGATTTTTTTCCGTCGTACACTTTGGCAAGTTCAAAAAGTCGTCCGCTCGCATTTTTGCGTTTTAAATTGTAAGCGGCGGCGCGAACAACCGACGGGAAAAGCGAAGTTCTCATAACCGCAAGGTCTTCGCTTATCGGGTTTAATATTTTTACAGCGTCGGTTTTATCAAGCCCGAAAAGTTCAAATTCTTTTTCAGATACGAAAGAATAACTTATCATTTCCGAAAAACCGTAGCCCGCAAATAAATTCTTAACGTTTTCGACTGTTTTTTGCGCTTCGTTTCTTCCGCCGTTGGTAATTTCAGACGTCTTTAAAAGTGTAGATTCTATATGGTCGTAACCGTATTCGCGAATAATCTCTTCGGCAATATCGGGATAACTCTCCATATCTTCACGGTAAAGCGGCACTGTTACCGTCAATTTATTGCCGTCGGTTTTAACTTTGAATTCAAGCCTTTCCAAAATGTTTTCAATAAGATTTAACGGCACGTCAATACCTAAAACACCGTTTATTTTTTCCACGGTAGTTTCAATGGTTTTTTCTTTTATCGGCGCGTCTATTAAGTCGTATTCGTCGCACGAGATAGTCCCGCAACCTAACTTGCATATAAGATTAAGCGCGCGGTTCATACCGTTTTCAACCGAAAGATAGTCAACGCCCTTTTCGTATCTTGCGGACGCGTCTGTGCGCTGTCCAAGCGTCCTCGCGGTCTTTCTCACGTTATCGCGCGAAAATTTCGCCGATTCGAAAAGAACGGTTTTTGTTTCGGCTTTAATTTCGCTGTTAAGCCCGCCCATTACTCCCGCTATCGCAACGGGTTTTGCCGCGTCGCAAATCACAAGATTGTTTTCGTTTAACTCGAATTCTTTTTCGTCAAGCGTAACAATTTTTTCGCCGCGTTCGGCGCGCCTGACTATAATTGTTTCAGCCTGTAAATCTTTCAAATCAAACGCGTGCATAGGTTGTCCGATTTCCAAAAGCACGTAATTCGTTATATCGACTATATTGTTTATAGAGCGCAGCCCCATTAAAAACAACCTTCTTTTCAACCATAATGGGGATTTATCTATTATAATGTTTTCAACAAGGCGACCTTTATATCTTTGACACAAATCGAACGCCCGATCGTATATTTTTACCCTTTTTAAAGTTGAAACGCTTGAATCTGTCGTGTACGAAAAATCCGGATATTTGATCGGCTTATTTAAGACCGCGGCGACTTCGCGCGCAATTCCTAAAATCGACTGGCAATCAGGGCGATTTGCGGTAACGTTTATGTCAAACACAACGTCATCTAACTGCAAAACATCTTTGATATTTGCGCCGAGTTTTACGTCGTCTTTTATTATAAGTATTCCGTGAACGGACGCGCCTTCGTACCAGTCGTCGGTTATTCCCAACTCTTCTCCGCTGCAAAACATGCCGCACGATAAAAGTCCGCGAAGATTTCCCTTTTTGATTTTATCGCCGTTTGCGAGAGTTGAACCGTCAAGAGCAACGGGAACGACCGCGCCTTCAAAAATATTCGTTGCCGCGGTTATTATTTGCAGCATGCCGTATTCGCCCGCGTCGACCTGACAAACGCTTAATTTATCCGCGTTCGGATGCTTTTCGATTTTAACTATTTTACATGTTACTATTTTGTCAATTTTATCGCCGAATTTCTCTTCGCCTTCGACTTCGAATCCGCACGAAAACAGTTTCGCCGCAAGTTCTTCTGCCGTACAGTCAATATCGACGTAATCTTTTAACCAAGAAAAAGGAACTTTCATTTTTTATCTCCTATTGAATTGTTGTAAAAATGCGACGTTGTTTTCAAATAACGTCCGAATATCGGAAATACCGTATTTTATCATCGTGATGCGTTCTATTCCAAGTCCGAAAGCAAGCCCTGAATAGATATCGGAATCTATTCCGCTCATTTCAAGCACTTTCTTGTTTACGACGCCCGCGCCGAGAATTTCTATCCAGCCCGTACCTTTGCAAAGGTTACAGCCTTTCCCGCCGCATTTACAACACGTAACGTCTACTTCAACGCTCGGCTCTGTAAACGGGAAATACGACGGACGAAATCTGGTTTTTGTATTTTTATCGAAAATCACCTTAACAAATTCGTCTAAAAGCCCTTTTAAGTCGCAAAGCGAAACGCCTTTATCAACTACAAGCCCTTCAATCTGATGAAACATCGGCGAGTGCGACGCGTCGTCATCCGCCCTGTACACCCTACCGGGGCTCAAAATTTTAATGGGCGGTTTTTTACTTTCCATAGTACGAACTTGTCCCGGAGACGTATGCGGACGTAAAAGCACGTTGTCGTTAATATAAAACGTATCCTGCATATCCCGCGCGGGGTGGTCTTTCGGAATATTGAGAGCCTGAAAACAGTAATAATCGGTATCGATTTCAGGCCCCTCGAAAATCTCGAACCCCATACCGCAAAAAGCGTCGATAATTTTATTTTTAACGATATTCAAAGGATGCAGACTGCCAAGCGGTTGCGTTTTCCCCGGAAGAGTTATGTCAATCGATTCTTTTGAAAACTTATCGGCAGTTTCCGCCGCTTTAAGTTCGTTCTCTTTTGCAGCAAAAAAAGCGGCGACGTCTTCTTTAAGGTCGTTTACGCGTTTTCCGAACGCGGCGCGCGTTTCCGCGGGAATATCTTTCATACCGCGTAAAAGCGCCGTTATTTCGCCGTTTTTACCGATAAATTTCGCCTTAACTTCGTTTATTGTCTTCAGCGAAACGATTTTATCGATTTCAGCCTTTGCTTTAATTCTCAATTCTTCAATTTGTTCCATATTGTATCCGAGTTCTCCTATAAAAAAAATAAAACGCCCTAAAAATAGGGCGAAAATTTCGCGGTACCACCTAATTCACTCGCAATGAGCCTTGTATTTTCTGTAACGGGAAACGCCCGACGCAACCTACTGACGAGTTTCAGCCGCGCAACTCCAAAGGGAAATTCCGAACTATTCTTTTAAAAACCTTTCAGCCAACGGGTTTTTTCTCTGTCAAAAGAAGAGCGTAAGTTCGTTTTACTTCTTCAATGTTTTTTTTATTATAACCCGTTTTATTCCCGATTGTCAAGCGTTTAATTCAATAATGCACCGTTTAGATACACGTCGGGCACGTTACCGACAAGCACCGCTTCGCTGACCAACACGTCCGACGAACAATCGAAACTCCTTTTTTTATACAAAAATTCGATATCTATCTTACACGTTACCGTTATGTAGATCGAGTGCAAAGTCTGGTTTATGCCGACCGACGTAAATTTGCCCTTAAATTCGCAATTTGTTCCCACCACGGTTATTGCGTCGTATTGAATAACCGGTCCGTATCCCGACGCAAGTTTTATTCCCGTAAACGCAAAAACGGGAACGGGTATACCGTCTTTTAATTTTTCTGTCAAAAGATTTTCGGCAGTTTCTGCCACGGTTCTGCTTATCGAGTTTATTTTTAAGGCGTCTGAACTCATTAAAGCAATATCGCCGTTTTTGTTTTTTTCGACCTTTATCAAATCTTCGTACTTTATTTCGTCCGATAAAGTTATAATCACGGCTTTATTTATGGAAGACAAAGCCGAAGAATAAGTATAGTCTTCGCAAATTTCGGAAACCAAATTAAACACCGCGCCGTTAATATGATAAAAAATATATCCAAAGCACAAAACAACGAGAATAAAAACAAAAAACCGCTTAAAGCGCCTTTTTTTGCGCCCGCGATTTTTTACGTTAAACGTTTTATAATAAATATATTCGTCTGTGCACTCTATCATAATAGATATTATGCTAAATCAATTCTTTTTAGACCTTGACTTGAATATAAGCGCGAAAAGATACCCGAATACAATCGCTGCGGTAATTCCCATACCCGCTGAAGTGATGCCGCCCGTTATCGCCTTGAACAAACTCTCTTTTGCGCCTTCCATCGCGCCTTTTGCAAGCAAATACCCGAAACCGGAAATAGGTACTGTCGCGCCCGAGCCCGCAAAATCCACAAGATACTGATATACGCCCACCGATTGCAACAATAAGCCCGAAAGCAAAAAATAAACCAAAATTTTACCC
>CAJOMP010000020.1:0-3620 GCA_905235785.1 uncultured Clostridia bacterium | reverse complement strand
ATTTTACCCGCCGTAATTTTCGTATAATTTATAAGCAATTGCGCTATTGTGCAAATTGCGCCGCCTACGGCAAAAACCTTTAAGAACATTAAAAATATATCCATTTTATTCTCCCGATTTTTATTTTCTCAACTTTCTATGCTGACGGCGTGCGCTATGCCCGGAATACTTTCACCCTGCTGTGAAGAAATCGAAGAAAGTAGCGCGCCCGTTGCCATCAACAGTATTTTTTTAAACTTTTTCTCTCGCAATTTCTTATAAAAATAAGAACAGAACGTCATCGAAGAACATCCTGCGCCGCTACCGCCCTGATATTCCTTTTCGTCGATTTTATAGACCATTTCGCCGCAATCGATATGATTTTTACTTATGTCGTAACCTTTTTGCCAAATAAGGTCGACTAATAGTTTTGAGCCAAGTACGCCGAGATCGCCGCTTACGATTATATCGTAATCTTTGGGAGTTAATCCCGTTTCTTTGAAATGCGTACAAAGCGTATCCGCAGCGGCAGGCGCCATAGCCGCCCCCATATTGTTTACGTCCGTTACTCCGAAATCGATAACCCTTCCGACTGTTGCAGAAATGATTTTAGGTCCTTCGCCCTTTCCGATAACGCACGCGCCCGCGCCCGTTACCGTCCACTGCGCTTGCGGCGGACGCGTACAACCGAATTCGAGCGGATATCTGTATTGACGTTCAGCCGAAGAAAAATGACTGCTTGTACCGCATACTACGCTTCGTAAATATCCGCCGTCTATCATTGTTGCGCCGAGAGTCAGCGCCTCGGTAAAAGTCGCGCACGCGTTGTATACGCCGAGATATCCTGCATCGAAACTTCTCGCCGAAAATGTTGCGGATATAATCTGGTCAAGCAAATCGCCTGCAATTATAGCGTCTATATCCGCAATTTCTTTATGAGCGTTTTCAATACTGTTTTTTATAGCAGTATATAGCATTTTTTTCTCGGCTTTTTCAAAAGTAGTTTCGCCGAAAGTATCATTATCCGCTTTTAATTCTATATATTCCCCGAGCCTGCCCGCGCTCTCTTTCGGTCCGCCGACAGATGACGCCGCTAATATTGCAGGCTTATTTTTAAAAAAAACCGTTCTCATTTCACACCTTTAAAATATATTGAATATCCCGTAATAAACGAGCCCGACAAGCACGCTACCCGCAACGCCGAATACAATAATAGGTCCGGCGATTACGAACATTTTTGCCGCCAAACCGTAAATATAGCCTTCGGTTTTAAACTCAATTGCCGGAGATACGATGGAATTTGCAAACCCCGTAATAGGAACGATCGACCCACCGCCGGCAAACTTACCTATTCTGTAGTACACGCCGATACCCGTTAAAAACGCGCCTATAAATATCAGGACTGCCGAAACGTAAGCGGCAAGTTCGTCGCCTTCGAGTCCTGCGGCATACTGAAATAAATATCTCAATCCTTGACCTACGCAACAAATAAGTCCGCCGACCGCAAACGCGCGTATAAGCGACCTTTTTTCGTTTGTTTTAGGCGAAATCGATTTTACGTAATTAAGGTAATTGTCGTTGATAAAATTTTCGTTATTTTTCATTTCTATACCCCTTTTTACCGAACGTTTTTACATAAGATTCCCGTTCGTCGTTATTTTTCAGATAAACACTTGAAATTTCTTTTCTCATTACACCTTTAATATGGGCAACGGTTTTTTAACTATACAAAAAAGCGACCGAAATTTCAGCCGCTTTTAAATAATTTTATTCTACCGTCTATTTTTGATATTCCACTCTTATTTTATCTATAATTTTATTTTCAAGGCGTGAAACTTGCACTTGTGAAACGCCGAGATCTTCCGCAATCTCCGTCTGAGTTCTGTCGCGAAAAAACCGCATTACGATTATTTTTCTCTCTCTTTCGTTCAATTTCTCTATAATATTAGATATATGGATTTTATCGAGAATTTTTTCTTCGCCGTCGGTACATATTATCTTATTTATAAGTTCCGAGCCTTCTTCGTCGTCTTCAAACTTGTCGAATATCGACACGGGCATTCGCGCGCTGTCCATCGCAACGACTACTTCATCTTGCGCTATTCCGAATTTGTCCGCGATATTTTCGACGGTTGGCGCAACATTATTTTTTGTGCGGTATTCGTCGATATATTTGTTTATCTTGTTGGCAAGAATTTTAAGCGTCCTAGATACCTTTATCGCCCCGTTATCGCGCATATACCTTTTTATCTCGCCTATTACCATAGGCACGGTATACGTTGAAAACTTCACCCCGAAACTTTCGTCGAAATTTTTTATCGCCTTTAAAAAACCTATACACGCTATCTGATAAAGGTCGTCGTATTCTACGCCTTTTCCGGTAAACCGTCGTATTATGCTTTTTATAAGCGGCGTATTATTCGTAAAAATTATGTCTTTTGATTTTTCGTCGCCAAGTTTTGCTTTTCTTATCAGTTCCAGCAATTCGTTTTGGTTAAGCATTTTTTATTTTGCGTCGATTCCCAGTTTTTTTAACATATAAACTTTCGTTCCGTTTCCCTTTTCGGACACGACTTTGATATCGTCCATAAAACTTTTCATAATGGTAAATCCCATACCCGAACGCTCATCGTCGCTTTTCGTCGTATAAAAGGGCTCTAACGCCTCGCTTACGTTTTCGATTCCGACGCCTTCGTCGAAAACATTTATATGTAATGCGTCATCTTCCGTATATCCTTCTAAAACGATTTCTCCTACCGAATCGGGATAGCCGTGCACGATAGAATTAGTTACCGCTTCGCTTACGGCAGTTTTTATATCGCTTATTTCGGAAATAGAAGGATTAAGTCTTAACGCAAATACTCCGACTGACGAACGAGCAAACGATTCGTTTATCGGTAACGAAGAAAATGTTAATTTAAAATAATCTGTTTTCATTAAATATCACCTTGAATTAAAATTTTGGCATTATATTGTAAAGTCCGGCAAGTTGAATTACCTTTTCGGTGGCAAAGTTTGCCCCCCTTATGTAAGCCGGCTTGTCGAATTGCTTTACTTTTTTATATCTTCCTATCAAAAGGCCTATTCCCGTGCTGTCCATAAATGAAATTTCCGATAAATCGAAAATAAATTTTTTCGCATTTATATTGTCCATAATCAAGCGGTCGAGAATTGCTCTCGCCTCGCTCGCCGAACACTCGTCGAGTTCCCCGTCAAGATATACGGTAAAACTGTCGCTTGTTTTGGTATATTTTATTTCCATAGTTTTCTCCCGTCAAATCGTTAGATAAAGATTAACATAATCAGAATAATGAAAAACATCGTTTTATATCAAAACTCCGATTCTTTTGTCAAAAAATCGTATTGAGATTCAAAAAAAATTTTTTATAAAATTTTTAAAAAACGCCTTAATTTATTTGACAATTTTTCCGATTTATTATAACATTATAAGGCATTGTTGTGAAACGGGGTGTAGCGCAGTTGGTAGCGCACGTGGTTTGGGACCATGGGGTCGGGAGTTCGAGTCTCTTCACCCCGACCAAACGAAAACGGTAATGCTTTAAGGGCCTTTAGCTCAGTTGGTCAGAGCGGTCGGCTCATAACCGATTGGTCCGCGGTTCGAGTCCGTGAAGGCCCACCAA
>CAJOMP010000019.1 GCA_905235785.1 uncultured Clostridia bacterium | reverse complement strand
CGTAGCCTTCGTAACAAAACTACCGGAACACGAGATAGGACAAGCGGCGGTCAACTCACTTCGTAAATTCGGAGTAGATACGAGTTTAATAACCCGCGGGGGAGACAGAGTAGGAATATACTACTGTGAAAAAGGAGCGAGTCAACGCCCGTCAAAGGTAATATACGACAGGGCGTATAGCGCGATAGCGCAGGCAAAACAATCCGATTTTAACTGGAATAAGATATTTAAAGGCGCAACTTGGTTTCACTTTACGGGTATAACGCCCGCTTTATCCGACAGTATGGCAAATATAACCTTGAAAGCGGTAAAGATAGCGAAAGAAAAAGGAATAACGGTATCTTGCGACCTTAATTTCAGGAAGAAACTATGGAGCAAAGAAAAGGCAAGCGCAGTAATGGGCGAACTGTGTAAGTACGTAGATTATTGTATCGCGAACGAAGAAGACGCAAAAGACGTATTCGGAATAGAAGCGGATAACACGGATATAAACACAGGGAAACTCGACAGAAACGGATACATATCGGTAGCGAAGAAACTGACGGATAGATTTAACTTCAAGGGCGTAGCTATAACACTACGCGAAAGCCTTTCCGCGAACGACAACAACTGGTCTGCGATGCTGTATACAAACGGGCAAGCGGTATTTTCTAAAAAGTACGCAATGCATATAGTAGACAGAGTAGGCGGGGGCGACAGTTTCGGCGCGGGGCTTATTTATTCGTTAATAAATAATTACGATAGTCAAAAAGCGATAGAGTATGCGGTAGCGGCGAGTTGCTTAAAGCACTCAATCGAAGGGGATTACAATATGGTATCCGTCAAAGAAGTGGAAACGCTCGCGGGCGGCAATGCAAGCGGAAGAGTTCAAAGATAACAGGTGAATAATGCCGCCGACAGCAATCATTGTTATGGGGAGCGAAGACGGGAGCGGTGTAAAAACAGGTTAACAATGGAAAAAACGAAAATAAACGGTATATCCACGTGCAACCCCGTGGATTTTGACAGAGAATATTTGTTATTCACGGCGAATTACGCCATAGAGCGCGGTTTTCGACACTATCAATTTATCGGTCCTATTCACGATCCTATAAAGGGTAATATCGACGGTATGACTTTTTACCGCAAATACGCTCGGTTTAACGGCGCAAAAAACGCGGAGTATGTGCGTTACGCCACGGAAACAGCAAACGAAATTTGCGAAAAACTTAACGCGGCGGGCGTAAAATCATATATGTGGCATCACGAGTTGGAACTTCCCGTCGGATTTGAAGAAGCGTATCCCGAAATTCTCAATTCGGACGGAGACGTAGAAATATCGCATCCCATAGTAAAAGATTTTTTGGAAAATAAAATAGAAGATTTTTTTGCCGCGTGTCCGAAAATGGACGGTATAGTGTTAACGTTGCACGAAACGCGCATACCGCTTTTGAAACTGAAAAATCAAAAACTCGGCAAGGTAGAACGGGTAAAATACGTAACAGAAATACTGTATAACACCTGCAAAAAATCAGGCAAAGAATTGATAGTCCGCCCTTTTGCGAGCGTAGAAGAAGATTACGAAATGATGACGAAAGCGTACGCGGAAATATCTTCCGATCTCGTTATTATGGATAAATGGACTCAATTCGATTGGTCCCTGACGCTACCGAACAATGCGTTTTTCAATAAAATAAAAGTAAATCCGCTTTTTGTGGAAACGGATATATTCGGAGAGTATTTCGGGAAAGGTTTTTTGCCGATTATGCTTAAAGATCACATAATCGAAAAGGTAAAATATTGCGAAACTTTCTCGCCCGTGGGATATTGTTCGAGAATAGACAGAAACGGATATCAGCCGTTCGGCACTGTGCAAGAAGTAAATCTGCGGATTATGGAAGCGTGTTTAAAAGGCGAAAACGTCGACGACGCTATCGACGGTTTTTTTGCGGAGAAGTACGGAAAGGCGGGCGCGGACGCTCGCGACCTTATGGAAAGAACCGAAGATATCCAGAAAAAAATATTTTATCTGAACGGTTATTACTTCACGGAATTGAGTTGTTTTCCGCAGGTAAACCACTGTAAAAATCATTTCTATTTCGAAATGATGAAAGAAGATTATCGTATCGCTTCGGACGAGTGGTTTATACCTAAAAATTGGACGCGCGGAAGTCTCGAAGAAGTTTTAAACGAAAAGCAGAGCGCGGTAAGCGAAGCGGAAATCAAGTTAAAGAAACTTAAAGAATCGAAGACGGTTATAAGCGAAGACAATTACCGTGAATTAGAAGAAAAATTCCAAAATCTTTATTACGTCGCAAAACTTTGGTATGCTTTGACGAAAGCGTTTATCGCCTACGCGCGCGAAGATGAAAACGGGCTTAACGCGGCTTGCGCAGAATTGCTCGAAACGAACGCCGAAGGCAAAAAGACGGTCAAAAATTATTACCCCGCTAAACTTACCGCGAAACTCGCGCGGGAAGAAGACGTTGACAGCGTTCCCTGTTTTGTTAAAGACGTGAAAGCAAGTTACGAAAAAGAGAAAATTACGACGGAAAGATTAAAGAAAGAAAGACTGACCGACTATATCGTTTGCGGCGGCGGCAGAGAAGGACATAAACTTAAAAAAGAAGTAAATTTCAGCGATACTTATATATTTGACGACGGGGTGTGCCGTATTCCGGGTACGAATCGCGGCAAGGCGTGGAGCACTGTTAACGCGCACGGGTGGTTCAGTTACGAAATCAAGGTAAAGCCGAACGCGGAAAACGAGATAACCGTCGTAGCGAAAGGTAGCGACGGGCGCTTGAATATGAGCGTTGATATCGACGGGCAAAAGTTTGTCGTAAGGCAAGAGATCGGCGGTAAAACGCCTATTACTGTAAAATATTACGCAACGGCGGAAACGGCGCGGATACGCATAGACAGAATATCCGCCTATACTCCGTACGTATACGAGATCAAGGTAAGATAAAACCTAATCAAGAGTATTTAAAATTACGGGTTATTTATACGTCCTTAAAATTTCTTCGGCTATTTGTCTTTTAGAAACGCACCTGTCCATCGCTTGTTTTTCGATATAGCGGTGGGCGTCGTCTTCGTTCATGTTGAGAGAATTTATAAGCGTCCATTTTGCACGATTGACGATTTTTATTTCCATCATCTTTTCTTCAAGTGAAACTTTCTTATTTTCCATTTTGCGAAGGCGTTCTCTCGTTGCCTTTCCAAAATCTAATGCCTGAGTAACGTTTTGTTCGGGTATGGGTTTTTTCACCGTAAACACGCCGAAGTCGTAAACTTTATCGTAAACGTCGTGATAGTTATCGCTCCGAACGAAAAGCAAAACGACAGACGGACTTCTATCCGATATATCTATCGCAAATTTTGCCCCGAAGTCGTCGGGAAGGGGGGTATTTATAATTATAAGATCGTACGAGCGTTCGGCTATGATTCTTTGCGCTTCGCTTACGCTTTTTGCTGTTTTTACGGGGCGGTAGGTCGCTTCGGGTAAAAACCGCATCACGTTTTCCGTAAAGCTTTCGGAAGCCGAAATTACAAGAACGCTGTAAACGTGTTCTTTGAGAGACATAAAATCCTTCGGTATTTTATTTAGTATAAGCCGAAATTATCGAGTTCGGCAGATAAGTTTTTATAAATTCGCTTGCCGCCGCTTTTTGTTTTGCTTTTGTCAGCGTTTCGGGAAGTTTTTTATAGTTTTTAAGCATTTCTTCGTCCGCTTTATACATGTTGAAATCTGCGGGGGCGGGTAATTTTTCATTGCCGTTTATCCCTTCGATAGCGGAATATATAATTAAAGCGAAAGCGATATAAGGATTTGCAAAGGGGTCGGGGGAACGGAGTTCCACACGCTTATATTCACCTTCGGCGGCGGGAATTCTTATAAGTTCCGAACGGTTTTCCTTTGACCACGCAATAAAGCAAGGTGCTTTGTTTATTCCGAGTCTTTTATAAGAATTTTCCGAATTATTAAGAAATACAGTCATATCTTCGACTCGATTCAAAATTCCTGCGATACAGTTTGCGGAAACGTCTTTTCTGTCCTTTGACTTTACCGAAAAGTTGATATGAAAACCGTTGCCCGGGGCGTTATCCACAGGCTTTGGCGAAAAGTCGGCGTAAAGCCCGTTCCTGTATGCGACAGAACTTACAACCTGTCGGAAAGTTATCGCATTATCGGCGGCAGTCAAAGGATCGCTATACTTAAAGTCGATTTCATTTTGTCCCGCGCCTTCTTCGTGATGGGAACTTTCGGGGTATATGCCCATTTGCTCTAAGGTAAGGCAGATTTCACGGCGGATATTTTCGCCTTTATCTTCGGGCGCGACGTCCATATATCCCGCATTGTCGTAGAGTTCTTCGGTCTTATTCCCTTTTTCGTCTAACTTAAATAGATAAAATTCAAGTTCCGAACCGAAAGAAAAGGTCAGGCCGGATTTTTCGGCGGCGTTCACGACATTTTTTAATATTAAACGGGAATCGCACTCAAAAGGCGTGCCATCAGGGTAGGTTATATCGCAAAACATACGGACAACCCTTCCGTGTTCGGGTCGCCACGGAAAAATGGAAAGGGTAGAAGGGTCGGGGTGTAAAAACAAATCGGACTTCGCTTCGTCGCCGAAACCTTTTATTGACGAAGCGTCTATTGCAACTCCCGTCTTAAACGCACGTTCAAGTTCGTTATCTGTAATCGACACGTTTTTTTGCTTGCCGAAAACGTCGCAAAACGCAAGTTTAATAAACTTTACGTCTTCTTCTTTTACGAATTCTATGACTTCGCTTTTAGAATACATTTTTTACCTTCCTTTATTTAGTTTCCGACATACATTTGCTTATAAGGATTATTGCTGTCGGGGGTAATCACCGTAAATTCCGCATTTAGAATTTCGTTCGCATCAAAACTGAAACAGTCGCAAAATTCTTTTACATACGGGTAAATGTCGTCTAAATCTTCTTTTTCTGCTTGGGAAACGCGCACGTTTTTTGGAAAGGTAACGCCTTTACAGTTAGAGCGGAGTATCATTTTTCCGCCGTGCATACCCGTGCAAGGGAAATTGCCGACAATGCTTTTATCGGTTTTAAGCCCTAAAACTATTATAACGCCGCCCGCTTGATACTCTCCTAAAAAACTTCCAGCCGAGCCACCTATTATGAGAGCGGGGATTTTTTCTTTATAGGCTTTCATATGTATCCCCGCGCGATAGCCCGCGTTGTCTTTTACGAAAATCTTACCGCCGCGCATGGCGTAACCCGCGGCGTCGCCTATGTTTCCGTGAATTATAATTTTACCGTCGTTCATAGTATCGCCGACAGCGTCTTGCGCATTTCCGAAAACGTTTATAGTGGAGCCGTTAAGATATGCTCCCAAGGCGTTCCCGGGAGTTCCTTTAATAGTAAGGTTTTTATCCGAAAGCCCGGCCCCGATAAAACGTTGACCTAAACAGTCCGAAATTTCAATATCTTCTTTTGCGGAACGCACTTTTTCGTTAAGTTCGTCGAAATTCAAATTTTCCGCATTTATCTTCAACATTATACCACACCTCCGAGTTTTTGTGAACGGATTTCAGGATCGAAAATCGCAAGCGAAGGAGCCTTTTCGAGTAGTTTTTTGGATTTTTCTTTCAATTCCGTCTTGTTTTTTATAAGCGAAGTATAAATTCCCGCGCCTTTCACGTTGCCGATAAGAATAAAACCGATAAGCTTGTTGCCGTCGAAAAACAGTCGTTTTATACCTTTTTCCGTTTTTTCCTGATACATTTCGCCAGTGTATGCGCCCGCAGTTAAAGCGTGAAGCCCGAAAAAGCCGATGGCGTTTAACGGGAACTCATCGTTAAGCGATTTATCGCCGCCCGCCATATTCACGCCCGCCGTAAAACCTTGATTATATGCGCTTGGAAGTATTGCCAGAACTCTGTCGGCGTTTATCGAAGAGTCGTACCCTTCGGCGCAGTCGCCCGCAGCATAGATATCCTGTAGCGAAGTCTGCATTTTGTCGTTTACGATTATTCCGCGATTTGTCTTTCCGCCGACATCTTTTACAAGCGACGTATTTGCTCTTACGCCAACCGCAAGAACAAGCATATCGAAGTCAACGCTCTTTCCGCTTACGAAAGTCGCTTTCGTTTTATCGAAAACGGCAACGCTGTCGCCGAGCATAAAGGAAACGCCGTTATCTTCTAAAATTTTTTGCATATACTTTGCGCAATCGTCGTCCAGAATACTTGAAAGAACTCTGGTTGCTAAATCCGAAACGGTAATGCTTTTGACTTTTCCCACAAGACCTTCCGCGCACTTTAATCCAATAAGTCCCGCCCCGATAATTAAAACTTTCGTGTCGGGCGAGATGTTTTTTTCGATATAAAGCGCGTCGTCCTCGGTCATAAAGGCGGTTTTGATTTCGACCGTATCCAGACCGTTAAAGGGGGGTACGAAAGGGGAAGAACCCGTCGCCACGCAAAGGCTGTCGTATTTGATAGTTTTATCGCCGACTTTAACCGTCTTGTTTTCGGTGTCGATTTTTTCCGCTTTCTCGAAAATCATTTCGCAGTTATTATCGGCATAAAACTCGTCGGGACGGTATTTCATCTTTTCAAAATCGGTAATACCTTGCAGATAATAAGAGATAAGAGGACGACAATAGGTCGGCTTTTTCTCGCCGCTTATAAAATAAATTTTGCCGCTTTTATCTATACTCCTTATTCCTTCGATACAAGCGACGGAAGCAATTCCGCCGCCTATTATAACATAATTTTTCATACTATCTTTCCTCGTAAACTATGGCTTTGTTCGGGCAACCCTTAACGCAGGCGGGATAGCCGCAAGCGTTTTCCAAACACAGTTCGCATTTTATCGCAGCGTGTTTATCGGTAGGGAGAACCGCACCGTACGGGCAGACTAAAACACAGGTAAAACAGCCCACACATTTATTCTTATCAATAGTTACCACGCCGTCTTTTTTAGAAAGAGCGCCCGAAATGCAACTTTTAACGCATAACGGGTCTTCACAATGCCGACAAGACACCGCATAAGTAATTTTGCCGTCTTCTTCTACGTGAATACGGGGGCTTATTTCTTTATCTTTTAAGGCTTTTACCATGTTTTTTTCGCCCGAATTTGCAAAAGCACAGTTGTATTCGCAAAGATGACAGCCTAAACACCACTTTTCATTGACGTAAACTTTTTTCATTGTCCTGCGTGAGAGATACCTAATATCTCCAACTCCTTTTCGTTTAATCCTACGCCGCGGAGCATCAATCTGTTGCCGCGGAGCGCTTCTATCGAATTTATACCCATACCGCCCATAAGTTCTTTTATTTCGTGTTGCCAAGCGGTCATAAGGTTAATTAGCCTTTGACTTCCTATTTCGGGGTTTAAGCGTTTAACGAGTTCGGGGTTTTGCGTGGCGATACCCCAGTTGCATTTACCCGTCTGACAGGTGCGGCAGAGATGACAACCGAGCGCGAGAACCGCCGCCGTCGCTATATAACAAGCGTCAGCGCCCAAGGCGATTGCCTTTACAACGTCCGCCGCAGATCTTATACTTCCGCCTACTATCAAAGAAACGTTGTTTCTTATACCTTCGTCGCGGAGACGTTTGTCAACCGCCGCAAGAGCAAGTTCGATGGGAATACCCACGTTGTCTCTTATTCTCGTAGGCGCAGCGCCAGTTCCGCCACGGAAACCGTCTATCGCTATAACGTCCGCGCCGCTCCTTGCGATTCCGCTCGCTATCGCCGCAATATTGTGTACCGCCGCAACCTTGACGATTACGGGTTTTTTATATGCCGTCGCTTCCTTTAACGAATAAACGAGTTGCCTTAAATCTTCTATCGAATAAATATCGTGATGCGGGGCGGGGGAAATGGCGTCGCTGCCTTCTGGTATCATACGGGTTTTTGATACGTCGCCGACTATTTTTGTTCCGGGAAGGTGTCCGCCGATACCCGGTTTTGCGCCTTGTCCCATTTTTATTTCTATCGCCTTGCCCGCTTGTAAATATTTTTCGTGAACTCCGAAACGTCCCGACGCCACCTGAACTATCGTATTTTCGCCGTAAACGTAAAAGTCTTCATGAAGACCGCCTTCGCCCGTGTTGTATAAAATCCCCAACTCGTGCGCGGCAAGCGCTAAACTTTTATGCGCATTATAACTTATAGAACCGTAACTCATCGCCGAAAACATCACGGGCATAGAAAGTTCTATTTGTGGGGTAAGATTGTTTATCATTTCGCCATTACCGTCGCGCTCTATTGCGGACGGTTTTTTACCCAAGAACACTTTGGTTTCCATAGGTTCGCGTAACGGGTCTATCGAAGGGTTAGTTACCTGCGACGCGTTTATTAAAATCTTGTCCCAGTAAACGGGCAAGGGGTTTGGGTTTCCCATAGAAGAAAGCAAAACGCCGCCGCTCGACGCCTGTTTATATATTTCTTTTATCGTCTGGTCTTGCCAGTTGGCGTTTTCACGCAGTCTGCAATCGCTTTTAACTATTTTAAGCGCGTGTGTGGGGCATAAAGATACGCAACGCTGACAGTTTACGCACTTGCTTTCGTCTGAAAGCATTATTTTTTTGTCCGCGTCGAAAAAATGCACTTCGTTTGCGCATTGCCGTTCGCAAACCCTGCAACAAATACAACGATTGTCGTTTCTTACCACTTCGAATTCGGGATTTATGTATATTTCGTTCATCAGAATTTACCTTCTTTAACTTTTACTATAACGGGTTCGCCGCCCATCGGGGAATAAATGTTTTTCGCATTTATTTCCATTTTACGTATAGCCGCTTCTTCGCTTGCGATAAACACTTTGTCGTCTTTTTCGCCAACTACCATTGACCGAAGTTTTAAGCGGTCGTTTAATGCCATAAGTCCGCCGTCGAAACCTAAAATTATAGAGAAAGGACCGGTAATCAAAAGACTTGAAAACACGGTGCGCAAGTATTTCAATTTTTCTCTTTCCTTTTCGGGTTTATTATCTATCGTACTCCAAAACGGGGCGGCAATCACCGACGCAGTTTCTTCGAGTGATAAGCCTTGCCTACGGATAAGATAATCCGCAATATAGGTTATAACCTCCGTATCCGTCTGCAACGTACATTTATACCCGAACATTTCTATAAACCTGCGGTTTGCGTCGTAAGAGGAAATCTCGCCGTTATGTACAATCGTATAATCCAAAAGTCCGAAAGGATGCGCGCCGCCCCACCAACCGGGCGTGTTCGTCGGATATCTGCCGTGCGCCGTCCAGGAATAGCCTTCGTATTCGTCAAGTTTATAAAACCTGCCTACGTCTTCGGGGAATCCCACCGCCTTAAACGCGCCCATATTTTTTCCGCTTGAAAACACGTATGCGCCGTCCACTTCGGTATTTATTTTCATAACTACGCGAACCACGAATTCCTTTTCGTCGAGTTGCAGCGACCTTAAAAGGGAATTAAGCGGCAAAACGAAATAGCGCATTATTATAGGCTCGTCGGTGATTTCGGGCATTTTTCTTGTCGGGATAAGTTCTTTTTTAACTATCTCGAAACTGTCCTTTAAAATCTTTTCGCATTCTTCTATGCGGTATTTATCGTTAAAGAAAATATGAAGTGCGTATTCGTCTTTATGGTCGGGATAAATGCCGTACCCCGCAAACCCGCCGCCGAGACCGTTGCTTCTGTCGTGCATCGGTATCATACTTTCTATGATTTTTTCGCCCGTCATTTTCTTGCCGTCTTTACTTATGACTGCGGAAATCGCACAGCCCGACGGTATTCTTATTTCGCCTTCTCTAAACATAATATATATCTCCGTAAATTTGGCTTATAAAAGAAAAGTGGCGTTCACCGCAGAAAAAATCTGCAATGAACGCCTTTGCTCATTGATATTTCACATTTTACTCTTTATATTATTGTTTGTCAAACGAATTACGCGAATTTGCTATTAAAAAATTTTATAACGGCTATTAAAAAATTTTGTCAATAAATATGCGTTATTTTGTTGACAGCGAAAAAGATAAGGTCTATAATGGCGGTATAAAAATTAAAAAAAGGCAAAGGCGTCTTTTAAGTGTAAACTTAAAGGGCGCTTTATCTTTTTAAATTCTTTTCAAGGAGAAATATTATGGAAAAAATCACGGAAATTTTCGGCAGCAAGGTTTTTGACGACAGAGTTATGAAGGCAAGGCTTTCATCAAAAGTTTACCAGTCCTTAAAAAAGACCATAGACGAAGGCACGGAACTTGATTTGTCCGTAGCAAACGCGGTCGCCGACGCTATGAAAGAGTGGGCGATAGAACAGGGCGCGACGCATTTTACCCATTGGTTTCAGCCGCTTACGGGAATAACCGCCGAAAAACACGACAGTTTTATTTCTCCCGCGCCCGACGGCAGAGTGATTATGGAGTTTTCGGGCAAAGAACTTATTAAAGGCGAACCCGACGCGTCGAGTTTTCCGTCGGGCGGAATAAGGGCAACCTTTGAAGCGCGCGGATATACTATGTGGGATCCGACTTCTTACGCGTTTATTAAGGATAAAAGCCTTTGTATCCCTACGGCGTTCTGTTCCTACGGCGGCGAAGCGCTCGATAAAAAAACGCCGTTGCTCCGTTCTATGGACGCGCTTAATAAACAGGCGCTCCGTATTCTTAAACTTTTCGGCAATACCGACGTTAAAAGGGTAAGTACTTCGGTCGGTCCCGAACAGGAATATTTCCTTGTCGATAAAGAGATGTTCAATAAACGTAAAGACCTGATTTATACAGGCAGAACGTTGTTCGGCGCAAAGCCGCCTAAGGGGCAGGAAATGGAAGACCACTACTTCGGCGTGATAAAGCCGAGAGTCGCGGCGTATATGGCGGATCTCAATGAAGAACTCTGGAAACTCGGTATTCTCGCTAAAACCGAACACAACGAAGTCGCGCCCGCGCAGCACGAACTTGCGCCTATATATACGACGACGAACGTTGCGACAGACCATAACCAACTGACGATGGAAATTATGCAGAAAGTCGCGTTAAAGCACGGACTTTGCTGTTTATTGCACGAAAAACCTTTCGCGGGTGTAAACGGCAGCGGCAAGCATAACAACTGGTCTATGGCGACGGATACGGGCGTAAACCTTTTATCGCCCGGCGAAACGCCGAGCGAAAACGCGCAATTTTTACTGTTCCTTTGCGCGGTAATTAAAGCGGTGGACGACTATCAGGATTTATTGAGAATATCCGTCGCGACGGCGGGCAACGACCACAGACTCGGCGCTAACGAAGCGCCGCCCGCAGTCGTTTCTATATTTTTGGGCGACGAACTTACGGCGATTTTAGAAGCAATAGAACAGGATAAACCGTACATAGGCGCGGAAAAAACGACCATTAAACTCGGCGTTGACGTGTTGCCGAAGTTCGCGAGAGACACCACTGACAGAAACAGGACTTCGCCGTTCGCGTTCACGGGCAACAAGTTCGAATTCCGTATGCTCGGCTCTTCTAACAGTATTTCGTGCGCAAACATTATGCTCAACAGCGCGGTGGCGGAAAGCCTTAAAATTTACGCCGACAGGTTAGAAAAGGCGAAAGATTTTGAGGCCGCGCTCCACGATATGATAAAGAAAACAATAAAAGACCATAAGCGCATTTTGTTTAACGGCAACGGCTACGACGACGCTTGGATAGTGGAAGCGGAAAAACGCGGATTATTAAACTACAAGACCACGCCCGACTGTATGCCGCACTTGCTTGACGAACAGAACGTTAAAATGTTGACGGCGCATAAAGTCTTTACCGAAACAGAACTCAAATCGCGTTGCGAAATTATGCTCGACAACTATTGCAAGACTGTGGTGATAGAAGCGAACACTATGGTTGATATGGCACGCCGCGATATTTTGCCCGCGATAGAAGGTTACGTCGGAGAACTTTCTAAAACCGCTAAAAACAAGATAAAGGCGTTCGGCGATATTCCCGTCGATTACGAAAAGACGACGGCGGTTAAACTTTCGACTTTAAGTTATGAAATAATGGGAAAGACCGAAGAACTCGAACAAGAACTTATAGCTTTAAAGTCCGCCGCCGACGTAATTAAAGAAGGTTACGAAATAAGAGATAAATTATTGCCTTTAATGGCAGAACTTCGGGCGGCGGCGGACACAGCGGAAACACTTACCGCGGCAAAATACTGGCCGTTCCCGACTTACGGAGATTTGCTTTTTGGCGTAAAATAAAAGGTAGTTATTATGTGCGGAATAATGGGATACTGCGGAAAATGCGATAAAAAAGAGTTCGCGAAAGGGTTTAGTAAAACCGTTTCGAGAGGTCCGGATATGTCGAAAACGATAAAAGTCGGAGACGGCGTCTTCGGCTTTCACCGCTTATCGATAATGGGGCTTCACGAAGAAGGTATGCAACCGTTCGTGTTTGACGATTGTTATTGCGTTTGCAACGGAGAGATATACGGTTTTAAAAAATTAAAAGACGACCTAATAAAAAAGGGATATACCTTTAAAAGCGACAGCGATTGCGAAATACTTTTGCCCCTTTATCGTGAATACGGCGAGGAAATGTTTTCTATGCTCGATGCGGAGTTCGCGTGCATTATTTACGACGCCAAAACCGACGAATATATCGCGGCAAGAGACCCTATCGGTATTCGCCCGCTATATTACGGCTACGACAGTAAAGGAGTTATCGTATTTGCGTCAGAGCCTAAAAATCTTGTAGGCATAGTCGAGAAAATTATTCCGTTCCCGACAGGACGTTATTATAAAGACGGTGAGTTTATTTGCTACAACGATATAGCGTCAAGACAAGAATATTCAAAGGACGGCATCGATAGCGTATGTAAAAATATCCGTGAAAAACTTATCGTCGGCGTAGAAAAAAGGCTTGTTGCCGATGCGAAAGTAGGATTTTTACTGTCGGGCGGACTTGACAGTTCTTTGGTGTGCGCCATAGCGCAAAAAGAAAGCGATAAACCCATAAAGACTTTTGCTATCGGTATGGTGGGCGACGCTATCGACTTAAAATACGCTAAGCAGGTCGCCGACTTCATAGGTAGCGACCATACCGAATACTATATGACGAAGGACGAAGTTTTATCTTCGCTTGAAGAAGTGATAAAGATACTCGGCACTTTCGACATAACCACAATAAGAGCAAGTATGGGTATGTATTTACTTTGCAAGGCGATACACGAAAATACCGATATACGCGTGCTTTTAACGGGCGAAATTTCCGACGAACTTTTCGGATATAAATACACCGATTTCGCGCCGAACGCCGAAGAGTTTCAGTCAGAGAGCGAAAAGCGCGTGCGGGAACTGCATATGTACGACGTCTTGCGCGCCGACAGGTGCATTTCGGTAAACTCTCTGGAAGCGAGAGTGCCTTTCGGCGATCTTGATTTCGTTAAATACGTGCTTTCGATAGATCCCGAACTTAAACTCAACAAGTACAATAAAGGCAAATATCTTTTGAGAAAGGCGTTTGAAGACGGCGATTATCTTCCGCGCGACATACTGTACCGCGAAAAAGCGGCTTTTTCAGACGCGGTCGGACATTCTATGGTGGACTACTTAAAAGAATACGCCGAAAGTCTTTATACTGACGAAGAATTTAACATAAAACGCGAAAAATATACCCACGCAAAGCCGTTCACCAAGGAATCGCTTTTATACCGAGAGATTTTCGAGAAATATTACGCGGGGCAAAGTCAGATGATAGCGGACTTCTGGATGCCGAATAAATCGTGGCAAGGTTGCGACGTAAACGATCCTTCGGCAAGGGTACTTTCAAACTACGGCGCAAGCGGAAAATAAAGGAGAAAAATTATGGTAAAATACATTTTCGTTACGGGCGGAGTCGTTTCGGGGCTCGGCAAAGGAATAACGGCGGCGTCTCTCGGCAGACTGTTAAAAGCGCGTGGGTTAAAGGTCGCGGCGCAGAAATTAGACCCTTACATAAACGTGGATCCGGGCACTATGAGTCCGTATCAGCACGGTGAAGTTTACGTTACCGAAGACGGTGCGGAAACCGATCTCGATTTAGGACATTACGAACGGTTTATCGACGAAGATTTAAACAAGTTTTCTAACCTTACCACGGGAAAAGTTTACTGGTCGGTGTTAAACAAAGAACGCAAAGGCGAATATTTAGGGCATACCGTTCAGGTAATACCACATATCACCAACGAGATAAAAGAATTCATCTATTCGGTCGGCAATCATACCGACGCGGACGTTGTTATAACCGAAATAGGCGGCACTATCGGCGATATAGAATCACAGCCGTTTTTGGAAGCGGCAAGACAAATATCGCTCGAAGCAGGTAGAGAAAACTGTCTGTTTGTCCACGTTACGCTCGTGCCGTTTATAAAGGGGTCGGACGAACATAAGTCAAAACCCACGCAACACTCTGTCAAAGAATTGCAAGGTATGGGCATTAAACCCGATATTATAGTTCTGCGTGCCGACGAACCCTTGGAAGAAGAGATTTTCGATAAAATATCGCTTTTTTGCAACGTCCCCATCGACTGCGTAATAGAAAACACTACCCTTCCTAACCTTTACGAAGCGCCGCTTATGCTTGAAAAACAGAACTTTTCTTCCGTCGTTTGCAGGCAGCTCGGATTAAAGACAAAACAACCCGACCTTGCCGAATGGATAGAGTTGGTTGACAGAATAAAAACGAGAACCAAAACGGTAAATATCGCGCTCGTCGGTAAATACGTAAAACTCCACGACGCGTATCTTTCGGTTGCGGAAGCGCTTCGCCACGCAGGATACGTTTACGGCACGAGAATAAATATAAGTTGGGTAGACTCTGAAACGCTGACAGACGAAAATGTCGCAGAAAACTTAAAAGATGCGGACGGAATTATCGTTCCCGGCGGTTTCGGCGGGCGTGGAATAGAAGGTATGATTTCCGCCGTAAAATACGCGCGTGAAAACGGTGTTCCTTTCTTCGGAATTTGTCTCGGTATGCAGATAGCGGTTATCGAATACGCAAGAAACGTTTTAGGATATACGGACGCTAACTCGGGTGAGTTCGACGAGAATTGCAAGCATAAGGTTATAGACTTTATGCCCGGGCAGAGCGATGAAATAGACAAGGGCGGCACTTTGAGACTCGGCGCATACCCTTGCGTTATTAAAAGCGGTACTACGATGGAACGGCTTTACGGCAAGACGGAGATAACCGAACGCCACCGCCACCGCTACGAATTCAACAACAATTATAAAGAAGAATTTATTAAAAACGGCTTAAATATCGGCGGAATTTCTCCCGACGGGAAACTTGTTGAAACGGTAGAACTTTCCGAACGTCCGTTTTACGTTGGCGTGCAGTTTCACCCCGAATTTAAGTCGAGACCGAATAAGGCGCACCCGCTTTTTAAGGGCTTTATAAAAGCGGCAGTCGATAAAAAGGAAAAATAAAAATGAAATTTACAAAAATGCAAGGGCTTGGCAACGACTATCTTTATATTTACGGCGAAGTTCCGCAAAACGCAAAAGAACTTGCAATTAAATATTCCGACCGTCATTTCGGCGTAGGCTCGGACGGACTTATTTTCATATCCACGTCGGAAGTTGCCGACTTTAAGATGCGTATTTTTAACGCAGACGGCTCGGAAGCAAAAATGTGCGGTAACGGTATTCGCTCTGTCGGCAAGTACGTTTACGACAAGGGCTATACGGACAAAACCGAACTGACGATAGAAACGCTATCAGGCATAAAAACGCTTGTTTACGGAAAAGTAAAAACCGTTACGGTGGATATGGGCAAAACCGTCGTAGAAAACGATATAACTCTTACGGCGGCGGATAAGGATTTTACCGCGATACCCGTTTCCGTCGGCAATCCGCATATAGTCGTTTTCGTAAATGACGTTGAGAGTTTTCCGATAGAAAAATACGGCAAAATTTTAGAAAAACACCCGCAGTTTCCTGACGGGGTAAACGTGGAATTTGCCGAAGTTAAGGACGGATATATCCGCATGCGCGTTTGGGAGCGCGGCAGCGGAATAACGCTCGCCTGCGGCACGGGTGCGTGCGCCACGGTTTCCGCCGCAGTTAAAAAAGGACTTGTTAAAGCCGACGAGTTTATAACCGTAAACTTAGACGGCGGGGATTTATGTGTAAAATATACCGATAACTGCGTTACTATGACGGGCGGCGCTGAGTTTGTTTGCGAAGGAGAGACTTATGATTAAACCAAATATGAATTATGCAAATCTAAAAGACAGTTATCTGTTTTTCCGTATAGCGCAAAAGGTAAAAAAATATTCGGAACTTAATCCCGATAAAAAGATTTTGCGTTTAGGGATAGGCGACGTATCTTTGCCGCTTGCTAAAACCGTTATATCGGCTTTAAAAACGGGCGTTAACGACCAAGCCGAAAAGTTTTCTTTCCACGGCTATATGCCGGAGTGCGGCGCACCTTTTTTAAGGACTACTACGATTGCCGAATTTTACCGTAAGCGCGGCGTTAACGTAGCGGACGACGAAGTGTTTGTTTCGAGCGGCGCAAGCGACGAACTCGGCGATATTTTAGATCTGTTCGATAAAGAAAATTCGGCGCTCGTAATTGAACCTGCGTATCCCGCTTACGTCGACGCGAATATCATCGCCGGCAGGAAAATTATTCATTTATCTTCGTCAATAGAGAACGGCTTTACGCCCGAACCCGATGAAGACCATATTGCGGATATTATATATATCTGTTCGCCGAACAATCCGACGGGCGCAGTGTTTACGAGAGAAAAACTAAAAAAATGGGTGGACTTTGCAAACAAACACGGCTCTATAATACTGTTCGACGCGGCTTATGAAGCGTTTATCGAAGACGAGAATATTCCGCACAGTATTTTTGAGATAGACGGGGCGAATACTTGCGCGATAGAAATATGTTCGCTTTCTAAAACGGCGGGGTTTACGGGAACAAGGCTCGGCTATACCGTAATACCCAAGGCGCTTGTCAGAAACGGTATGAGTTTTAACTCTATGTGGGTAAGAAACAGAACGACGAAAACCAACGGCGTTTCGTATATTATTCAAAAAGGCGGTGCGGCGGTTTTTACCGACCAAGGACAAAAAGAAATAAAAGAAAATATCGCTTATTATAAAGAAAACGCTAAAATACTTATGCGTGTTTTAGACGAGTGCAAAATAAAATACACAGGCGGGGTAAACGCGCCGTATATTTGGCTGAAATGTCCGAACGGTCTCGGCAGTTGGGATTTTTTTGATTTATTGCTTGATAAAATCCAAGTTGTCGGAACGCCGGGCGAAGGTTTCGGGCGTTGCGGCGAAGGCTTTTTCCGTTTCTCGACCTTCGGCAGCCACGAAGACACAAACGAGGCGGCGGAAAAGATAAAAAACCTGTTTGAAACGATTTGAATTCGGGGAAGTTTTCGGGAAAAAATCGGAAAAACGTAAGGTGTTTTTTAATGATTTTTGATTTACGCATCGGGGTCGGGGTTCGTTTTCGCGACCTGTCCCGATACGACGATTCAGACCGCGGTTGACGAAAATTGCAGACCGTGGACTTTTGTTATTTTCTGTCCCGTTAAGAAAAAGTTTTATCCCTGTGCTCGGATTTATCCATCTTAAAATCGAATCTGTCTATTGACAACCGTTTTCATTTGTTATAACATTTAAATGTAAGGACAAGTGCGTAACTCGTAAAAATTTTAAAACGGGGAGGGGCGGATAAATGAAAGAAAGATTTGAGTGGGTCAGCAGTTGGTGCGACGAAACGCATAATTCGGATCTGCCGCGCGTGTTGCTCGTAGGGGATTCCATCACTTTTAATTATCAGGACAAAGTCAGGCAGAAATTGAAAGGCGTCTGTTACGTGGATTTTGTCGCTACGTCTTACGCGATAGATACTAAAATATACAACACGCTCATTACGTCGTTTGCTTCGGACAGCAAGTACACGCTTATTCATTTCAACAACGGTCTGCACGGACAACATATTTCTAAGCGGACGTATAAAAGTCGACTGACAAAACTATTGCAGAGATTAGCGAAAAACGGCAAAATAACGGTCGCAACTTCGACGATTGTTTATTGCGAAGGGAATACCCGTCTCGACAGGGTATGGACGAAAAGGCTGAAAGAACGTAACGATGCAGTAAATGAAATCGCGACGGAAGCGGGGTATAAAGTAGACGACCTGTATTCGGCAAGCGTGTCGTTATCCATAGATAAGCGCCTTATGGACGGAATACATTACACGGAAGAAGGTTACGAACATTTTGCAAATATAGTTGCAGATTTCATAACGGCGCAATTATAAGGAAAACGGCTCACGCGCCCGCGCGATGATGAAAAACGCGGCAAACTTTTGTAAAGAAAAATAAGCCTCGAACTTTTCGGTTTGTTTGATATTATCCGTCTTATAATACGCGTAATGGCAAGAACGGAAAATCGGGTGCGGGAACAATTTCGGAAGCGCAACCAGTTGAACGTGGCGCAAGGCGTTGCCCGTTCAAAATCGAAGAATAACGGCCGAAATTTCGGTGCACATAGTGGACTTATGCATGTGATATACGCATAAGTCCACTATTCGTTTTCAGGGCTCACGAAAAAGATTTTGCATAGCAAAAGATTTTTCGTGATAATGAAGAGCAGGCTGCACCGTCTTCGCTCTTTTGAAAAACAAAAGAGCAAGACCAAAAAGCCTTGCTCTGACGTGGTGGAGGCGTAGGGACTCGAACCCTAGACCTCTCGCATGTGAAGCGAGCGCTCTAACCGACTGAGCTACGTCTCCGAACGCATTTTATTTTATCACAACGATAATGTTTTTGCAAGCGTTTTTTATAACGTCTTTACAATAAAATAAAATCGGTATTAAACGCGTTAAAATTCGACATACTAATTCGGAAATGAAAAAATCAATAACGTTTAAAATCATTTTTTTAAGTATAATCGTGCTTTTGATACTGATATTTTCGTCTTTCGGATGGGCTATGAGCGCGTTCGCTATGCCGTTTTACGATTTGCAACCGAAAGAATTAGTTTTACGCGCCGAGTTTTCTACCGACTACGGTAAGTCTTCCGTTGAAAGAAAGCATAATATCGCTCTCGCCGCGAAATCTCTTAACAATGCGTTTATAGACGTGGGCGGAGAATTTTCCTTTAACTCGGTTGTAGGGGCGAGAACGGAAAAAAGGGGTTATAAATCCGCTAAAATTATTGTGAAAGGCGAATTTGTGGAAGGCGTCGGCGGCGGTGTGTGTCAGGTTTCGACAACGCTTTATAATGCGGCGATTCGCGCGGGTATGAAAATTACGGAAGCGCGCGGACACAGTCTTGCCGTGTCATACGTAAAGCCGTCTTGCGACGCAATGGTAAATTCGGGTAGCGCCGATTTAAGGTTTATAAACCGCACGCATAATCCCGTGATAATAAAAACTTCGGCGAACGGAAAAACGCTTAACGTGAAAATATACGGCGAACCTATGCTCGAAAAATACGAACTGAAAAGCGTAATAAAGCGCGAAATCGAGCCGGAATATACCGTGTATTCGGACGATAGCGGGGAGTATCCCGACCTGTTTGTCGGCGAACGCAAAATAATAAATTACGGCAAAAAGGGGTATGTCAGCGAAGGATATCTCGAAAAAAAGATAAACGGGAAAACGGTTTCAAGCGTCCGAATAAGACGGGATACGTATCTTTCGGTAAACGGGCTGATTGTTGAAGGTACGGCAGTGCGCGGCACTTCCGAAACCGACGATATTGTTTCAGACGGCGATTTAGCGGAAGCAAGTTAAAAACGATAAATAAAAATTAAAATTCCGTTTTAAAGCGGCAAAAAACGGCAAAAAAACGAAAATAAATTCATAAACATATAGAAAAAAACCGTTCCGGAACGATTTTTTGTTTTACCTTGTCGAAAAATAACTTAAACGTTTGACAAGGACTTTTTGTTGTTATATAATGTTGTAGGTATTAAAAAAAGGAGGGCTTTTATGGCTCATTTAAGCGATGCGGCAGTAATAAAGATCAACGAAATATGCGACAGATACATATCCGAACCCACTCCGCTCATGATGATTTTGAGCGATATTCAGAAAGAATACGGGTATATTCCGTTGGAAGTTCAGGAAATCGTGTCGGAAAGAACGGGAATTTCCGTTGCGGAAATTTACGGCGTAGTAACTTTTTATTCGTTTTTCTCGTTAAAGCCGAAGGGAAAATACGTTATAGGTTGTTGTCTCGGTACAGCGTGCTACGTTAAAGGCGCGCAAGGCGTTATCGACAAGTTTTCCGATATACTCGGAATAAAAGCGGGCGAAACGACCGCGGACGGTATGTTTACGCTCGACGCGCTCCGTTGTATCGGCGCTTGCGGTATTGCTCCCGCGGTTTCGATAAACGGCAAAGTTTATCCCAAGGTATCGGTGGATTCCGTTGCCAAAATAGTTGAAGAATACAAGAGTGCGGAGGCGGCGAAATGATAAAGAATTTTGAAGAACTCGAACAAATTTCGCATAAATGTTCGGACTGTCTTGCCGCGAAATTTTCGGGCAACGACAATAAAAGACACATAGTTCTATGCGGCGGTACGGGGTGTTTGTCGTCGAATTCGGCGGATATCCTTGCCGAATTTGAAAAGCAGATAAAAGAAAAAGGGCTCGAAGACAAGGTAACCGTAAATCAGGTAGGCTGTTTCGGTTTTTGTTCGCAAGGGCCGTTCGTCAAAATTTATCCGGAAGATACACTTTACAGAATGGTAAAAATCGACGACGTTACCGAGATTATGGAAAAGGACGTTATCGGCGGCGAAATAGTCGAAAGGCTTTTATATGTCGAGCCGTCTAACGGGGCAAAGGTCGTAAAACAGGACGAAATCAATTTCTATAAAAAACAACGCCGTATAGCGCTTAACGGGTGCGGCAGTATAAACCCCGAAGATATTAACGAAGGTTTCGGCGCAGGCGCTTTTAAAGGTTTAGCGAAAGCGCTTAAAATGGACAGACAAGCGGTTATCGACGAAGTTTTGGCGTCAGGAATAAGGGGGCGCGGCGGCGCAGGCTTCCCGACGGGAAGAAAGTGGCAGTTTGCGTACGCTCAACCCGACGGCGAAAAGTACGTCATCTGTAACGGCGACGAAGGCGACCCCGGCGCGTTTATGGATAGGTCGATATTAGAAGGCAATCCGCTCGCGGTAATAGAAGGTATGATGATAGCGGGTTACGCTATCGGCGCGCAGAACGGTTATTTCTATGTCCGCGCGGAATATCCTATCGCGGTAAACAGGCTTAAACTCGCCATCGCGCAAGCGGAAAAGGAAGGACTTATCGGCGACAATATTTTAGGCACGGATTTTTCGTTCAGGGTACATATAAGGCTCGGCGCGGGCGCGTTCGTCTGCGGCGAAGAAACGGCGCTTTTAAATTCTATCGAAGGACAGCTAAGTAATAGCAATATAATAAAAATAAAATAACAATTTTACAATAATCTTTTATTACAGTTGTTAAAGAAGCCCAAACACAAAAAAAGCCAATTAAATA
>CAJOMP010000018.1 GCA_905235785.1 uncultured Clostridia bacterium | reverse complement strand
GTGCTTGCGGGGCGTTCTTGTTTGGTTGTGAGGAGTGTGTTATTTTGTATTTGAAATTCGAATTGTTTTGCTATTGGTCTTGATGACGTAAATGCCACCTGGTAGATTTACACGAGCTTTATCCCAAATGTTTTGCATAGAGCTTTCGCTTGCTTGGAATGAGGTCACGCGGTTCCCAAGGACATCATAGACGGAGTAGGCTTGCGATGAATTTGTCCGAATGCTGAATTTAGGCAATGCCGTTTTTTCTTTGGCCGCAGCAATTTCAATCCAATCGAGATTAAAGTATGGCTTGTCGATTCTAATCTTGAGTACGTGTTCGCCCGCGGTAATTGCAGGTACGGTCGTTGTGACGGTTTCGAAGTTTTTCCAGTCACCGGTGTTGGGAACTGTGATTTTGGCGATATCTTTATCATCAACGAGAATGGAGAAGAATGTGCTATCGCTTGGCGACGAGACGCGTGCGGTAATGTCGAGCGAATCGTTCTTGGAAACTTTTACCGTATAACGCGATAGCCTTCGGTATGGGGACGGGCGTGTCGGAAGAAATTTACAAGGCTTTATCGTTTTTGCTTGAAAACTACACGGGCAGACTTTTAATCGACGCAGACGGACTCAACACGCTTGCCGCTTTCGGTAAGGAAAAACTAAAAGACAAAAAGTGTGAAGTCGTTTTGACACCGCATATAGGCGAGTTTGCAAGACTTACGGGTAAAAACAAAGAAGAAATATTGCTCGACCCCATAACTTGCGCGAAAGATTTTGCAAAAGAATTCGGCGTAACCGTTTTGCTTAAAAACGCCGTAAGCGTAATAACCGACGGCTCTGAAACGGTTATCAACGTAACGGGCGACGCAGGAATGGCAAAAGGCGGCAGCGGGGACGTGTTATCGGGATTTGCCGCGGGACTTTTAAATAGGGAAGAAGAACCGTTTTTCTGTGTGTCTATCGCCGCATATTTATTCGGGCGCGCGGGCGAAATTGCCGCAAAAGAACAGAATTCGTATACGATAACTCCGTCGGATATTATTACCGCTATCCCGAAAGCGATAAATTCCGTATTGTAGTAAAATAAAAATCAAGCGTAAAAGCGCAAAAATAAAATATGATTTTCCGCCCGATTCGGGCAAAGGAGCAAGAAAAATGAAGTGCATGTATTGCGGTTGCATTGACAGCAAGGTTGTAGATTCCAGAACTTCGGAAGACGGCACGAGCATACGCAGAAGACGTGAGTGTATCAACTGCGGCAGACGGTTTACCACTTACGAAACGGTGGAAAATACGCCGATTTTCGTCATTAAATCCGGCGGCGCACGGCAGGCTTTTGATCCTAATAAAATAAAGGCGGGCATAATCAAGGCTTGCGAAAAACGCCCTGTTGCCGCGAGCGAGATTGACAAACTCGTCGCCGATATTCAGAAAAAGATTTACAATTCTCTCGTGCAGGAAATTTCCAGCAAAGAGATAGGCGAAATGGTCTGCGAAGGGTTAAAAGATATCGACGAAGTGGCTTACGTCCGTTTTGCGTCGGTTTACCGTTCGTTTACCGATACTTCTTCCTTTATGAAGGAACTTGAAAAAATGGTCAAGAAAGATAAAAAAGTATAAACAAAGGACGCAAAATCTATGAATAAGTGGGACGAAAGATTTATGAATTTAGCGGAAACTGTAGCGGGGTGGTCGAGTTGTTTTCAGACTAACCGCCACGTCGGCGCGGTTGCCGTAAGGGATAAAAGAATTTTGACGACGGGATATAACGGCGCGCCTTCGGGGATAGACAGTTGCGCGGAGCGCGGTGAGTGCTTGCGTAGAGTAAAAAACATCGCGAGCGGCACTATGCAAGAAGTGTGTTACGCCGTCCACGCCGAACAGAACGCCATTATACAGGCGGCAAAACTCGGTGTAAGTTTAGAAGGCGCCACAATGTACGTAACGCATCAACCGTGCGTTATATGCACCCGTATGATAATAAATTCGGGGATAAAAAAAGTCATCTACAAAAACGGATATCCCGACCCGTTCGCTTTGGAACTGTTTAAAAAGTCGGACGTAGAACTCGTGAAATATTCCGACTTGCTGTAAGGCGGTAAATGCAAAAAATATACGTTCTCGATATAAAAGATATTGCAGAAAACGAACAACTTGTTAAATCGTTTTTACCGCTCGACGCCGTAATGAAGTCGGACGGATACGCCGAAAGCGCTGACAGACTCCGTTCGCTCGGCGGCGCGCTTTTAATTAAGGCTTTTACGGCAAACAGCCCGCTTTTATATGACGAACTCAAAAAACCTTATAAAAAAGAACCGCCTTTTTTCAATGTTTCGCACTTTTTTAACAAGGTCGGTATTTTTTTGAACGATAACGGGGCAGTCGGTTTCGATATACAGTTAATAAAAGAGTATAATGAAAAACTCGTCGATTACGTATTCAAAGGAGAAGAAAGACGGCTTGTTAACGATGGTAAGACTTTTGCCGCAATGTGGACAAAAAAAGAGTCCGCGGTAAAACTTACCGGCGAAGGGGTTGCGAGTATAAGAAAGCAAATCCTGACTGAAATTTCCGATAAATCGTATATTTTTAACGGTAAAAAAATTTTTTACAAGACGTTTTTATCGGGCGACTATGCGATAACGGCAAGTTCGTTTGATCCCGTAACCGCACAAATTACCGAAATAACTGTAAAAGAAATTATTAAGTAAAAAGGCACGATTAGGACAGATAGTCTGCGTCGTGCCTTTATTTTGGCGGAAAGTTAGGGATTCGAACCCCAGGAAGCGTGAACTTCAACGGTTTTCAAGACCGCCGCATTCGACCACTCTGCCAACTTTCCGTGTAAACAACTTCTATATTATAGTGCATTTTAAGGTGTTTTGCAAGTGTTTTTTACCGATAAAAAATTTTATTTGCGGCGTTGCCGAATTTGGCAACGCCGCAAGACCATAATTTATAAATAACTTTTTAACTTACCCGGTTTTCGCAAACTCTGTTTTCTTTAAACCATGCCGTATCTTTTAAAAGCGTGTTATTTGCGGAACATTTCACGTCTATATCGCTACCTTTAACAAGTACGATTATATTTCCGTTAAAACTTTCAAATTGATTTGCGGCATAATCGATACATAAAGTCGTTACGTAGACTTTATCCGTATAAACGGATATACGGTCGATAAAGTCTTGCGTGGGGAATTGATTTTCGGCTTTTTTAGTGTATTCGGGACTGCCCGCGCAACAACACACGCAACAAATCTTCGGTTTAAAAACATTTAAAAACGCTTCGTTGGAACTCGTTTTGCTCCCGTGATGTCCCGCTTTGTATAAGTCTACGGAAAAAGTCGAAAAGTCATAGGACGGGTGATCGGTCTGATATCTTGCCGCAAGCGCTTCTTCTCCGGTTTTTTCGAGATCACCCGTAAACAAAAAGTTTTTTCCGTTGCCCGAAACCATACAGCAAACCGAATAATCGTTTTCGGTTGCAGCGTCGTCCCAGTAAAATTTATTGTATAAAATTTCCAGCGAATACCCCGCGCCCAGATCGTAAATTCTTTGCGCGCCGTTCAAATTATCGTAACACTTGTCGGCTGTAAAATGCGACGCGCCGTTTGATATTTCGTCGTTAAGTTCGCGAATATAATTTTTGTAAGTGGTATTAGTGGTTTTTTGGTTGGTTCTTGCAAAAGTGATTATCTTTTCGCAATCGTAAAGGTCGAAGATCGAATTCATTTTTTCGGGAGTGGCAAAGCCAGCGTAGTGATCCTGATGCGCGTGCGTAATAATAACGTATTCGAGTTTTCCGTCCGAAACGTAGTTATTGAGATACCCGCTAACAGTCATAACGCTGTCGGCGCGCGAACCGCAGTCGATAAGGATTTCCACATCACCGACTTTAATAAGGGTGCAGTCACCCGTATACTTATTGCCGAGTTCTATAAAATGTACGGCAATATCGGCATCACTTGTATTTATGTCGGCATAATCTATCTGCCCTTCCGTTTTTGAATAAAACAAATCGGAAGTTTCTTTCAATTCGTCAGTAGTAATATCTTTTGTAAAATAATCTTGCGCTATATATAGGGGAGCGATAAGCCCCAAGATTAAACCTATAATTATCGCCACAATCGATATGATAAAAGTTAATCCCGCGGAAGTCTTTTTTGTTTTATTTTTAGCCATTTCAATTTTCTCCTTCGCTCGGTTCTGCAAACGTTATCAGCCGTATTTTGCTGACGGGATATATTATCCCGAATTTTAACGTTTTTACGGTATAAATCATATAATATGTGCCGATTTCTTCTGCATAATATTCTCCGTTTGCGTTTTGTTTAAGATTTGTTTCGACTTTCGCCATTTTACTTACGTCAAATCCGAATTCTTTAATATACATACCTTCGTCCTTATAAGTTTCGTCAAGAGTTAAACTTAATTCTTCGTTGCCGATAAACTCGAACACGTCGTTTCTGCCGATAAAAAAACAGACGCCGACGCCGATTGCGAGCGCGAGAATAAAACAGATAAAAATAACGGCTATTGATTTACCGTTCATTTTTTTCGCTACTTTTATAGCGCCTACCGCCGCGGCAGTTGTAGCCGTCGCCCTTGCTACGGTTTTTGTTGCGCTGTTTGAATTTGACGATTTGCGTTTAGCGGATGTCGATTGAGAATTACTTTCCGCGCCGAGATTTGCAAATATATTTCTGTTTGTCGTTACTTTCTTTGTTGTTTTGGATGCGGAAGGTCTTTTATTCGTATTATCTGCCATAATCGCTCCTTAAAAGTTTTAGATAGATACATTATATAATATTTATTGTCGAAAAATCAAGTTATGTGAAAGGTTTAAACGTGTATATTACTTGCGTTTGAAACTCTGTTTGAAAAACGAAGGGGAAACCCCCGTTTCTTTGGAAAACAGTCGGGTAAAATAAAGCGGATCGGAAAATCCGCAATCCAACGCGACTTCGGAAACGGATTTATCGCCGGTTAAAAGTAAATGTTTAGCAACGGAAATCCGTTTATTTATAATGTATTTTTGCGGCGACAAACCGAACGTTTCTTTAAAAACGTGTGAAAAATAATCGGTGTTGTACCCAAACTCTTTCGCTAAATCCGTAACGGATAATTTTTGCGGGTATCCGAAGTTGATTCGTTCGGCAACGGCGAGCATAGTGGAGTTCCTTTTTATCGCAAAAGACGGTTCTTTTACAAAACAGGATAAAATCATATTCATTATTGCGGTTTTCTTAACGTTTTCGGTTATGCCGTCGCCCATATTCATAAGTTTTTTTATAAGGCTTAAAATAAGGTCGTATTCAGTCGATACAGTATTAAATAAAAAGAGATTTTCCATAGGGATAAAGTCGGATAACGGCATAAAATCTACGAAATACTGAACCATAAAATCGTCGCAACGCGTTTCGACGAGCGTGGATTGCGGAATATAATAAGCAACGTTCGGTTTTAACTGAAATTCGCCGAAAGTGGTTTTTACATATCCCGCGCCTTCCGCAACGCACCATATTCTGCCGTGGTTCCAGTAGGGAAGTCGGTTGTTTAAATTCGCGTTCCAGTTAAGATCGATATCGTCGTATATTTCTCGATTTCCTACTTTTTTACGTGAACATTGTACGATATCGTAACGAAATGCGGAAAAACTGTAAACATTGTCATCTTTTAACATAAGCGCCTTCTTACTATTGCTTTTAATTAAAAAAATTATAATATACGCTGAAATTTAAATCAAGCAAAAAAGCGGATTTGTCCATATTAAAAGCAAATAAATATATTTACATGATGACATTTAAAAGTTATTATAAAATAAAACAATATAAAAATAAAGGAGAGTTAATATGGCAAAATCGAGACTTATAGGGGATTATCCCGTAATAGGAATAAGACCTACGATAGACGGCAGACGCGGAAAAATCAAAGTCAGGGAAAGCCTTGAAGATCAGACTATGAATATGGCAAAGGCCGCTAAAAAACTCATAGAAGAAAATGTCTTTTATTCAAACGGCGAAAAAGTTAAAGTAATAATTGCCGATACTACAATAGGCAGAGTTGCGGAAGCCGCGGCTTGCGCCGACAAGTTCAAAAAAGCGGGCGTGGACATAACTTTAACGGTAACTCCTTGCTGGTGTTACGGCGCTGAAACTATGGATATGGATCCTATGACCATAAAAGCGGTTTGGGGCTTTAACGGTACTGAACGCCCGGGGGCGGTGTATCTTGCGTCTGTTCTTGCAACACACAGTCAAAAGGGACTTCCCGCGTTCGGCATATACGGACACGAAGTTCAGAATGCGGACGATACGTCTGTTCCCGAAGACGTTGAAGAAAAGATATTGCGTTTTGCTCGTGCGGCGGTAGCGGTTGCTACTATGCGCGGAAAGTCATATTTGCAGATAGGCTCCGTAACTATGGGCATAGGCGGCTCTATTATAAGTCCCGAATTTTTTGAAGAATATCTGGGTATGCGAGTAGAAAGCGTAGACGAAGTTGAGATAATCCGCCGAATGACCGAAGGAATATATGACGAGAAAGAATACGAAAAAGCGCTCGCTTGGGTAAAGAAAAAATGTAAACCCGACTTCGATAAAAACCCCGTTGAATTGCAGAGAACTCCCGCCCAAAAAGAAAAGGACTGGGAATTTACCGCAAAAATGGCGTGTATCATAAAGGACTTATTCAACGGCAACAATAATCTTCCTAAAGGCAGAGAAGAAGAGATGGTGGGACATAACGCGATAGTCGGCGGATTTCAAGGACAGCGTCAATGGACGGACTTTTATCCGAACTGCGACTTCCCCGAAAGTATTTTAAACTCTTCTTTCGACTGGAACGGGGCGAGAGAACCTTATATTTTAGGCACGGAAAACGACACGTTAAACGCAACGAGTATGCTCTTTATGAAACTGTTGACGGGCAGAGCGCAGATGTTTGCAGACGTCAGAACTTACTGGTCGGGAGAATCGGTAAAACGTGTAACGGGATATGAGATAGAAGGTAAAGCGAAATACGCCGACGGGTTTATACATTTAATAAATTCGGGCGCGTGCTGTGTTGACGCTTGCGGAGAAGTTAAAGACGAAAAGGGCAACCCCACAATGAAACGCTGGTGGGAAGTAACCGATAAAGACATAGATACTATGATGAACGCAACAACTTGGCCGTACGCCGATTTAGGGTATTTCCGTGGCGGCGGGTATTCGTCAAGATTTGTTACGCGTGCGGAAATGCCCGCGACTATGATAAGGCTTAATCTTATTAAAGGATTAGGACCTGTCTTACAGATAGCGGAAGGGTGGACAGTTAAACTACCCGACGAAGTAACGGATACACTTTGGAAGAGAACGGACTACACTTGGCCTTGCACTTGGTTTACGCCGAGAATAACGGGAAAGAGCGGATTTAAGTCGGCTTACGATTTAATGAACAACTGGGGAGCAAACCACGGCGCTATATCTTACGGACATATAGGCGCGGACTTAATAACTATGTGTGCTATGCTTAGGATACCGGTATGCTTGCATAACGTTGACGAAGATAAAATTTACCGCCCGTCCGCTTGGAACGCTTTCGGTATGGATAAAGAAGGGCAGGACTACCGTGCTTGCTCCGCATATGGTCCGATGTATAAAAATATAAAGTAAACGGCTTTTTGGTCTTTGCGGGGCGATAAATATATCGCCCCGCAAAGTATTTAAAAAAGGTTATACCACAAAAAAATATTTGTTTATTATCGCTTGCATTTTGTATCGATTTAATGTATAATAAAAACCGTTCGTAATTTGTAAGCAAAGTTATTATGCTTAAATAACGATTAACGTAAAAACCAAATAATACGGAAAGGTATCGAAGTGGTCGTAACGAGCCGCACTCGAAATGCGGTTGTCGGTAACCCGGCACATGGGTTCGAATCCCATCCTTTCCGCCAAAAAAGGGCGTTTGCCCACTTTACTACTAAAAACCGTCCGGATGATTGAACGTTGCTGGGCGGTTTTTATATGCCTTTGACCACTTTCGCCGATAATTTTCGGCTTTTTTTATATAAAAAAAGAATATAACATTATAATAGAAAGATTTTAAGTTAAAATAAAAAGTAAAAAAAGACCACGATATTGTAAAAATGTGCTATTGAAAAAATGTATAAAATTGTTACGCTATAATTGCCGACGAGCCGACTTCTTTGATACTTACATTAGGGTGTTTTTGAGCAGTTTTTTGTAACAATGTCGAATAAAAAAATCCTTAGGAAAAACCTAAGGATTTATGGAGCTGCTAACCGGAGTCGAACCGGTGACCTCATCCTTACCAAGGATGTGCTCTACCAACTGAGCCATAGCAGCGATTTATTTAAAAACGCAAATCGAAATTTCGATTTACGTTCCGCTAATCTGGTGCCGGAGACCGGACTTGAACCGGTACGGTGTTGCCACCGAGGGATTTTAAGTCCCTTGCGTCTGCCAATTTCGCCACTTCGGCGGGTTTTGGAGGCGCCACCCAGATTCGGACTGGGGGTAAAGGTTTTGCAGACCCGTGCCTTACCACTTGGCTATGGCGCCTTGCTTATTAAGTTGCCTTAATAAAAAAATGGAGCGGGAAACGAGATTCGAACTCGCGACATTTGCCTTGGCAAGGCAACGCTCTACCACTGAGCCATTCCCGCATAATATTGTTGGCGATGGTGTTTTGGTGGGAACAATAGGGCTCGAACCTATGACCCCCTGCTTGTAAGGCAGATGCTCTCCCAGCTGAGCTATGCTCCCAAATTGCCATCGCTATTGTAATATACCAAATTTACGATTAAATTGCAAGTGATTTGAAACACTTTTTTAATATTTTTTATTTTTTTTGCAAAATTTTTTTTGCGCTCGGGTTATTGCGATAAAAAGCGACCGAAAATCGACTATATTAAAGAACCGCCTGAAAAAACTTGACGAATTTTTCACTATATAATATAATATAAAAAAATATTTGGTGTAAAATATGAACGAAGTTATCGCTTCGATTTTGGACGCTGAAAAAAAAGCGGAAGAAATCGTAAAGTTATCTACGGAAAAGGCAAAAACTATACGGATATCCGCGGAAGAAGACGGCGAGAAGATTAAAAACGGCGCGGTTGCCGTTTTCAAACTACATCGTGCCGCCGCTATTAAATCCGCCGAAAAGCGGGCGGAAGAGCAATACGCCGCAATAATCGAAGAAGGTGAAAGATCGGCGGCTGAAATAGCGAAACAAACCGCCGCGGAAACTGATTATTACGCCGAGCAGATTGTAAAAGGTATTACGGACTAAATGGCAATCGTCGAAATGTCTAAAATAAAACTTATGGGGCTTAACGCTCATAAGGAAAAAATACTTGACGCGTTGTATAAAACGGGTTGTGTCGAACTTACGGAAACGGAAGCGTTTACCGATACTTTTCGTATTTCATTAAGTCAGAGCATAGACGAAGTTTCGTTAAAACACGACGAGATCGGAAGGACGATAGAGTTTTATTCCGACGTGATAGAAAAGTCTAAAAATAAAGATTATTATCCGAAAAACGCAGTATCTGTCAACAATCTTTTCGTTACCTACGACGAGTTTATCCGTTCAAACGAAAAAGTCGGAGTGTGCGAAACGGCAATAATCAAAACCCGAGATTATTCGGAGCAATTGTCGCGTATAAAATCCGAAACCGCTAAACTCGTAAATTTAAATAGCGGACTTGTTCCTTATCTTTCGTCGAACGTAAAATTCAGCGATTTTTGCGATACTAAAACAACAAAAGTGTTTTTCGGAACGTTAAAAAAAGACGTTATTCCGAAAATAAAAGATAGATTTTCCGAAATCGACGCAGTCGATTTTACCGTATTTTGCGAAGGTCAGATTGCGGTAGTAATGGTCGTCGCGTTAAACGAGCAAGCGGGCGAAGTTTCGGATATTTTGGCGGAAAACGAGTTTGCGCCTTGTCAGTACCGTTTCGATTGTACGGCAAAAGAAAAAATTGCCGAAAACAACTTAAAAATCAAAGAACTTTCCGACAACGAAGAAGAAATTTATCGTGACGTTTGTAATTCCGCAAGCGTTTTAAAAGACCTTAAAATTCTGTACGATTATTACGGTTTTGCGCTCGAAAAAGAAAAGGGGAAAGAGAATTTTTCAAACACTTCCGCAACGTTTATTCTTGAAGGATTTGTGCCGACGGACAAAGCGGAAGACGTTAAACACGCGGCAAACCTTGTTTCCGACGTGATTATTGAGATTTCCGCGCCGAAAGACGACGAACCGGTACCAACTTTGTTGAAAAATAATTTTGCCGTGCGACAGGCGGAATTTATTACGGATATGTATTCCACGCCGAGTTATAAAGAAAAAGACCCAAACAGAGCGGTGTTTTTCTTCTTTATGTTGTTTATGGGCGTAATTATGGCGGATATCGGTTACGGTATTATAATGATTACTCTCGGGCTGTTTCTTGCAAAACGCATTAAAGTGGATAACGGAACGAGAAGATTATGGTATAACGTTTCTATCGGCGGAATTTTCGCTATAATATTCGGAATACTGTTTAATTCGTTGTTCGGTGTGTCTGTTTTACCGTTTACGGTACTTCCGAGCCCTGTGCCGAGCGAAGGCGGACAGGCGGGGCTTATGACTATTTTGCTCGGATGTCTTGCGCTTGGTGTTATACAGATTGCTTTCGGTTATTTTATGAAAGCATTAAATCTATTTAAATCGGGCGATATAGCGGGGGGCATATTCGACGGGATGTGCTGGGTGTTGTTTTTTGTAGGATTTGTGTTCGCGGCGTTTAATTTCCTGATAGAATATCTTATGCCTGAAACGTTTGAAACGATGGACGCAGGCGTTAAAAACTTTTTCGATGTAGCGACAATGCCGGGGCTTATAGTTATGCTTTCCGCATTGTTTTTGGCGGCGATAACTGCCGGCAGAGCGGAAAAGGGGTTTGGTAAACTGACAAAGGGTTTCGGCGCGCTGTACGGACTTATAAATATATTCAGCGATATTTTGAGTTACGCAAGGCTTTTCGGGCTTATGCTTTCCGGTATGATAATAGCGAAAACTTTTAACGATATAGGTTCGGGGCTTTTTGCGAGCGGAATTATAGGGTACGTGTTCGGCGGCGCCGTAATACTTATCGGGCATACGTTTAACCTTGCAATGGGTGTTCTCGGCGCTTATATTCACGACAGCAGATTGCAGTATATAGAGTTTTTCGGCAAATTTTACACGGGCGAAGGCAATAAATTCAAACCGATGGGTTCGGATCTTAAATACGTATACGTTACTAATTAAATAATAAAGTAAAAAAGTATTTCTGTTAAACGGAGGTAATTATGACAGGAGAAGCATTGGCAATTTTGGGGCTTGCGATTTGCGCGGGGCTTTGCGGCGCAGGTTCGGCTATCGGACTTTACTTTACAGGCTCGGCGGCGAGCGGCGTGCTTGCGGAAGATTCCAAAAAATTCAGTAAAGTTCTTATTTTGGTCGTTCTTCCCGCAACGCAGGGTATTTACGGCTTTGTTTTCGGGATTTTGGGACTCGGCGCAGTCTCTTCGGGGCTTGACCCGATAATCGGCGCGAGAATATTCGCCGCGGCTATGCCCCTTGCTATTACGGGTTTGACGTCGGGTATTTTACAGGGTAAAACGGCGGTCAGCGGCATTTACGCCGTCGCTAAAAACGAAAGTTTATCCGGTAAACTTATTCTTTTCCCCGCAATGGTTGAAACTTACGCCATTTTGGGACTTGTCGTTTCCATTTTGTTGTTGCCTTAAAAAAGGAGCGAACAATGGAAGGTAAAGACGCTATTATAGCGAAAATAATTTCGGACGCAGAAAAAAAAGCGGCAGAGAACGTTTATATCGCGGAAGAATATGCCGCAACTGTTAAAGAACAGGCGAAAACCTGGGCGGAAGAATATTCCGCCGCGCAGGAAAAGGCGTTAAAAACCGAAACGGAAGAAATAATCGCGAGAAGAAAGATTGTCGCGGGGCTTGACGTCAGAAAAAATACGCTAAAAACAAAGCAGGATATTCTGGACGAAATATATAATCGCGCCGAGCAAAAACTTTGCGAACTTAATAAAAAGCAATATCTTTCGCTTATTCTTGCAAAAATCGACGAGTATGCCGACGATGGCGACGAAGTTTTGTTATCTTGCGACGGAGTTGTGTCCGAGAAAGACATAACCGAAAGCGAAGTCGCAAAAAGTAAAAAACTTACCGTGTCGAAAAAACAGGGCAAATTTAAAGGCGGCGTTATGCTTGTGGGAAAAATCTGCGACAAAAATCTTACTTTTCACGAGATAATTCTTGCCGAAAAAGAGAATAACTCTTCTCTTTTAGCGAAAAAACTTTTCGGGTGATATATGGCAAGCGTATTATATGCTAGCGCAAGAGCCGTTTCGCTGGAAAAGACGCTTATCGGCGAAGACAGACTTAAAAGGATGATTGACGGAACGGCGGAAGACGCGCTCAAAATTTTATCCGAAGTCGGTTTCGGTTCGGGCGAAACGGTCAATGAAGAAACAGACGCCGTTTTAACGGAAGAAACGACTAAACTTTCAGCGTTTATAAAAACAACCGCGCCCGACGATAAAACCGCAAAATTCTTTTTGTATCCTTACGATTTTAAAAATGCGGAAGCGATTGTTAAGTCGAAGTATCTGAAAACCGAAATAACTTTCTCGCCGAGCGGATTGTTTGACGTAAAGGATTTGAAAGATAAGATTTTTGCGGATAATTACGGGTTGTTGCCGCAATTTATGGGCAAAGCATTACTTGCCGCGGATAAAGCGTTTGTCGAAGGCTCGGCAAGCGGTCTTTACATCAATACTCTTTTTACGAAAGCCTTGTACGACGAATTGTTTTCGCTTAAAATCAAAAGCGGTTTTCTCGCCAAAATATTATGCGCGAAAGCGGATTTGATAAATATAGGAATCGCTCTCCGCTCACGCGACTTTTTCGTGGCGGAAAAACAATTCGCGCATATAGGGGAACTTGATTTATCTACGCTCAAAACGGTTTGCGAAGACGATTTCGACAAAATACGAGAAAAATTCAGGTTTTTGGACTATCGTGAAGAAGTTGAAACGGCGCTTACGGGGATAGAAAGCGGCTTTGGCTTAAAAGAATTTGAAAAAGCGAGCGACAGTTACGCGGTAAAACTTGTAAAAAAGAACAGGTATAATCAGGAAGGCGATTTTCCGTTTATCAGATATTGTTTTTATAAACTCGCGGATATCGCGAACGCGAGAATAGTTCTCGTGGGACTACGCGGCGGACTTTCCGCGGCGGAAATTTCCGAACGGTTAAGGGAGCATTATGAAAGGTAAAATTGCCATTATCGGAGACGGGGAGAGTATACTCGTTTTCAAGGCGGTAGGAGTTTCGCCTTTTCCGGTTAAGGATGCGGCGGAAGCCGAAAAAATACTGACAGATATTGCGAAATCGTATAAAATTATTTTCGTTACCGACGATATTGCCGAAAAAATCGACGATAAAATCAGAAAGTATACGGAAAAAAGTTATCCGATTATCGTTTCTATTCCGTCGAAGACGGGCAGTAACGGATACGGCGAAAAAAATCTTACCGACGCTATGGAAAAAGCGCTCGGTATCAATATATTTTCGGCAAACGGGAAATAGGAAGTAAATTATGCAAGGTAGAATAATTAAGGTTTCGGGTCCGCTTATCGTAGCGGAAAATATGGCAGACAGTAAACTGTTCGACGTTGTTCGCGTAAGCGATAAAAAACTTATCGGCGAAATAATAGAGTTACGCGGCGACAAAGCGTCTATTCAGGTATACGAAGAAACGAGCGGTTTAGGCGTCGGCGAAACTGTGGAATCGACTTTCGCGCCCCTTTCAGTGGATTTAGGGCCTGGGCTTATCGAAAGCATATTCGACGGTATTCAAAGACCGCTCAATAAAGTTTACGAAAAGTACGGCGACAGAATAGGTCGCGGCATACAGGTCAACAATATCGACCGCGAAAAACTGTGGGATTTTAATGCCGAAGTTAAAGTCGGCGACAAGGTTTCCGCGGGCGATATTATAGGCAGCGTACAGGAAACGTCCATAGTCAGCCATAAAATTATGGTTCCTTACGGCGTAGAAGGCACGGTCAAAAAAATCACTTCGGGCTCGTTTAATATAACGCAGACGGTTGCGGTAATTTCAACGGATAGCGGCGATAAAGAATTATGTATGCTTACTCGCTGGCCCGTTCGTCGCGGCAGACCGTATAAATCAAAAATCAATCCGTACATGCCCATGGTTACGGGTCAAAGGGTAATAGATACTCTCTTTCCGATAGCAAAAGGCGGCGTTGCGGCTGTTCCGGGACCGTTCGGCAGCGGCAAAACGGTTGTTCAGCATCAACTTGCAAAGTGGGCGGACGCCGATATAATCGTTTATATAGGTTGCGGAGAACGCGGCAACGAAATGACCGACGTTTTAAATGAATTCCCCGAACTTAAAGACCCGAAATCGGGCGAACCGCTTATGAAAAGAACGGTTCTTATTGCGAACACGTCCGATATGCCCGTTGCGGCGCGCGAAGCGTCTATTTATACGGGTATAACGATAGCGGAATATTTCCGTGATATGGGATACAATGTCGCGATAATGGCGGATTCTACTTCGCGCTGGGCGGAAGCGCTTCGCGAAATGAGCGGCAGACTCGAAGAAATGCCGGGCGAAGAGGGATATCCCGCATACCTTTCTTCGAGACTTGCGGAATTTTACGAGCGCGCGGGTATGGTAAATACGCTTTGCAGCGGCGAAAGAGTGGGGTCGGTTTCCGCTATCGGCGCGGTGTCGCCACAGGGCGGCGATCTGAGCGAACCTGTTTCGCAGGCGACTCTTCGGATAGTAAAAGTATTCTGGGGGCTTTCTTCTTCGCTTGCATATAAAAGGCATTTCCCCGCAATCGACTGGCTTATAAGTTATTCGCTTTACGCGGATAAACTTGCCGACTGGTATAATCAGAACGTGTCGGAAGACTTTACGCGTATGCGCGCTTTTGCTATGAGCGTATTGCAGGAAGAGTCGGAACTCGACGAGATAGTGAGACTTGTCGGCGCGGACGCGCTGTCGTATAAAGACAGATTAACGCTTGAAACCGCTAAATCCATAAGAGAAGACTATTTGCACCAGAACGCTTTTCACGAAGTAGATACTTTTACGTCGCTCGATAAGCAGTACAAAATTCTCAAACTGATTTACGATTTTCATAGGCTTGCAGGCGAAGCGCTTGATAATTCGGCGGAATTTGCCGATATAATAAATCTGCCCGTTCGCGAAAAGATAGGCAGAGCAAAGTATGTTCCGGAAAAAGATATAAAGGTTTTGGACGATATCGCGAAAGAGATTTCCGCAGAACTGAAAGACCTTACGGGCGGTGAAGATAATGAATAGAGAATACAAGACGATAAAAGAAGTCGTCGGACCTATAATGATGGTTGAAAACGTTAACGGCGTAAAGTATAACGAACTCGTGGACGTTGTGCAGGCAAACGGCGAAGTCAGGCACGGCAAAGTTTTGGAAGTTTCGGGCGATAAAGCGCTTGTCCAACTTTTTGAAAGCGCGCAGGGCTTGCAAATCTCTACGTCGAAAGCCAAATTTTTGGGATACGGGCAACGGCTCGGCGTGTCGGAAGATATGCTCGGACGCGTTTTCGACGGTATGGGCAGACCTCGCGACGGCGGTGCACCAATCATTCCTGAGATGAAACTCGACATCAACGGCAGACCGATAAACCCTGTCGCACGCGACTATCCGAACGAGTTTATTCAAACGGGTATCAGCGCAATCGACGGACTTAACACTCTCGTTCGTGGACAAAAACTTCCTGTCTTCTCCATGTCGGGTATGCCTCATGCGGAACTTGCGGCACAGATCGCAAGACAGGCAAAGGTTCTCAACTCCAATGAGAAATTCGCGGTTGTGTTCGCGGCTGTCGGTATCACCTTTGAAGAGGCAGACTTCTTCATAAGCGATTTCAGAAAGACGGGCGCAATCGAGCGTGCCGTTATGTTCAT
>CAJOMP010000017.1 GCA_905235785.1 uncultured Clostridia bacterium | reverse complement strand
AACGGAAGTTCGACATTCACGTTCACTACGCGTGATTTAGAAGGCGTGTATTTCTATCGCATACAGTTAAATATGTGGGATACTTCTTCGGCGAATCGCAATATAGTTATAACGGCGGTGTTCAGTTAAACAAAGGAATTTAAATCGAGTATGAGTTGCCGATACTTTTCGGCAACTCATACGTTAACCAAAAGGCGGGTAGACAGATGAAAAAACAGAAAAACAATCAAACTGCAAACGTAGACCGTAATGAACTGTTAAAAAGGAAGTTTATGCGAGCGTTATTCATTATTTCGTTCACTATTCTGCCTGTCGGCAGTTTTCTGTTGTTTTACGTTTATGTAAATATCGATTCTTTTGCGATGGCGTTCCAAAAACCCGAAAACGGGCAACTCGTTTTTGCGGGCTTTGAAAACTTCACGTGGGTATTCGAGAGAATAAAAAACGGCTCTACGATAGAAACGGATAACTTACGGTTGGCGTTCGTCAATACTTTCAAAACTTTCGGTATAAATATGATAATGTATCCGATAGGGATTATCAACGCTTACTTTATTTATAAAAAGATTTGGGGCTATAAAACTTTCAGAATTATTTTCTACTTACCGCAGATTGTTTCGAGCGTCGTCGTTTCGTTTTTCTTTATGGAACTTATGTCGCCGTCGGGATTCTTTCCCGATTTACTCACCAAACTTTATAATCTCGATTATCCACTTTATAACCCTTTGACGGATTCCACGTTTGCTAACCGTATGGTGTTTTTACACGTCATATGGTTAGGCTTTCCGGGTAGTCTTATAATCTGGGGCGGCACTTTTTCACGTATTCCCGATTCACTTATCGAATCGGCAAGATTAGAAGGCATAGGCTGGGTGAAAGAATTGATTCAGATAATGATACCGCTCGTTTGGCCGACTTTTGCGTTGACGCTTATACTTGCGATTTGCGGTATTTTCGGGTCTTCCGGCGCGGTCTTCCTTCTGACTGGCGGACAGAACGGCACGCAGACGGTTTCAAACTGGATGTATATGAACATCCTTCACGCGACTAATCCTATGGCAAAACCGCTATACCGTATTTCCGCTATGGGACTAATGCTTACCGCTGTGTCTTGCGTTCTGGCGTTTACTATCCGTAAATTCCTTGCGAGCCGTATTACCGAAGTTCAATATTAAGGAGAAAAATAAAAATGGCTCAAACAACGTTAAAAGTAAAAAAATCGGGCGCTTTGAATAAAAAAACAACTTCGGAATATATTCTGTATTCGATTGTGTTTTTGGTGTTTCTGTTTTTCGCTTTTACCTACGTGTATATGGTTTTCTGGTGCTTTTATTCGGGACTTAGAACTGCTGACCAAGTGGCGGTAAATCCGTTCGGGTTCAGCGCGATAAACTTCGCAAACTATTTAGACGTGTTTACCATTATGGAAACGAACGGCGTAGGCTTTATTGAGATGACATTGAACTCTGTTTATTTTTCGTTAATCGGTTGCGGTATTCAAATTATGCTTACCACGATGCTCGCTTACGTTTGTTGCAAGTACAGTTTTCCTGGGTCGAAACTTATCTACAATGTCGTTTTGGTTGTAATTATGTTGCCGATTTACGGTTCGGGAACCGCTATGTACAGATTGTTATACCGTATGGGCATTATGAACTCACGTTTAATGATAATAACATCTATCGGCGGGTTTAATATTCAGTTTCTGTATATGCACTCTTTCTTTTCGGGGGTTTCTTGGAGTTATGGAGAGGCTGCGGAAATTGACGGCGCTAATGACTGGCAGATATTTTTCAGGGTAATGTTTCCGCAAAGCATTGCAATGGTCGGTTCGCTCTACGTTTTAATGTGGATTACCGAGTGGAATCAGTATGCCAGCGCTCTTATCTACTTGCCTAAACTTCCGACTCTTAGCGTGGGAATTTACCAGTTCAGAACGCAGATGGTTTACGATTCCAAAATGAATATACTTTATGCGGGTTGTTTTGTGTCTATGATACCGCCACTGTTGATTTTTATTCTGTGCAACGGTGTGCTTATGAACAATATTTCGCTTGGCGGAATTAAAGAATAATATATATTTACGAAAACAAAGAAAGGAGAAAACTACCATGAAAATTTCAAAAAAAATTATAATCGGCATTATTTCTTTGATTATAACTTTATGTTCCGCGGGTTGCGGTGCGGGCAGAGACGTTCCCAACTCTGCAACAGACGTCCAGATTTATTTCTGGAAGGCGGGCTACGGTCTTGAATTTATGCAGGAGATCGTAAATAATTTTAATGCTAAACAGGACGAATATAAAGTGCATCTCGATTACGATTCCAACGTCACAACTGTCGTTTCGACTCTTGCTGCGGGAGACAGCAATACGTACGACTTGTATTTTACCGCGCTTAACAGTATGACTTATAAATCCGATTTTATCACGCTTGACGACGTTTTAACTATGACGTCCGACAACGAAAATAAAACAATCGGCGAAAAATTCGACCCCGCGATTTTAAAAGCACTTAAAAATGCCGACGGAACAACTAATTTTCTTTCCTACGGCAAAGGTTGGTGCGGGATCGTTTATAATGCAGACATAATCGACGGAGTTAAGTACGAAGTGCCCGTAACTACCGACGAACTAAATGTTCTGACTATGGATTTGGGCTCGGACAGCATGCTTAAATCTAGAAATATTAAACCGTGGATTTTTTTTAGGACCAGCGATGCAGGATATTGGAAGTATCCGATGACGGCGTGGCAAGTGCAATACGACGGATACGATTATTATTACGACAATCTGTTGATGCTTAAAGATGAAAACGACAATTCGCCGTCTAAAGACATACTTACAAAACAGGATGGCAGATATAAAGCATTACAGGTTGCATCTCAGGTTGTTTCTCCGAACAGTGTTCATCCCGAATCTACGAATACCAACCATACCAAAGTACAGACGTTGTTTTTGCAGGGACAGGCGGTTATGATGCCCAACGGCAGTTGGCTTCTTAACGAATCAGGTTCTGCTTCGAATAACGTAAACGTTCGCATGATGAAAATTCCCGTAATAAGTTCTATTATAGAAGTATTGCCGGATAAATCAGTCGCCGATGATAACGAACTTGCTGCACTTATACGCGCAATTGACGAAAACGACCCGTCTCTTCATAGCGACAATTATTCGTACGACGTTACTCAAAAAGACTACGACAGGGTAAAAGCGGCAAGAAATCTTATGTATAACAATGGTGCCGAACAGTACATTTTTATTCCTAATTATTCCAACGCTATTGTTGGTGCGAAAGAGTTTTTAAGATATTTTTATTCTGATGAAGCGCTCCTTTCGTTCCTTACAAAAACAGGCTGTATGAATTCGGCGAATTTTGCGGATTCGTCTAAAATGGATATTTCTTCTCTTAGCGAATGGGGAAAACAACAGGCGCAGCTCGGTTCGACGATGACGGCTATATCTTCTCCTTTAACAAAGGCGTCGCTTTTTATCAACACGGGGCTCGATTCCTTCTTGGGGCTTTCTTATCCGTCCGCGCTTTCGGCGCAAAACGAATCGGATAGAAGAACGGTTGACCAACTTTGGCAAACGCTTGTGCAAAAAGTAAACGAAAACTGGGAGGATTGGAATTAATGTTTATACGGAGCGTAAAAAAACGCAGTATTATAGCCTTATTTTTAGTCGTTGCGTTTATTTTGCCGTTTATATTTTTCAATAATTCGACTGTTTTTGTCGATGCAGGTGCGTCGAAAGTCTACGTAGTGAGTTCCGCATCTATCCGCGGAGACGAAATCAATCAGGGCGATTTTATGACTACAGGCGGAGTTTATGCGGAAAGCAGCAGGGCGGTTTTCGACGCGAAAGCGTCAAGGTACGCGCGTTTACTTGCCAAAACACGGATCAATAACCTTAAAGAATACGGCAGAACCGAATTGTTTGAAGTAAGCGCTACTTTTAAGTTTGAAAAGCTCGTCGAAGGCGGGATGGCGCTGTTTGTGTTCGGGTTAAAACAATCGCGCAACGGTGTCGGTAGCGCCGATTCCGGCGAAGTGACTTTCAGTTATGATTATAACAATAATTGCATCTCGATAGGGGTGAACGAATATAAAACCGAAGGCGTGCCCACGCCTGTCGCTGAAAAACATAATTACAATATGTTTTCGTTAAACGCCGATATAACGCTCAAAATGAAGGTTGATGTCAACGGTAAAATTTACGTTTCGGCGGAGTGCGGGGAATCGAGTGTCGCCGCAATCGATATATTAAGCGGCAAAAAGCTGAATATCGCCCCCGACGGTTTTGTCGCGTTTATTTCTCAATCGACGGGAGAGAGCGATGAAAATAAAAACATATTCCGAATTTCGGATATTTTAATCACCGCTTATAACTATGATTTGGTTGAAACGGTCGACCACTATCTGGAAACTTTCGATAAAGGTTCTTATAACGCGAATATGTTTTATTCGCAAACGACAGGTTCGCCCATTTCGCCCGCAAAAATTGCAGTCGAAGATGGTAAACTCGTATTTAGGAACGTGGGACAGGGCTATTTTACGACGAGAGAACAGTATTCTAATTTCGAGTTAAAGTTCGATATTGTAGATATGTATCGCGAAGGCAAAAAGGACGGAAACGGAAATATCGTTAAACTTATTTCAAACTGGTTTATGATAGGTTTCGGCGTTGATAATTATAACGACCCGCCAAGTCATCAAGTTGCAGCGACTTTTTTACAGTTTGACGGATTGCCATTGGATTCTCCCACTAGCCGCTCAAATCATTTTACTGGCGAAGTTGAAGGCGTTAAAGACAGATATATCCTGTTTAATAACGGTAATGTAGTTGAAGGCGGCATTAAAAGTATGAGCGGCGATAAAAGCGAATGCATATTCAGTCTTTGGGATAAAGATTATATAGGGAACGAAGCGGTAAATCTCAAATTTACGGTTATAGACGGAGTGATGACGCTTTATTACAAACTTGCAAGTCAAACGGAATACGTTATGCAGTATAGTTATAATATCGGAACAATGCAAACGGGATATATAAGAATATATTCTTACGGCAACGGCGTCGGCGGTTCAGTGTCGGAATATACGGGTGTTCTCAATATGACTATCGATAATTTTGAAATTACAAATCTCGATAACGACGCGGTAAAACTCGTTAAAGCAACACCGGTTTACAAAAGCAACGTTTTGCCCGATACAAAAGATTATGCATATACAACTGTGCCCGACGAGTCGGACTTACTCAATAATAAACTTAAAAATAAGGATTTTATAAAATGAAACATAAATTATTTAAGTCGGTTATGGCAATCTTTTTATCGGGTATTTTTACGTGCTGCGCGTTTTCCGCTTGCGGAGATAATGACACAAAGTTTGAAAGCGACGCCGTATTATACGTTGACGGTATGGATTATAAAAGTTCGGAAAAGGGAAACCCCAAAATATATTCGTCATTTACGTTTGATTATTTAGGCGGCTCGGACGTTATGCCGATAGGTGGCTATTTCGGACCTTATTCATCCGGCGGAAGTCTGGACGGAAATAACCGCGCGGATCTTTTGACCGATAAAATCTTTAAGGCGATAAAAGACGCGGGCGTAAATATGATAGTTTACGGTTCTGATAGGTGGATAGGAGAAGACGGCGGTAGTGCGGCAAATTTGATTCTCGATTTATGCGAGAACAATAATATCGGATGTTTTATGGAGTCGCTTTGGATAAAAACTCAACTCGGCGACCATCTTACGCCTTATAACGTGGACGATATGGAATTAAAGACTGCCGAGGGCATACGGACTTTACAGAGAATTTTAGATAATATGACAAAAAACGGCGAAAGAAAGTCGGTTCTCGGTCTTTTTGTGATAGACGAACCGTTTATGCACGAGATAGACCCCATCGCAGTTATTAAGGACGTTTTCTATAACCAACTTGAAAACAATTACGGATTAGAACTTTACGGCAACGCTCTCGGCAGATGGTCGGGAACGAATACTTTATTCGGTACAACTCAACCGATTACTTTCGACGAATATTTGTCGAAATACTTCGATAAAACGAACTACAAAATGTTTTCGGCAACGCAATATCCGTATAAAACCGCAAATATGTCGGATGAGAGTTTTATACCGAGGCTTTTCGACAATCTCACATATTACAGGGAGTTGACGATTGAAAAGGAAAAACCGTTCTGGCGAATGATGCAGGCGGGCGGACAATGGAACGACGCTTCCGCATGGATCCCTTCGGTAGAACCTTATCCTAACGAAGCGGAAACTCTTTTCGACGTAAACGTTTCTCTTGCGTACGGAGCGAAAGCGATTCAGTATTTTACACTTGTAGAGCCTTTGCACTTCGCTTATGCGGAAGGCGGAACGTACGATTACGAAAGAAACGGAATAATTGGCGCGAACGGAAATCTTACCAGATGGTATTATTACGTACAACGCGCGAATAAGCAGATTCAGGCAGTCGACGAATATCTGATGCATTCCGCGAGCGACGGGGTTATAATTCACGGCACGACAGCGAGAAAATACATTGTTGAAAATTCCAAACCGAATAATACCATTTTATCCGAAAACAAATATAAAGAATTGATGGGTATCGAGGGTAATGACTGTATTATCGGGTGTTTCGATTATAAGGGCGGTACGGCGCTTTACGTGGTAAATTACAGTAGGCTTAACAAAGCGAATATACTTCTTAAATTCAACGATAAGTATCGCTATACCGTTATTCAGCGGGCGGACGTTGCCGACGTCGTCGGAACGAGTATTCCTTTAACGCTCGATATGGGCGAAGGCGCGTTGATTGTTTTGAAATAAGGCGATAAAATATAAAACTTGTAATATTTAAAAAGATAATTAAAAAATCAACAGACAGAAAGGACATTAGTTTTATGAAGATATTTAACGGAGAAAAAAGGCAAATATATATTGTTTTACCGGAAAACTCTTCTCCGTGCTTAAAGTACGCTGCGCAAGAATTGACGTTTTTTATCAAAAAATGTTTAAATGTCAGCCTTAAAACGGTAACGGATGGCAAGGATTTTACAGGTGCGTTTTTCTCACTCGGGAATACTCGAATACTTAAAGAAAGCGGGTATTCACCCGATTTAAGCGTGTTAAACAGCGACGGGTTTTATATTAAAACGACGGGCGATAATTGTTATATTCTTGCAGAAACCGACAGGGGAATACTTTTCGGAGTGTATGAAATTGCGGAAAGATTTTTAGGCGTAAGGTTTATATGTGCGGAGACTACAGTTTTTCCTAATATGGAGAAATTATACATTGAAGACAGAGAAATATGCGAGAAACCTGTATTTAGATTGCGCGGATATATTGAATACGATTTGTACGAAGACGATAACAATATGGTAAATCAAGCGGATAAGGTTTTCGCATTGAGAATGCGAGCAAGACATTCGTTTTTGTTTCCAAGCGATAAGTTCGGCGGTGGAAGTAAAATATGGGGCAGACATAACACTCATAATTTTCATTATTATGTGGATGAGAAAATATATAATAATCCAAGCGATAAATCTAATTATCACCCCGAGTTTTTCTTTTGTTCGAGTTCAGATGAAAACGCACATTTTCAATTTACGGTAGCTGGCGATAGCGATACGACAATTTGTCTTACTAACGGTATAACAGATGACGGAAAGTTGGACGAATCCATGGATATAAGCGTTGCAAAAATCGTTATCAAAGAAATGAAAAAAGACATTATTTCACATCCGGATATCGATTATTTTGTGTTTGATCAAGAAGACGGAAACTTGTGTTGTCAATGTGAGAGATGTCGTAAAGCATCAGAAAAATACAAACGTTCCGGTATTTTAATACGATTTATTAATGTTGTAGCAGGAGAGTTGCAAAAATGGGCGGATCGTGAATTGAACGGGCGTAAAATAAATTTGGTTACTTTTGCCTATGCCTACACACTGGATGCCCCCGTTATTTGTGAAGCAGGGAATCTGCATCCGATTGACAAAACGATTATTCCGATAGAAAACGTAATAATACGTATCGCTGTATTAAGCGACGGTTTTTATGATTATTTTTCAGAAAAACAATTAGATAGAACGAAAAACGCGTTAAAACAATGGAGCATTTTAGGTTGTAGGTTCTTTGTATGGGCATATGATGTTTTTTTTGACAGATATTTATTATATATGCCTTCTAATCATACCATAGGTGACAATGTTCGCGGATTTAAGAAATTCGGCTGTGAATATTTAATGATCGAAGGTGCGCCTAACGCAAACAATATATGGCAATGCAAATTGCGTGCTTATCTGTATCATAAAGCAATGTGGAACGAAAATGCGGATATAGAAAAACTCACCGACGAGTTTTTAACTCACTATTTTGGTGAAACTGCGCTTCCGTATATGCGCGCTTTTATACGTGAGTACTATGATTTTTATGCGGCATTGGAAAAGAAGAAAGCCGTTTGTTTGACGTTTGGTATGAAAAACAAGGAGGATTTCGACAAGGAGTTTCTGATTAAAACACGAAATATCATTATAAATGCTAAAAAGATGAACGCAAAGACGGGAACAGATAAATATCTGTGTGAATTATACGATAAGAGACTTTCGCAGGTGGAAGTAAATTCGCTTTTTCCGCTTGTTGAACATTATTCTTACTTTTTCCCCGATAAAACGAAAGAAGATTACATAGAATATGCAAAAGAGTTTTTAAGTTTATGTAGGTATGCAGGTATAACGCGTTATGCGGAAACGTTGAAACTGTCCGACTGGGAAAAGGCAAATTTTGTATTCCCTTATTAACGGATAAATTTATGGAAGCGAAGATAGCAGAGCGAAACGGAAAATTATTTATCTATATAAACGGAAAAGAGGTTATTCCTTCCGCGTATATGACTTACGTTGCGCCGCAAGGAAATTACGAGGCGTTTAAGAAGATAGGTTATAATTTGTTTTTCGGTTGCGTACAGATGGGCGATACGTTTATTCCGTTCACCGAACACGTATGGAAAAGCGAAAACGAATACGATTTTACGCCTGTTAAAGAAGTTCTCGATAAAATAATAGGGAGTTCCGAACCTGGCGAAATATACGTTATTTTACGCGTCAACTTAAACGTTCCTAAATGGTGGGCAGAAAAATATCCCGACGAAGTTATGAGGGATGAAAACGGGAACAAATGGTTGCAATCTTCCGCATCTGAAAAATGGCGAGACGATTGCGTGAAGTTTTTATCACTTTTACAAGATTTTATCGTCAATAACGGTTATGACGAATACGTTGCGGGTTTTCATCTTGCGGGGCTTGCCACGGAAGAGTGGTATATCCCCGAAAGCGGGAAAACAGTTTACGATTTTTCGCCTGTCGGGACAAAAGCTTTTAGGGATTATTGTCTGGACAAGTATAGAGATATAGATACGCTCGATAATGCTTATAACAGTAATTATAAGTCGTTTGAAGATATTAAAGTACCTTTGTATTCCGAAAGGTATGTTTTTTCATATAAAAAACAATACAGAGATTTACCGAAAGACAGTATCGGTGCGGATTATTATGAGTTTTGCGGCGAGAGCGTAGCAAGCGCAATAATATATCTTGCCGATAAAACAAAAAAAATATTACATTATAAAAAATTAGTCGGTGCGTTTTACGGATATACTAACGTTTTGCCCGCTTGGAACGGACATACGAGTATTAAAAAAATTCTTGCTTGTGGCGATATAGATTTTTTGGCGAGCCCGCTCGCTTACGTGAATTTACGTCAAGGAGCGTTTGACTGGTTTTACAACGGCGCGGTAAATTCGGCTAAAAACGCGAATAAAATATGGTTTACGGAAGCGGACGTCAGGACATATCTTACAAGACCATTACCCGAAAGTTATCCGCCTTGCTTAAAAGGAAAGGACGATAATTTCAAAAAGCGTTATTATGAGCCCGTGTGGCACGGACCGAAGACCGAAGAAAAGTCAAAACATCATCTTACAAGGGCTTTGGGCAAGGTAATATGTTCAGAGTCGGCGTTTTGGTGGTTCGATATGTGGGGCGGTTGGTATAATTCCGACGGACTTATGAAACATATAAGCGAACTTGAAAATCTATACCGAAAGTCAATGTCGCAAAGATATAAAAGCAACGTGGAAATTGCCGTTTTAGTAGACGAAAGTATGTCGGTTTTTACAAATATAGGTAATTTTGCGAAATTCATCGTCAATCAATTTGTGGTTTTGGGCTTTGTCGGCGCGCCTTACGATATTTATCTGTTCAGCGATTTGGAAAAGGCAGATTTTTCGGATTATAAGACTTTGATTTTCATTTCAGCCTTGCAAATAACCGATAAACAGGCGGAACGAATCGAAAAATTAAAAAGCGGCGGCAGAAGTCTGATGTTCAGCGGACTTACGGGATTATACAGCAAAAATTTCGATAGAATTCTCGGTATGAGTAGCACCGAAGAAACCGTCGAAAAGGAATTTAAGGATTACAGGATAGTATACAGTTCAGAAGAGAATTTTTCCGCCGAACAAATAAGAAACGCGTTAAAAACAGCGGGCGGACATATATACAGCGAGATGGGCGACATTGTTTATGCTAACGAGCGGTATATAGTGCTGACGGCGACTAATAGCGGAAAACGAAGGCTTTATCTGCCGAGCGGTAAACGGGCGGAAATAGTGATAAATAAAAAAGATTTTATTGTAAAAGGCAACGAAATAGAAATCGAAACGGATATAGAAGAAACCGTTATTTTTGAAATTAAAGGATAATAAATTATTAATCATGAAAAACACGGAGCAGAGAAATTCTAATTCAATGCATATAGACAAAATGAATGCGCTTGAAATAGCAACTTGCATAAACAACGAAGATAAACTCGTTCCTTTTGCTGTTGAAAAAGCATTGCCGATGATTGCCAAAACGATAGATATGGTTGTCGACTCTTTTAATAGGGGCGGAAGACTTTTGTTTATAGGTGCAGGGACTTCGGGGAGACTCGGTATAATAGACGCAACGGAATGTCCGCCTACATATGGCGAGCCGGCAGAAAAGGTTGTGGGGATTATAGCAGGCGGGAAAAATGCTGTATTTGCAGCGGCTGAAAATGCCGAAGATTTAGGTAAAAACGGAGTAAAAGACGTTAAAAACGAAAATATTAGCAGTAAAGACACTTTGATTGGGATATCCGTGGCAGGCGATGCAATGTATGTAAGAGATGCGTTGCTTTATGCGAAAAGCATAGGCGCTCATACGATCGCGCTTACTTGTAATTATGACGCTAAAATTGCGGAAGTGGCAGATATTGCAATAATAACCGATACCGGCGCGGAAGTTATTACGGGTTCTACAAGAATGAAAGCGGGGACAGCGCATAAACTTGTTTTAAATATGATAACAACAGGTGCAATGATAATGACGGGACACGTCGTTGAAAATCTTATGGTCAATATGCGCCCGACTAATATTAAACTTAAAGAACGCGCCGCAAGAATAATAAACGAACTTACGGACATAGGGATAGAAAAAGCGAGAGAAGAAGTTGCAACCGGCGCGTCTATAAGAAACATATTAAAGAAATACGGGAAATGAAATATATAATAGGAGTGGACGGCGGCGGGACTAAAACGGAAGTCGTTGTCTGCGATAAAAAAGGAAATGTCGTCGCAAGAAAAATAGTCGGAAGCAGTAATCCCAACGATATAGGGGACGACAAAATGCTTAATGTAGTAGGCGACTTGATTGAAAGCGTTTTACCCGGTGATTGCGACAGTGCCGATATAGGACTCGGTATATCTGGGATATTTACCGCGGGAAGCGAGAGTTATTTGCTTAACAATCTTAAAACTCGTTTTTCGGTTATAGATAGAATTAGAGTATTCAGTGATAAAGATTCCGCACTTAATTGTGCTTATGATGGCGATGGATGTGTAGTTATAATAGGTACGGGCAGCGTCGGTATTGTCAGAAAGGGCGGGAATATTAAAGATATAGGCGGCGGATATTTAATAGACGACGCTTTAAGTGGTTTCGATTTAGGCAGAGAAGTGTTAAACGCCGTGCTTTGCGCAAACGACGGTATAGGCGAAAAAACCGTTTTAACCGATTTATTCAATGAAAGAACGGGCGAAAATATACGTAAGCATTTAAAATACGTTTATAAAAAGGGGAAAACATACGTGGCGTCTTTTGCACCGCTTGTTTTCTCGGCATTAGAGCTGGGAGATAATGTTGCAAAGCGTATAATGGAAAAATGCGTTTTAGGATTTGAAAAACTTTTGGAAGCAATATATAGTGCTTGGGGTAAACAAAATTGTGAGATAACTTTATTTGGCGGATTAGCTCAAAAATTTGACGTTATAAAACAATTTTTAAGTGCCGAGATACGGCGTAAAATAATATTTAAAATGCCGGAGTGTCCGATAGTTTACGGACTTATAAAAGGATTTATATATGAAAACAACTTGAAATTTAAGAAAAATTTTACCGAAAATTATTATAATCAATAAAACGGAGGAATGATTATGGATTTTAACGTAAAAGATTTCGGTGCAGTAGGCGACGGGAAGACGCTGAACACGAAGTTTATTCATGATGCGATAGAAGAGTGCGCAAAACAGGGCGGCGGCAGAGTTATTATAGAAAACGGAACGTATTTATGTGGCTCTATTGAAATGAGAAGTTTCGTGGAACTGCATATTGCGGCAAACGCCGTGCTGCTCGGTTCTGACGATTGTATAAATTTTCCTGAACGGACAAACGTAAAACACGTGGATACTAACATGTTGCCGCGCGAACGTAACGCTTGTTTTATCTTTGCCGACGAATGCGAAAATATCGCGCTTACAGGGCAAGGAAAGATAGATTGCAACGGAGATAAATTCGTATATTATGAGCGCGACGTGTTCTGGAAATATAACAGAATAGACGCGCCGACGCCACCCCGCGTAGTCTTTTTTACAGGTTGTAAGAACGTGAAAATCGAAGATATAACTATGATAAATCAACCCGCGGGATGGTCGTACTGGATACACGACTGCGATTACGTGACGGTAGATAAGATAAAAATCTTTGCTAATGTTGATTATCCAAACAATGACGGAATACACATAAATTGTAGCCGAAACGTAACGGTTTCAAACTGTGACATATCTTGCGGCGACGATTGTATAATCGTTCGAGCAAACAGCGCATCGTTAAAAACAAATAAGGTGTGTGAAAAAGTCAGCGTTACAAATTGCAACCTTACAAGTTATTCCGGCGGAATCCGTGTGGGTTGGGTAAACGACGGAGTAATACGAAATTGTGTATTTTCTAATCTTGTAATGACGGATACGACGGTGGGTATCAGTATTTTGTTGCCACCTTCTACGCGTCCCGAATTTTCAGATGTCGGCAGAGAAGAAACGTTGATTGATAATTTATCTTTTAACAATATCGTTATGGATAAAATATGTTCTAATCCTGTGTTGATTCATATATATGAAAATGAAAAAATAAAAGTCAAAGCGATAAAAAATTTACATTTTTCGGAAATTCATGCAAAGGGGTTGAATTTTCCTAAATTGATAGGACGCGAAAGTGCAGTGTTGCAAAACATACGGTTTAATAATTGCAGTTTTGAAATGATAAATGCAGAAGAAATTCCAAATCGTTTTGCGCACGGGGCGACAACTACAAACGACGATTTGTATCACCCAATGGAAATAAGATTTGCCGAAATCATATTCAATGATTGCGAATTAAGAGTAAAGTGATTTTTTTCGGAGATTTAAAATGAAAATAACGGATATAAAGACATTTGTTGTGGATTGTTTTCGCACTAATTGGGTTTTTGTTAAAGTATATACGGACGAAGGTATAGACGGCGTCGGCGAAGGCACTTTGGAATATAAAGAAAAGGCTCTTTGCGGCGCAATAGAACATATAAAAAGTTATCTTGTCAGCAAAGATCCAAGGCAAATAGAAAAGCACTTTCACGATATATATAGGGACGCTTACTGGCGCGGCGGCGCGGTTTTAATGAGTGCGCTTTCCGCTGTGGAAATGGCACTGTGGGATATACTCGGAAAATCGCTCGGTGTTCCCGTTTATCAACTGTTAGGCGGAAAAGTAAACGAAGATTGCAGGATATACATAAACGGATGGTTTGCGGGCGCTAAAACTCCCGAAGAATTCGGAGAAAAGGCGAAAAAGGCAGTAAAGCGCGGAGTTGCCGCAATGAAATGGGATCCGTTCGGCAAAAGTTATTTGCAAATATCAAATAAAGATTTAGACACGGCGTTAAAATGCATTGCTACTGTTAGAGAAGCGGTAGGAAACGAAGTTGATTTGCTTATCGAGGGGCACGGACGTTTTGACGTTCCGACGGGGATAAAGATAGCGCAGGAACTTGCGCAGTTTAAAGTAATGTGGTTTGAAGAACCCGTACCGCCTAATAATCTGGAAGCGTTGAAAGCAGTAAGGGATAAATCTCCCGTCGCTATTTCCGCAGGTGAACGATTATATACCCGTTTTGATTATAACGAATTATTTAGATTACGGGCAAGCGATTATATTCAGCCTGACGTATCGCACGCGGGCGGGATAATGGAACTTAAAAAGATAGCGGCGATAGCGGAAGCGAATTATATACCGTTTGCCCCGCACAATCCGAGCGGACCGATTGCCAACGCGGCGACGTTGCAACTTGCTGCGTGTTGTCCTAATTTTTGTATTCTTGAAATAATGAATTCTGATGTTGAATATCGTAAATTTATTACCGACGAAAGTTTGGAATATAAAGACGGGCGTATAAAGATAGGCGATAAGGCAGGGCTCGGAATAGAACTAAACGAAGAAGAGTGTTTAAAGCATCCTTATAAAGAACATAACTTGCGGCATTATACAGGCGCGCTGACTGATATTCGTCCGCCCAAAACGGAGTTTTATTTTTAGGAGTATTAAAATGAATAAAACGGTATTAATAACTGGTGCATGTATAAACACGGGCGTTGATATAGTAAATAAATTTGCCGAGAACGGTTATACGGTTATATTTACGGGCAGAAATCATGAAAAGGTAGATACTGCGTTAAAAGCATATAAAAAACAGTTTCCGAAAGCAGAGATTTACGGCTACGCTGTAAATTCGCTTATTGACGACAAAACGGTAAACGAAAAAGGGCTTGACGAAATGTTTGAAGACCTTGACAAAAAAGACTTATTTGTTGATACATTAGTATTAAACGCCGCCGATCAAGGATTAAACATGAAGATATTTGAAAACCCATTAACTGATTTTATGCGCGTGATAAATACGAACGTCGTTTGGAATTATGCCATAATAGAGCGAGCGGCGTTTCGTATGAAGAGGAAAGGCGGCGGGAGCATAACGTTTATAAATTCAAACACGGCTTACAGAGCGATACCGGATAGAATCGCATATGAAACCAGCAAAGGCGGGCAACTTTCAATGATGCGGGGGCTTGCGTTTGATTTAGGTAAATATAATATTCGGGTAAACGCGGTTTTGCCCGGTATGATTAAAACCGACAGATGGATAACAAACCCCGAATTTTATAAAACCGTGCCGTCGAGATTTACTCCACTCGGCGAAGTGGCAATAGGTAAGGATATAGCGGACGCGGTTTGGTATTTTGCGGCGCTCGCAAACAATACGACGGGGGCGGAACTTGTGGTTGACGGCGGAAACACGATACAAATGTATCCGATAGTGCCGAACAAATTATGAAAATCACATGGCTCGGACAAGCAGGGTTACTGTTTGAGACCTGCGGAAAGAAAGTAATTATTGACCCGTATTTATCTAACAGCGTAGCGAAAGTGCAACCGCAAAATTACAGACGGATACCTATTGACGAACGGTTTTTAAAGATAAGACCCGATATAATCGTTATTACGCATAATCATGCTGACCATTTGGACAAAGAAACGCTTTGTCATTATTTGGATGAAAACAGTAAAGTTATCGTCCTTGCCCCATATTCAGCGTGGCAAGAAGTGAGAAAGTTCGGTGGACTAAAAAACAACTATGTTTTATTTAATAATGGGGCACGTTGGACGGAAGATAACATCGTTTTTCACGCGGTAAAAGCCGAACACTCGGATAATTATTCGATAGGTGTAATAATAACTGCGGAAGGTAAAAACTATTACGTAACGGGCGATACGTTATATAGCGAGAAAGTTTTTGAAAGTTTACCCGAATTAACCTTTGAAGCGGTTTTTTTACCCGTAAACGGCGTTGGAAACAATATGAATATGACGGATGCCGTTAAATTTATCGAAAGGATAAAGGCAAAATTTGCGGTACCAATACATTTCGGTATGTTCGACAAAATAAATCCGAAACAATTTGGTTTTTCAAAAAAAATTATACCCGAAATATATAAAGAGATAATTCTCATATAAGGAAATTATAAATGGAAAAAATAATACCTGTGGTAACGTTAAAAACAGTAGAAGAGAGAACGAAAGTTTTGACAGCATTAAAAAATAATAATATAAATTGCGCGGAAATATGTTTCAGAACGGATTGCGCGGAACAGGCTATAACGCTTGCGACAAAAGAGTTTCCGGATATGAACATAGGCGCGGGAACGGTAATAAACAAAGAACAAGCGATAAAGGCAATAAAAGCAGGAGCAAAGTTTATAGTTTCCCCGGGGCTGTCGGAAGAAGTGGCAAAAGTATGTAAAAAGAAAAATATACCGTATTATCCGGGGTGCGTAACACCGACGGAAATAATGAAA
>CAJOMP010000016.1 GCA_905235785.1 uncultured Clostridia bacterium | reverse complement strand
GGTCTTAACGATTCAAATAAATAAGTTTTTATGCCGTTCGCCGCAAAAACATAAGCGGAATCTTCGGCAAATTCCCGAGACATATTCCTGCTGTCGTAAGCGATAACCACGCTACCGTTTGCCGTCTCGGAATTTATAAAATCCGAGAGTCCTTGCGAAGCCTTGCCTACGGTATAAAAATTCATTCTGTTAGTTCCCGCGCCTATAACCCCGCGAAGCCCGCCCGTACCGAAATCAAGGTGCTTATAAAACCTGTCTTCGATTTCTTTCGGGTCTTTTAAGTGTTTTAATTCTTCTTTGGTATCTTCGTCAAAAAACGGATCGCTTATCCATCTTTCGTATTCGGTAAGATATGTTTTCACAATAAATCCTTCTTGCCCTTTGCGTTAAGTTCTTCCACTATTTTTTTTACGTCCTGCGCTCTCGATTTCGGACACACGAGCACGGCGTCTTCCGTTTCCGCAACAACAATTCCGTCAAGCCCCAAAACGGCAACCGTTCTATTTTCCGAATATACGGTAGAATCCGTTGAATCGACGATAACTGCGTCACCTACGGCTATGTTCCCGTTCTCGTCCATTTTTTGCAGAATATTAAGCATATCCCAACTTCCTACGTCGTTCCAACCGAAATCGCCTTCGATTACTCTTATGTCGTCCGACTTTTCCATAACGCCGTAATCTATTGAGATGGCGCGTATTGATGGATAAACTTCGTTTAACCTTTCTGTTTCTTTTTCCGTTCCGACAACTTCGGAAATTCTTGATATGTCCGAATACACGTCGGGCAAAAACGTCTTTATTTTATCCAACGCGACCGACGCTTTCCAAATAAAAATACCGCTGTTCCATGCATAACCGCCTTCTTTTAAATATCTTTCCGCGGTAACACGGTCGGGCTTTTCCACAAAACGATAAGCCTTATTTACCTTTTTATCGCTTTTCTCATATTTTATGTAACCGTATCCCGTAGACGGAAAAGTCGGCTTGATACCTACGGTAATTATTCCGCCGTTTTCTGCCGCCACGGCAGCATGTTTCAATACGTTTGCATATTCTGTCTCATTTTGTACATAAGCGTCGGACGGAGTTACTATCATCACGCCGTCTCCGCGTGTTTTAATAATTTTAGCCGCAGCATAACCTATACAAGCGGAAGTGTTTCTCGCCGAAGGTTCAGACAGGATGTTTTCAGGGGGAATTCGACCGTCAACCGCTTTTTTCATAGCCGCTACCTGCCCCGCGTTTGTAACTATATAAATATTTTCATACTCGGTAACTTTTAAAAGTCTTGCGAGCGTTTCGTTTATCATAAGATCTTTGCCGCTTAAATTAAGTAACTGTTTAGGCCTTTCTTTTCGGGAAAGCGGCCAGAATCTCGTTCCGCCGCCGCCCGCCATTATTACGCCGTAAATATTCATAACGTGTCCTTCCTGAAATAATCCAAAGTTTCTTTGATTGTTTGCTGTAAACTATATTTTCTCGTCCAACCGAGCGCAGACAACTTTTCAATATCCGCTTTTACGTCCAAAACGTCAATAGGGCGCATCTTTGATTCGTCGATTTTAACAACGATTTTTCTATCCGACAAAGAAACGATATAGTTTAAAATTTCCGCGATTTCAACGGAAACCCCGCTCCCCACGTTATAAATTTCGCCCTTGACGCCTTTTTCAGCCAAAAGAACATATGCGTTTACAACGTCTCTTACGTCCGTAAAATCTCGCTTTGCCGCAAGATTACCAACTTTTATCTCGGGAATCTGTATCCCTTTTTCTATTTTCGCTACTTGACTGCAAAAATCCGCCACAACGAACTGCGGCAATTGTTTCGGTCCGATATGATTGAAAGAACGTGTCAGCACTATATCCAGCCCGTACGCCTGACAATATATGCGCGCCAACTCTTCCTGCGTGCGTTTTGTGAGCGCATAGATGTTTTTAGGGTTAGGCATAACCGTTTCTTTAACCGGCGCGGAATAATCTATATCTCCGTATTCTTCGCTTGAACCTATAACGACTATCTTTGCCGTAGGATGTTCTGAACGAACCGCTTCAAAAAGATTTACAGCACCAAGCACATTTATCTCTACGGTAAGTTGCGGCTTTTCCCAAGATTTTTTGACTGAACTCTGAGCCGCCAAATGGAAAATAACATCGGGTTTTATTTCTCGCAAAACTTGCTTGATTTGTGCCAAATCGCAAATATCAACGTCTTTTACTACCGCATCACATATGTTTAATGTTTCAAAAGAAAGTTTTGTTGCGGTTATATCGTATTTACCCGATTTTTTCAGTTCCTCTATCAGATATCCTCCGACAAAACCCGCCGCACCGAGTATAAGCGCTTTCATTTCGTTATCTACCTTTAACTTAAACGGATTTGCTTAAAAGCAGTTCTTTTTTTGCAAGTTTAAGATCGTGTTCCGCCATTAAACGGCAAAGTTCATTATAGGTTGTTTTTTGCGGATTCCAACCAAGAACGGTTTTCGCCTTTGTCGGATCGCCCCAAAGATTGACGACATCTGTCGGTCTGAACCATGCCTTATTTACGCATACGAGCATTTTACCCGTTGCTTTGTCGTATCCTTTCTCTTCGACGCCTTTGCCTTTCCACTCTAAATCAATACCGACATATTTAAATGCTAACGTAGTAAATTCTCTTACGGTATGCTGTTCACCTGTGGCAATAACAAAATCGTCCGGCTCGCTATGTTGCAGTATAAGCCACATACACTCCACGTAATCCTTTGCATACCCCCAGTCTCTTAAACTGTCGAGATTACCGAGTTCCAAGTGATCCTGAAGTCCGCATACAATTCTTGCGGCAGCGAGCGTTATTTTTCTGGTTACGAAATTTTCACCACGCCTTTCCGATTCGTGATTAAACAAAATACCATTACAAGCAAACATACCATACGCTTCACGATATTGTTTTATCATCCAAAATCCATACTGCTTTGCAACCGCGTAAGGTGAATAAGGATGGAACGGCGTTTTTTCGTTTTGCGGACACTCCTCCACTTTCCCGTACAATTCGGAAGTAGATGCCTGATAAATTTTCGTCTTTTTATCAAGTCCCAAAATGTGAACTGCTTCAAGAACACGCAAAACACCCAAAGCGTCTACATCTCCCGTATATTCCGCAGCATCAAAACTAACCTGAACATGCGACTGCGCGGCAAGATTGTAAATCTCGTCAGGTTGCACTTCTCTCACTATCTTTATAATACTCGAAGAGTCGGTCAAATCACCTTCGTGGATAATAATTTTTCCATCCTTTAAAAGATGATTTATTCTCTCCGTAGTAGACACGGAAGCGCGCCTTATAATACCGTGAACTTCGTATCCTTTTTCAAGCAGAAATTCCGCCAGATAACTCCCATCCTGTCCGGTTATGCCTGTTATTAACGCCTTTTTCATGCATTGTACTCCTTAATAAGACTGTTTATATTTTCTTTAAATTTTTCAAAAGTAAAACAGGTTTCGATGCGTTCTACGCCCGCTTTGCCGAACTTCTCGGCAATATCGGGATTTTTTCCCAAATACATTATTGCTTCCGCAAACTTTTCGGGATTGCCGTTTTCGACTTCGAGCCCCGTTACATCTTTAAGAGCAACATAATTTACGCCCGAACCTTCTATGTGAAAACACACGACAGGTTTACCGTAAGCCATCGCTTCACCCATCGCGATACCGAACGCTTCGTTTTTTGTAATCGACGGAAAACAAAAAATATCGCACGCCTGATAATACGCAGTTTTGTCTTCTTCGGATATTTTACCTAAAAATACGACTTTACCGTCACCTGCCGCCATCTTTTTAAGCGATTTGGTCAGCGGTCCGTCTCCCGCTATAAAGATTTTATAGTTTTCGGGAAGAAATTTACTCGCTTTAACGAGATATTCCATACCTTTATACGGAACATGCCGCCCTATTGCGAAACAAACGATGCAATCTTTGTTTTCTTCTCGTATTTTCGTCGCTCTTTCACTTACCGTTCGGTTCAAGGGCACTTTGACCGTGTACGGCAAAACTTTACATTTTTCTTTATACTTAGAAATACTATCGCTACCTGAGATATGATTCGGCGTCGCCGCTATAATCTTGTCCGCTCTTTCTAGCAGCCTTTTATTCTGACCGCGGAAAAATAACCTTAAAAATTTTTGTTTTACTATATCAAGGTGCCAGTATACTACAAGTTTAACGTTCGGATAACGTTTAAGTATTTTCAAAAGATAGTGCACAGCGAATGGATTAGGATAGTGCAAAATAACCAGATCGGGTTTAAACTCCGAAAAAACTTTTCTAAGTTGCCCATAATAACCTGACGATATCGACTGAGAAGCAACTTTTAAACAACTGCCGATGCGGACAACTTCTACGCCACCTACTTTATCGACAACTGTTTTTCTGCCGCTATTAAAACAAAATACCTTTTGCTCGCAGGAAACGGCTTCCGCTATGTCGCGGGTAACCTGTTCTGTTCCGCCGAGAAAAGGATAATAATATTTACCTATCTGCAACAATCTCACAAAAGCGCTCTCCTTTTTAGTCTGAAACTCATTCCCCGCCCCTTATGAATAAAACGGAAAAAACACCCTTGAACAATATCGCAATATCTGTACACAAACTTTGCTTGCGTATGTATTTAAGATCGAGTTCTACCCATTCGTCAAATTTCATATCGTGTCTTTTAGGACTTGCCTGCCAATAGCATAAAAGCCCACCTTTAACTAAAAGTCTCTGCTTCTGATAAAGCGTATAAGAAACCACTTCTTCGGGCAAAGGCGATCTTGGTCCTATTATGCTTAAACTGCCATTTAAGACGTTTATGAGTTGTAACAATTCATCCAAACTCGTTTTACGCAAAAATTTACCAAATTTCGTTATTCTCGGATCGTTTTTCATTTTAAATGCCGGCGGATCCGCTTCGTTCAAGCCCTTTTTAATGAGTTCTTCTTTCAATTCTTCGGCGTTAGGACACATTGTTCTGATTTTGAAAAAGGTAAACGTCTTGCCGTCTTTCCCGACCCTTTTCGAAACATATACAGGATTCGCAAAATCTTCCAGCCACTTAATAAGCAAAAGCAACCCTATCAGCCAACAAAATGCCAACAAAATGACTAACGCAAACAGTATATCGAACACTCGCTTGAAAAAAAGATAACTTTGATAACCAAATGTCTTTTGTTTTTTTAAAATATCCGAAAAATCTGCAGTATCGACAGCTAATGTTTTGGACAACTCTTCGATCCGCAAACTACAATCGGGCTTGTCCAGAACGTCCACACCGCCTTGTTTTCCCTTATCTTCTATTACAGTATTCAAAATGCCGTTATCCAAAATCGTGTTACCTCTTTGGTTCACTACAAATATTTTATATCAATTTAACTATTTTAGCATATATGGTTATATTTTGCAAGTCAAAATATACGATTTTCAGGTTTTTGTCGCATCAGGTCGATTTTTGCCGTTTTTGCCTGAAATATGCCTTTATAAGTTCGGAACAAGTTTTTTCTTCGACGCCGCCTTCATAGTCTACGCTGTGGTTCAGACCGCTTTCCGAAAGAACGGGAAATTTACTTACCGCACAGCCGCTTTTAGGCTCGAACGCGCCGAAAAACACCTTTTTTATACGCGCGTTCGCTATCGCGCCGGCGCACATGGCGCATGGCTCTAACGTAACGAACAATTCCGCGCCGTCAAGCCGCCAACTTTTAAGTTTTTTACACGCCTTTTCTATCGCTATCAGTTCCGCGTGACGCGTTGCTATTTGCGAATTTTCGGTTTTGTTATGCCCGCGCGCTATGATTTTCTCCCCCAAAACCACCACTGCGCCGATAGGCACTTCGTCTTTTGAACTCGCTTTAAGCGCTTCTTTTATCGCGGCGCGCATAAATTTTATTTCTCTCGTCATAATATCTCCGTTAAAATCTTCATCACGTCGCGGTTTTGCGCGAAAATTTCTTCCGCGTGTTCTTTACCTATCGGGTGGGAAAGTCTGTCGTTGCCGACTTCTATCGTAAGCGCGGGTATTTTCAACTTTTCCACGCACCAGTCTTTGTATCCGCCGACGGAATTTCCCGCGCTTTTTACGGGATAGCCCGTCGCCGCGGAAACCGCGCTTGCAATTTTATAGTCTCTCTCCCGTGCCGAGCCCGTCTGATAAAATTCCCAGTAAATTTCTTCGCCTTTACTGTGGTAACTCAAAGTCATATCGGGCATTACCGAAAGGGTAAAATCGCGAAGCGCTCTCGTTTCGCTTTCCGAAAAAGGAAACTCTCCGATAAAATTTGCGGACGATTTAATGCGGACGTTTTCCGCCCCTTCTCCCCACTTCGCGTCGAAATTAACGTTTAAATCGACCATATTAGCGTTCGCTTTATACATCTTGTCGCCGTATAACGCTTCTGCAATGCCGTCGGGATTGACCGCGGGAACAAAATATACCGTCCCCCGTTCTCCCCGTTTTTTAAAATCTTGCGCCTGCATCATACCGAGATACGCGGTAACGTACTCCCTTGCGTGAATAGCGTATTGCGCAATTATTACGGGGCGTTCGGTTTTTCTGACCGCAAAATACGGGATAAGCGCCCCGTTTTCCGTAGAACCGATATATCCTTTTAAGCCCGAAAAACCGCTATAAAAAACTTTCAACTCTTCCAAAACGTCCATACGTTATTGTATGAACGCGAAATAGTTTTCGTTGCGGAAAAAGTTTAATCACGATTGATCTCTGTCTTTATCCCATATGTTGTCGTTATCGGTTTATTGTTTAAGTATAACACATTGCTACAACCGTTTCAATACTTTTCATAAATTCCGCGCTCTTGTCGAAACTTCCTTAAACATAAGATTGACGGAAAAAGTTTTTTTATACCGTTTACTTATGATACGGCGTACCGGCGTTTATGCAGAACGCCCTGTAAATCTGTTCCGTCAGCATCAGCCTGAAAAGCGTGTGCGGAAAGGTCATATCCGAAAAAGAAATAAGTCCGTCCGCTCTGTTTTTAACTTCGCCCGAAAGTCCGTAAGACCCGCCGATAACGAAAGTTATCTCGTTTGCGCCGCCGTCTGTCAGCCGTTTCAGTTCGTCCGCAAACGCGCGGCTGGAATATTTTTTGCCTTCGATAGCAAGGGCAAACACCGTTCCGCGAAGTTTAGGCAAAATGCTTTTGCCTTCTCTTTCCGAGATAGCAGACGGGGACAAACCGTTGACGTTTTCTTCCGCGGTTTCTATAACGGAAAATTCGCAAAAACGCGAAAGTCTTTTAGCGTATTCGGCAATTCCTTCTGCAAAATATTTTTCCTTTACTTTTCCCACGCACACGATATTTATTTTAAGCATATCTGTCCTTTAAACGTTCAGCGGCAACGCCGAAAGTACGATTATAATAACGCAAACCGCAATACCTACTATACCGAAAGGAACGTAAAAATCTTTTATGCGTTCGATTTGCTTTTTCGATAAAATAGGCTTTTCTCCGAAGAAAATCATAAACAAAACAAACCCCGCAAGCAAAGTTAAGCCGACGGCGATAACGGGCAATTCGTTAAGATTTATCGGTATTTTGAAATATTCTATCGACAAAACGGCAAAATTATTCAAAAAATGCGCGATAACGGACGGTATAATGCTTTTCGCTTTTAACGCGAGAAATCCGAGCCCTATCCCGTAAACGAATTGATAAACTATTTGCGCGACGTTTCCGTGATACAGGGAAAAACACAAAGAAACCGTAAAAACACTTGCTACGGCGCTTATGCCTGACAGGCTGTCTGTTAAAACGCCGCGGAAAAACAGTTCTTCGGACACGGCGGGCAACAAACAGAGACATACCGTAAACAAAACGTATTGAAAAGGCGTTTCGAGCGGTATTTGGGGTTCGCTTACCACCCCGCCCGCGCTTTTTACGGTTTGGGCTATCAACGAATTTAAAAAGCCCGCGCCGCAAAGCATACCCGCCGCAAGCAAAAACGACGGAATTACGTAAAACGGATTGAATTTCAAAGTATACGTTTTTTTACTTATGGCGCGGGCATAGAAAATCGCGGCAAACAAAAATGCCGCAACCGAATACAGAGAATTCACGGCGTAAAACGCGGTATCGGAAACACGCAAGACGGATAAAATTTCCCGCCCGATTAAAAATACCGCCAAAAACAAAAGCAGCGTGGCGGCATATATAAAACCGCCACGTTTTGCATTACTTATCGTTTCTCCCACTATTTTTCTCCGCAAAAAATTTATCGAACGGAATTCGCGAGCGCAATATCCCTGTCCGCAAAATCTATCTCCGTTTCGCCCGTCAACCCGCTTTTTATGTCGGTTATCGCCGCGGATAATTTCCCGCCGTCGCTTTCCGTAAGAGTTTCAACGTCTATCAGTAAAATATAAAACGCGTTATGTTCGGAATACCCGGCGCTTACCGCTTCCGACGCGACTTTAACGGCGGCGTCTATCCCTTTTTCGTAATACGTCGAAACGGCAAACTTGCCGTAATAATACTCGTACGACGTCATATTATATCCGCCGTTATTGTCTTCGTTTTCACAGTAATTTTTAAAGTCGTCGCGCCCTGTCAGCAATTTAAGGTACTTTTCGGCGCGGGCGCTGTCGGTTTTAACGTCCAAATAAATACATAAAACCGCAAGGTCTTCCACATCTTCGCTTTTATTATATTGTTTTTCGTAATACTTTGCTGCAAGCGAATAATTACCCATATTCTTCCACCCGTTTGCAAGGGTTTTCGGAAGACAAAGCGCAAGCGTTAAATAAACAGCCGCCGACAAAACGATTATTGCCGCTACCGTTATCGCGACCGTTTTTACAACTAATTTTTTCATAAAGTTTACCTATGAAAATATTTTAACAAAATTACGCTTAAAAATCAACTTTTTTATTAGATTTATTCCGCAGGTCTAACGCGGGAACTTTCGTCATAAAATTATTTCGGGAGTTTCTATGAAAAAATTTATATTGTCTGCCTTGATTTTATGTTGTTCGTTTGTCTTTTCGGGTTGTAAGACCGAAAACGTCTATCTCGGGTATATTAGCGACTTGAAACAAAATTATTACGTCGGCGACCAAAACGGCACGGATATTACGGCGTTTTACGGTTTCCGCGAAGAACCCTTTATCAACGACGGCAAAGTCGGAGAAAAAATTTACGGTTACACTTTTAAACTCGGAATTATACCCGACGACGTTCGCCGTTCGGTAGAATTTACCGTTGACAATAAAACTTATTCCGCCGTATTTTCGTTAGACGACTTAAAAAGCGAATACAAAGCGTTTGTAGAAATAAAACACCTTTTCGATAAAGAATTTACGTTAAATCTCATTTGCGGTTCGGAAAAAACCGCCGTTACTCTCCGCTCCGTCGTTCCCGAAAACTGCATTAGTTACGAAACCGCAATAGACGTCCTTACCGAAAAACAACAGCCGCTTTTAAACGCGTATACCGAAAACGGAGTGTTTAACGCGGAAATATATATGCGCGTTTTTATACATAACGATGCGCCTTACTGGTACGTGGGCATAGCAAGCGGAAACGGAAAACTTAAAGCGCTTTTGATAGACGGCGTTTCCGGCGATATTCTTGCGGTAAGAGATATTATATGACCATACGTTTAAAAAAACTGTGCGCCCGACCGACGGTCGGGCGCACAAAGTTATTTATGATTTAATTTATAGCGCAACGTCGTCAATATAGGCGACGACCATCGCGCCGGTCAAACGTTCGAGTTCAGACTTACTGCTTACCGTATTATCGAAAAGATAGATAAGGAACGCTATCGCAAGTCCTAAAACCACGCCGACGACCGCGCCGAGCAAAACGTATTTTGCAAAGCCGCTCGAAGTAGTCGTTACGGGCACGCGGTCTATCGCTCGAAATTCAACGCTGTCGGCGGTTACGTAATGTTTGTCAGCAGACTGTATTTCTTCCCTCACCGCTTTTATAAAGGCTTCGAGTTTATCCGCCGCGGTTTTAGCGTCGTAATCGCTGTACGAAATGGTAAAAATCATACCGCTACTCGCTTTTACTTTTACCGATGACGCGGATATACCGTTGCTTGCCCCGCCGAAATCCGCGCTATATACTATATTCGCTTTATTGATAAAAGTTGGCGACTGTATCGTATTTGAAAGGGTGTCCAAATACGCAGTGGTAACCGTAAGATTCTGGCTTAAAGTGGCAGAGTTGATTGTTAATAAAACAACAAGCGATTTTGTCTGCGTGTAAACTTTTTTGTCTCTCGCAAACGCAAGCCCTAATCCCGCTGCCGTTCCTATTACGGTAGCCACAACAAGCAGTATCCAAAACCTGCGTAAAAATTGCAAAAACACCGTAAACGAACTCTGCTCGGCATTTTTTTCTTCAAAAGTAACGGCGGAAGTCTGTCTGTTCAAAATTTCATTATCCATTATTTCGCCTCCGCAACGTCGTCAATATAAGCGATAACGCTTGCGCCCGAAAGTTCTTCGAGCAGTTCTTTGGACTTGACCGTGTTATCCGCAAGGTTTTTAATATACACCGTCGCAAGCGCAACAACAACACCCAAAGCGGCGGCAATTATAATCACTCTTAAAGTAGACATATCGGGAGATACCGATACGCCCTTAGACGACCCCGCAAGGTCGATAAGTCCCGCAGTACCGTTATCAAAACCCAAATACAGAATCTGATTCAACGCCACATCCGCGGCAAGCGCGTAGATACGCGCCATTTCTCTCGCGTTCGCTGCTACCAAATCTTTTACCCACAAGGAAAAGTCAAATCTCTGTTTGGAACCGTCACTCGACGAATTATATTTCGTTCCCACGTTGCCGGAATCGAACCATTTATTTCTGTTTTTGTTTATATTTTCTTCCGTTACTTCGTAATCGGGTATCTCTCCGTGCGACGTCTTAACCGCGCCGTAAGCCGAAGTTAATTCTTCCATAAACGTGTCTATCTTCTTGCCTGATTGCAGGTAATAATCATAATAGACGTTCGCCCTGTCGATAACTTCGCCGCTTTTGCATATACCGTCCACTGTATCAACGTATCTAACAAGATAAGTATAACTGTTTTGGTTCGACGTATCGTTACCCGAAGTGTCAACCGAATTGATGTCCACGTCGAACTGTACGGGTACGGTAGCGGTATAAACGGGCTTTCTCACCTTTGAATACGCAAAACCGCCCGCGGCAAAAACCAGAACGATTATCAGAATAAGCAAAAGGTGCGAACGCAAAACGTAAAAAATATCCGCAAGGGCTATTCCGCTACGTTCTTCCGCACTCTGTTGATTTAACGTTTGTTCGTTGTCCATTTACAGAACTGCCCCCCATTATTAGACAAATAAATTACACGCCTAAAAATTATACATTAAAAAAACAAAAAAATCAATACAAATTAAGAATTTTTCCGCAAAACATTGAAAATTACGGTAAAACGTCTGATTTTCCCTGCGAAAAACGCCTGAACTTACAGTCTAAACCGTCTTTATTCCCACTCCACGGTTGCAGGGGGTTTAGACGTTATGTCGTAAACTATGCGGTTTACGCCCTTGACTTCGTTAGTAATACGGCTCGACGCCTTTTCCAAAACGTCGAACGGAATTCTCGTCCAGTCGGCGGTCATAAAGTCGTCGGTCGTAACGGCGCGGAGCGCTATCGTATAGCCGTAAGTTCTCGCGTCGCCCATAACGCCCACGCTTTTCGTGTCGGTAAGAACCGCAAAATATTGATTGCTTATAACGCCCGCTTTATCCACTTCTTCGCGGAAAATCGCGTCCGCGTCGCGCAGCGTTTCGAGTTTTTCCTTGGTTATCTCGCCTATGACCCTTACCGCAAGCCCCGGCCCCGGGAAAGGTTGGCGCATAACGAGTTCTTTCGGAAGTCCCAAATTAAGCCCCGCCGCGCGCACTTCGTCTTTGAATAAATAACGGAGCGGCTCGATAATCTCTTCAAAGTCTATTACGTCGGGAAGCCCGCCTACGTTATGGTGGCTCTTTATCGTCGACGCGTCGCCCTTGCCGCTCTCTATGATATCGGGATAGATCGTGCCTTGCACGAGATAGTCGACTTTACCGATTTTCTTCGCTTCTTCTTCGAATATGCGGATAAATTCTTCGCCGATTATTTTTCTCTTTTTTTCGGGTTCGGTTACGCCTTTAAGTTTGCTTAAAAACCGTTCTTCGGCGTTGACGCGAATCAAATTCATATCGAATTTATCGCGGAAAGTCTGTTCCACGAAATCGCCTTCGTTTTTGCGCAAAAGTCCGTGATCGACAAACACGCAGACGAGATTTTTGCCCACCGCCTTATGCAGCATAAGCGCGGCGACCGAACTGTCCACCCCGCCCGACAGCGCGCATAAAACCTTTTTGCCGCCGAGTTTCGCTTTATACTCTTCTATTGTTTCGGAAACGAAATTGCCTATCTGCCAGTCGCCTTTGCAACCGCAAACGCCGTACACAAAGTTTTTGAGAATTTGCTTGCCGTATTCGGTATGCGTAACTTCGGGATGGAACTGAACGCCGTAAACGCGGCGTTTTTCGTCTTTCATAGCGGCAACGGGGCATTTATCGGTATGCGCTATCGCGGTAAAGCCCTTCGGCAGAACGCTTACAAAGTCGTTATGACTCATCCAGCACACGGACTTTTCCTTTACGCCGTCAAATATAGGCTCGCCGACGCTAACGGATAGCGGTATTTTGCCGTATTCCGAAGAGTTTTCCGCAGAAGACACCGTCCCGCCCGCCATAAACGTTATAAGTTGATGCCCGTAGCATATGCCGAGCACGGGAATACCGAGATTTAAAACTTCCTTGTCATAGTGTGGCGACTTTTCGTCATACACGCTGTTCGGACCGCCCGTAAAAACTATGCCCTTATAACCTTCTTTAAGTATCTCGTCCGTGGTAATTTTATTGTAGGGTTTGATTTCCGCGTAAACGTTGTCTTCTCTTATTCGCCTTGCTATAAGTTGGTTATACTGCCCGCCGAAATCAATTACCAAAATTTTTTCCATAGTTCTCTCCGAAAACCCAACGCCTACGTTGAAGATATTTTTATTATACAGGCAAAAAAAAGAAAAGTAAAGAAAAAACTCTTCATTAAGAAGAGTTTTTTAACTATATTTATTCGCCGTATTTTTCTTTTAAGTAATCCAGCGCTTGCGCGTAGCCCGCTATCCCCTTGCCCTTTATGCAGGTTTCCGCGTACAAAGAAACGTAACTGAATCTTCGGAATTCTTCGCGCTCGCTTATATCCGTTATATGCACTTCCGCGGCGGGAACGGCGACCGCTTTCAACGCGTCTAATATCGCCACGCTCGTATGCGTATATGCGCCTGCGTTGATAATTATGCCGTCATAGCGGCGGTACGCTTTCTGAATAGCGGTAACGATGGCGCCTTCCGAATTCGACTGAAAACATTTGACTTTTACACCGATTTTTTTCGCGTGGGATTTAACGGTTTTTATAAGTTCCGCGTATCCGCTTTTACCGTACAAAGCGGGCTCGCGTATGCCAAGCATATTGAGATTAGGACCGTTTATTACGAGAATTTTCATTTTATCACCTTTTAAATTTTAGGATTAAATTCATAATTATTAAACGCCCGCGCTATTTTTTCGGCGCAAGACGCAATATCGTCGTTATTATCCGCGGTAAGATCCGCCGCGCGCTCGTAAAGCGCCTTGCGTTCTTCAAACAATTTCGCTATGCCCTTTTCCTTGGAAAGCGGTCTGCCCGCGGCGGTCAAAAGCGAAATATCGCGCCGCAAATAAAACACCACGCCGTTGGATTTAAGCGCGGAAACGTTTTCTTCCCTTAAAACCGCGCCGCCGCCCGTGGCTATCACCGCGCCGCCCAGATACGCGAATTTTTTTATTATTTCCGTTTCGGTATCGCGGAAAGCCCGTTCCCCGTCCGTTTCTATTATTTCGGCGGGAGTTTTGCCCGTGGCGTTATAAATTTCCGCGTCCGTATCTATAAATTTTTTGCCGAGAAGAGACGCAACCGCTTTTCCCACCGCGGACTTACCGCAAGACGGCATACCGATAAGAACGACGTTCGCTTTATCGAGATACAGCGAGTTGATTAGTTCTTCCGTCTTGCCGTCGTCAGCACAAAAACCCCATATCTTTTGCGCTTCCGTCGCCTGTTTTACGAGCATAGGAAGTCCGTCCGAACAGGTTATTCCGAGTTTATCCGCCTGTATGATAAGTGCGGTTTTAAAGGGATTGTAAATACAGTCGAACACCCCTTTAAGATTTGAAAATCTGCTTAAATCTACGGGGGATTCGCCCGCGTTCGGAAACATCCCTACGGGAGTTGCGTTTATTATTATCTCGGTATCTTTAAAATCGTAACAGTTCTGATAATTTACCGCGCCCGAACGGCTGACAACAACGCAAAACTCGGCGTTTTCCGCTTTACATAGCGCCGCCGCCGTGCGCGAAGTGCCGCCGCTGCCTAAAATCATGACTTTTTTGCCGCAAATGTCAATGCCCTTTCTTTTGAGCGCGTAACGCATACCTTCGGCGTCGGTGTTATAGCCGTAATACCCGCCGTCTTTTTTAACGACGGTATTTACCGCGCCGATAGCCGCCGCGCTATCCGCTAAACCGTCAAGGTACGGGATTATATCCTGTTTATAAGGTATTGTAACGTTAAATCCGTCGTAACCTTCTTTCAGGAAGTTTTTGATTTTATCCCGCGGAATTTCTCTCAAAGTATACGTAAGCCCGCACTTAGCGTGAATTTCCGCCGAATAACTGTGCGAAAGACGTTCGCCTATCAAACAGTATTTCATATTTTCTCTTTATACGCGCCTAAAAACACGAAATTTTCCGAACTGTTTTCGAGTTCGGCGATAAGGTTTTGAACGGCGGGTTCGGTTACGTCCCCGTCGAAATCGAAATAAAACATAAATTCAAAATCCGACCCCGCTATCGGACGGGATTCGAGTTTGGTAAGGTTAAGCCCCAAAGCCGAAAACTTGCCGAGCATTCTGTTTAAACTGCCCGACTCGTGCGGAAGAGAAGTCATAACGCTCATTTTGTCCGAGCCCTTATAAATGCAAAGGTCTTTTTTTATCAGAATAAACCGCGTATAGTTCGCGTCGCTGTCCTGTACGTCCGCTTTAAGGATTTTAAGCCCGTATTCCGCGGCGCACTCCTTGGAACACAGCGCGGCTACGGTTTTATCCGTCCCGTCCGCAACGCGCTTTGCGGCAACGGCGGTATTTTCGTCCGCTTCCGCATGTAAATTCGATTTTTTAAGAAACTCTTCGCATTGCATAAGCGCTTGCGGGTGAGAAATCACCCGTTTAATATCTTTTAATTCCGCGTCGGGTAACGCCGCAAGACAATGCGATATCCTGACCCTTACCGTTCTTACTATATGAAAGTTATGCTTGCGCATTAAATCGTACACTTCGAGAACAGAGCCCGCCGTCGAATTTTCGATAGGCAGTACGCCGAATTCGCAGAGTCCGCTTTCTACTGCGCCGAACACGCCTTCAAAGTTCTTAACGTACACTATGTCCGACACGGGAAAAAACTTACTTGCCGCCGCCATACTGTTCGCGCCCTTTATTCCCTGACAGGCGACCGTCGCGGAAACGGGCACTTGCGTAAAGCCTTTGCCGATAAGGTCTTTTATCTCTTCCACCGTGCGCGAAGTCCTGCCGATCAGCGCGCTTTGATACGCGCGGCTCGTGAAAAACACCGTATCATAGAGTTCTTTTAAGTATATCGTCAATTCTTTCGGCGACTTTTCGGCTAAACGGAAAACCACTTCGCGTTCTCTCGCCGCGTCCGAAACGCTTTTGCCCGTTTCCGCTTTAACTTTCGCGACTTCCGCCGCAAGCCCCATGCGTTCGACGTAAAGTTCCGCAAGTTTGTCGTCTATGCCGTCTATTTTCTTTCTTATTTCGGCTAATTCCATAATTTTACTCCCTTTATTTTTCTTATAAAATTTCGTCCGCGATGGCGATTGCCGCGGCGCTCTCTATCACGGGCAACGCGCGCGGCACAACGCAAGCGTCATGTCTTCCCGATATTATTATTTCCGTATTCTCGCCTTTCACTAAATCCACGGTTCTTTGCGGAACGGAAACCGACGGCGTGGGACGGAAAGCCGCTCTGAAAGTTATAGGGTTGCCGTTCGCAATCCCCCCGTTTATTCCGCCCGCGCGGTTTGTTTCGAGTATAACTTTGCCGTTATCTATGCGCAAAGGATCGTTCGCGGCGCTGCCGCGCATTTCGGATAAATTAAACCCGTCGCCGAATTCTATTCCCTTGACTGCGGGCACGGCGTAGACTGTCGACGCGATTTTTCCTTCTAACCCGCCGAACAGATTATCTCCTATGCCCTTTACGCCGAAAATAACGCACTCTACCGTGCCGCCTACCGAATCGCCGACCGATTTTGCCGCTCTTATTTCTTCGGTTATTTCGTCCTTTTTATCGAGCGACGGAAAGCCGTTATCCCGAAGTTCGCGTATTTTTTCCGCGTTATAAATCCCGTCTTTATACGAACGCGCTTTTACCTTTCCCACAGAAGACACGTAACTTTCGATCTCTATCCCCTTTTGTTTAAGGTATTGCTTTAATATACCGCCCGCAATGCAAAACGGCGCGGTAAGACGCGCGGAAAATCTGCCGCCGCCGGAAAAGTCCAGAGCGCCGTCCTTTAAGTGCCACGCATAATCGGCGTGCGACGGGCGCGGCTTTCCGTAAAGCGCGGAATAATCCTTGCTTATCTTGTTTACGTTAAAAATCTCGGCGGTAAATCCGCCCGTAATTTCGCCGCGCTTAACCCCTGTAAACACGGGTATATCCGGCTCTTTTCGGGACGTGGAAAACACGCTGTCCGTGGCTTTTCTTCTCGCCAAAAACGCCGAGAGTTCGTCTTCGTCAAACTTGAAAACCGGAAAACCGCTCACGGATACGCCTATTTTTTCCGCGTGCGATTCGCCGTAAATTTCTATGCGAAGTTTTCTGCCGTTAAAAGTTGACATCGATTTTACCACCTAACCGTTTAATATCTTCAAAAAATTCGGGATAAGATTTCGCGCAATGCTCCGCGCCGTCTACCGTTGAACCCCCGTTCGCCGCCGAAGCGATAACCGCCGCGCTCATCACCGTGCGGTGGTCGTTTCCGCCGTCGAAAGCGCAACCTTTCGGCGCGCCGCCGTAAACCGTAAGCGTTTTGTTGTCGTATTCCGCTTTCACTCCGCAAGTTTTAAGAGTGTTTATTATCGCCGCAATTCTGTCGCTTTCCTTTATTTTAAGTCTTTCAATTCCTTTTAGCGAAGTTTTGCCTTTTGCGAACGCGGCGACGGAACATATAACCTGCGCTATGTCGGGACAGTTTTCGCAATCGATATCGGAAACACCCGAAAGTTCGCCCGCTGCGGCGGTAACTTCGCCGTTTGAAACGTAAACCTTCGCGCCGAACTTTTTTAGCAAATCAACTATTGCGCCGTCCGACTGCAACGTCGGATATTTAAGATTTTTAACGGTAACTTGCCCCGTCAGCGCCCCCACGGCGAGCGGAAAAGCCGCCCCCGACCAGTCGCCTTCGACCGTTACCCGTTCGGGCGGATTATACCCGCCGACGATCTTAAAACCGTTTTCCGTTTCTCGGATATTTACGCCGAATTCTCTTAATACCGAAACCGTTATATCTATATAACCTTTACTTACCTTTTCGCCCGCTAATATTATCTCGCTTTCGCCGTCAACAACAGATAGCGCGAACAGCATACCCGAAACGAACTGCGAACTTAAACTTGCGTTAAGATAATACGTTCCGCTTTCGAGTTTGCCTGAAACCGTATGTCCCGAAACGGTCGCTCCGTGTCCGTTTATAGCGCGGGCAAGGTCGTCTATCGGGCGGCTCATAAGCCTATCGCTCCCCGTAAACTCCGCGTTTACGCCGAGCGCCGCCGCTACGGGCAATAAAAAACGCAAAGTCGAACCGCTTTCCGCGCAATCGACCGTGGCGTTTAAAACACTCCTTTTGCCGCTTACCACGATATCGCCGCCCCGTCTTTTTGCTATCGCGCCGAGACTTGTTACCGCCGCGAGCGTTGCCGAAACGTCGTCCGACAGCCCTACGTTTTCTATAACGCAATCTTTACCCGAAAGAAATGCCGCGATAACGTATCTATGCGCAAAAGATTTTGACGGCGGCGCAAAAATGCTGCCCGCCGCGTTAAAGGGCGTTATTTTTACTTTCATAATCTTCCGCCATTGATTTAAGTTCGGAAATCCCGATATTCACTATTTCCGCGTTTGCTATATCTTTCAGCGCGATAAAATTTATCCTGTCGCCCTTGCGCTTTTTATCCGCCGCGATTTGCCCGATAAGTTCCGCCGCCGAAAATTCGGTTTTTAAATTCTGTTTAGCGCATTTTAACAGATTATACATTGCGCAAACGGTTTTATCCGATAACCCGTACAACCGTTTCGATATCTCTATCGAAAAAACCAGCCCTTTAACAACGCACGCGCCGTGCGGAAGTTTATACCCCGAAAGTTTTTCGATAGCGTGCCCGAACGTGTGTCCGAGATTAAGCAGAGCGCGCTCGCCCTTTTCTTTTTCGTCCTTTTCCACGATATCGCGCTTTATTTTAAGGCATTTATAAATCAATTGCCCGTCGACGTTTTTTATATCGGCTTTTTTAACGCTGTCCGATAAAAACGCGTATTTTACCACTTCGCCCAGCCCGTTTTTTATTTCCTTTTTCGGAAGAGTTTTCAAAAATTCCGTATTTATATACACAGCCGACGGCTGATAGAAAGTTCCGCAAAGATTTTTGCCCGCGTCAAGGTCGATAGCGGTCTTTCCGCCCACCGAAGAGTCCACTGCCGAAAGCAATGTCGTCGGCACGGAAATAAGCGTTATCCATATAAGTCGACGCCGCAAAACCCGCAATGTCGCCCACAACTCCGCCGCCGAACGCAATAACGCCGTCTTCACGCGTAAAGCCGTTTTGCGCGAGCGTGTTTATAATGCGAAGATAATTTTTCGCGTTTTTGCTTTTTTCGCCGCTTTTTATAACTATCGTTATTACGCGCTTATTCGGCAAATATTGTAATAAAATATCGCCGTAAATCGCGTTCACCTTATCGTCGGTAACGATAGCGACGTTTTCGCCCGCAAGATAAGGCAAAACGCGGGCGCAAAATGCCCCGAGTCCTTCCGTAACGGTTATATCGTACTCTCTCGACGCGCTGACTTTAAGTTCGTACATCGTTTTCTTTTTCCTGTTCTATTTTTATTTTTCTTTCGTTGCCTTCGGCAAACAGTCTTTTTAATTCTTCGTCGTCTTTTGCCGCGATAGCCGCGCGGTACTTATTCAGGTTCGCGATAAACTCGTCGAGTTCCGCGAGCGCGTTGTCGCGGTTAAGGGAAATAAGTTCCGTCCAAAGCGCGGGATTCATCCGCGCGACGCGCGTAAGGTCTCTGAAACTCCCCGCCGAATAGCCCAAGCGGTCTTCCGCGCGCTTGTTTTTTATAAACGCGTTAGATACTATATGACAAAGTTGCGAAGTGTACGCTATCATTTTGTCGTGAAAATCCGCGTCGGTTATCACCACGCGCGAAAAACCTACCGACAGATAAAATTCTTTTATTTTATCGACGACGAATATGTCCGCTTTTACGGGCGTGAGTATCATTGACGCCTTTTCATATAAAGCAATCGAAGAGTGTTCTATACCCGAAAATTCTCTGCCCGCCATAGGATGCCCGCCGATAAAGAAAAGTTCGGGGAATTTTGTCGCCCATCTTTCCATAACGCTTACGGTAACGCGTTTAACGCCGCAAAAATCCGACACGACCGCGCCGCTTTTTAATTGCGGCAAAAACGGTTCGACCGCGTGTTTAAAGACGTTCGGATTTACCGCGCCTACGAGAAGGTCTGTTTCTTTTGCGTTGCTCGCGTTGAGCGGCGCGGTGAAAGCCGACATAAGTTCGGCTTTCAGCATAACTTCGGAACTAACGTCAAAGCCTAAAACTTTGATCCCGCGCCGAACGAGCATACGCCCGAACGACCCGCCCATAAGTCCTAAACCTATAATTCCTACGGTCATACGTTTCTGTGCTTATTGACGAGCGGAAGCATAACGTCTATTTTTTCCACTATATCCTTGAATTCTTCGGGGCGAATTGACTGCGCGCCGTCGCAAAGCGCGTGCATCGGGTCGTTATGGACTTCTATCATAAGTCCGTGCGCTCCCGCGCCTACCGCCGCAAGCGACAACGGTTTAACGAGCCGCGCAAGCCCCGAAGCGTGCGACGGGTCTACGATTACCGGCAAATGCGTCAATTCTTTCAATAAAGGTATCGCCGAAAGGTCGAGAGTGTTTCTCGTGTACGGCTCGAACGTCCTTATGCCGCGTTCGCATAGAATAATGTCTTTGCAACCTTCGCTCATAATGTATTCGGCGCTCATAAGCCACTCTTCGACGGTGTTTGCAAGCCCGCGTTTGAGCATTACGGGTTTATTAAGCCGCCCGACTTCCTTTAACAGTTCGAAATTCTGCATATCGCGCGCGCCGATTTGGATAATGTCGACGTCGGAAAATAAGTCGATATGCCGTATGCTCATTATTTCGGTTACGATAGGCATACCCGTTTCTTCTTTCGCTTTAAGCAAAAGTTTAAGTCCGTTTTCTCTTAACCCTTGAAAGGCATACGGCGAAGTTCTGGGCTTGAACGCGCCGCCGCGGAGCACCGACGCGCCCGCTTTTTTAACTTGTTCGGCGACGTAAACTATCTGTTTTTCGGACTCCACCGAACAGGGTCCCGCGATGATCTGAAAGTTGTCTCCGCCGAACTTCACGCCGTTTACGTCGACAATAGTGTCGTCGGGATGAAATTTACGGTTTACGCACTTATAGGGCTCTTGTATCCGCTTTACGTCTTCTACGATATCGAGAGAGCGAACTAAATCTATATCTATTTTCGCCGTGTCGCCGATAAGACCTAAAACGGTGGAATTGCTACCGACGGAAATATCCGTTTCGACGCCCTGTTGCTTGACCCATTTTACGAGATTGTCAAGTTGTTTCTTTTCACAATTGTTTTTTACTACGATAATCATAACTGCCACCTTGTTTTGGTTATTAAAAAAAGACCGATTTGCTATCGGTCTTTTATGTCGGAATTTTCAAAATTTAACAGGCAAAAAATAACCGATATCATTTCAATATGGCTTAATAAAGTAATATCCGAAATAAAAGTAAAGGTTATTTCTCATTTTTGCTTGTCCTTTGTCGTTATTATATTAAATTTCAAATGGGTTTGTCAACTGATTTTTAAGCCGATAGATAAAAACCTTGACTTTTTTTGCGCCGATATTATACCGTTGTACTCAAATAACCGTAAATCGCTTGCAAGGATTTTAGAGCGCAGTATTTAAACAGCGGACAGGCTCGGAAAATATCCGAGCCTGTCGCTTTTAAACACCTATAAGTTTATGCAGAAATCTTTTCCATCTTGCAGACTTTGCTTTTTTGCTCCGCTTGCAATAGTATGAACTTCTTCAGCTTGCCCGTTCTCATCGTATAGGTACAATTTATTTGATGATAAAGAAACTACTATTCT